>NZ_JBEPPX010000007.1:0-184757 GCF_040547535.1 Roseovarius sp. MBR-78
TGGGAGGCATAAGGCCGTCAGCCGACCACGACATCCAGCCTCACCCAAATCGCACCGCTGCGTGGCAGCGAAAACGGTCAAAAATCGAGGTGCCCTTTTGATCAAATTACTCTTGGCAAGCCCCCCCGCCGCGCGCTACGCTTGCCAAAATCCCGATCAGGACTTCCCCGATGGACCTCACACAGTTCCAGACCTTCCGCGTGGCCGCCTGCGACCTCAACGGCCGGATGCGCGGCAAGCGCCTGCCTGCGAGCTTTGCCGACAAGCTCGATGACGGCAGCCTGCGTATGCCGCTAAGCGCCTTGAATCTCGACATTTTCGGCGCAGATATAGAAGGCTCTCCGCTGGTTTTCGACAGTGGCGATATCGACGGGCGGCTGTTTGCGACATCGCGCGGCGCGGTGCCCTTGCCGTGGCTGGAAGAGCCGCAGGCGCTGGTGCCGATGGTCATGCATACCGAGGATGGTGCCCCCTTCGAGGGCGATCCGCGCCACGCGCTGGCCGCGGTTCTCGCCAGTTACGCCGCGCGCGGATGGGAGGTGTTCGCCGCCACCGAGCTTGAATTCACGCTGGTGGAGCCTGCTGGCAAGTCATTGAAAACAGTGCGTGATCCGCGATCCGGGCGGCGCATGAAGGCCCCCGGCATCCTCAGCCTCGGGCAGATGGACGCCTTTGACAGCTTTCTGTCGGCGCTCTATTCGGCGGGGGCCGAGATGGGCATTCCGGTGGAATCGGCGATCAGCGAGGCCGGGATCGGGCAGTTCGAATTGACCCTGCACCACCAATCGGCCATGCGCGCCGCCGATGATACATGGCTTTTCAAGAACCTTATCAAGGGCCTGGCGCGGCGTCATGGTTTTGTCGCCACGTTCATGGCCAAACCCTTCGACGCCGATAGCGGCAACGGGATGCACATGCATTTCTCGGTGCTCGATGCGGACGGGCGCAACGTCTTTGACGACGGCACGCCGCAAGGCACCGATATCCTGCGCGCCGCCGTCGCCGGATGCCTCGCCGCCATGCCCGCCTCGACGCTGATTTTTGCGCCCCACGCAAACAGTTACGCACGTCTCGTGCCCGGTGCCCATGCGCCCACCGGGGCGGGATGGGGCTATGAGAACCGCACCGCCGCGCTGCGCATCCCCGGCGGGCCACCCGCCGCACGCCGGATCGAGCATCGCGTGGCGGGCGGCGACATCAACCCCTACCTCACCTTCGCCGCCATCCTCGGGGCCGCGATCACCGGCATCGACGACGCTATGATCCCGCCCGCGCCGATCACCGGTAACGCCTACGAGGCAGAGCTGCCGCAGCTTGCCCCCGACTGGGCCGCCGCGATCGACGCATTCGAGGCCAACCCGTTGATCGCGCGCATCTTTCCGGCAGGGCTCATCGCCAACCTGGTGATGACCAAGCGGCAGGAACATGCGCGCATCGACGCGATGGCCGCGCAGGATCACTGGAAGGTCTATCTCGAAACGGTGTAGGCTGGGGAAGGCCTCCACTCTAAATTTGATCAAAAACGGATCACCCCCCATGAAAATCGGCATCCTGAAAACCGGCCACGCCCCCGATATCGTGCGCGACAGCCTTGGCGATTACGACGCCATGTTCGCGCGCCTGCTCGACGGGCACGGCTTCGAATTTGCACCCTATGACGTGGTTGACGGCGTCTTTCCCGACGGGGCGCAGGCCGCCGATGGCTGGCTTGTTACCGGCTCGAAACACGGGGTTTACGAGGATCACCCGTGGATTGCCCCGCTCGAGGCGCTCATCCGCGAGATCCGCGACGCGGGCCGCCCGCTGGTGGGGGTGTGTTTCGGCCACCAGATCATCGCGCAGGCGCTGGGCGGCGAGGTGGTCAAGCACCCGGATGGCTGGCGCGTGGGGGCCACGCAATACCAGATCGACGGCCGCCCCCTCACCCTCAACGCCTGGCACCAGGATCAGGTCGTCACCGCCCCGCCGGGGGCCGAGGTGGTGGGCCGCGCCGAGGGCTGCGAAATCGCGGCGCTGCGCTATGGCCCCAACATATTCACCGTCCAGCCCCATCCCGAATTCGACGCCACCATGATGGACCGTTTGATCGAGCATCGCGCCATCGGCGTGGTGCCCGACCCGCTGCGCGACCACGCGCGCGCCCTGCTCGACACACCCACCGACAGCGCCGCCATGGCAGGCACGCTTGCCGATATCCTGATGAAAGGGGGCCGTCATGGCTGACCTCGGCCAACTCACCGCCGCCCTGCCCGCCGCCGCGCAGGCCTATCTTGAAGGCCGCCGCCTTGACGAGGTGGAATGCATCATCTCGGACCTGCCCGGCATCGCGCGCGGCAAGGCGGTGCCCGCCACCAAATTCGCCCGGCAGGAATATTTCCACCTGCCCGATTCAATCTTTTACCAGACCATCACCGGCGATTGGGGCGAGGCCGCGGGCGAAGAGGGATTTATCGAGCGTGACATGATCCTGCGCCCGGACATGTCCACCGCCTCTGCCGCGCCGTGGACCGCGGATTGGACCATCCAGGTGATCCATGATGCGTTCGACCGCGAGGGCACGCCGATCCCGTTCAGCCCACGCAACGTGCTGCGCCGGGTGGTCGCGATGTATCACGAGCGCGGCTGGAAGCCGGTGGTGGCCCCCGAGATGGAATTCTTTCTCGTCGCCCGCAACCTTGACCCCGCCCACGAGATCAAGCCGATGATGGGCCGCTCGGGCCGCCCCGCCGCCGCGCGGCAGGCCTATTCGATGACAGCGGTGGACGAGTTCGGCCCCGTCATCGACGATATCTACGATTTCGCCGAGGCGCAGGGCTTCGAGATCGACGGCATCACGCAGGAGGGCGGCGCGGGGCAGCTCGAAATCAACCTGCGCCACGGCGATCCGATCAAGCTGGCCGATGAGGTGTTCTATTTCAAGCGCCTCATCCGCGAGGCGGCGTTGCGGCATGATTGCTTTGCCACCTTCATGGCCAAGCCGATCGCGGACGAGCCGGGCAGCGCCATGCATATCCACCACTCGATCCTCGACATGCAGAGCGGGCGCAACCTCTTTGCCGGGCCGCAGGGCGGCGAGACGGACCTCTTTTTCCACTTTATCGGCGGGTTGCAGAAACACCTGCCCTCGGCCATCGCGGTGCTGGCCCCTTACGTCAATTCCTATCGCCGTTACGTGCGCGATCACGCCGCGCCGATCAACCTCGCCTGGGGGCGCGACAACCGCACCACCGGCATTCGCGTGCCGCTTTCGGGGCCGGACTCGCGCCGGGTTGAAAACCGCATGGCGGGGATGGATTGCAACCCCTATCTTGGCATCGCGGCAAGCCTTGCCTGCGGGCTTCTGGGGATTATGAGGGAGGAGTGGCCAGACAAGCAGTTCAAGGGCGACGCCTATTCCGGCGAGCCGGATATTCCCAACGTGATGGGCGACGCGCTCGACCTCTTTGAGGAGGCCAAGGATCTGCACGCGATCCTCGGGCCGGATTTTGCCCGCGTCTATGCCATCGTGAAACGCACCGAATACGAGGAATTCCTGCAAGTCATCAGCCCGTGGGAGCGCGAGCACCTGCTGCTCAACGTCTGAGCCGGGCTGCACCCGCCGGATTTAGGGTATTTTAACCAAGAAGAAGCCATGAACCTACTCCATGCCAATGACCGGCGCGGGGCCTATCCGCCAAGCTGGTATGCCGCCACCGCCGAAGCGCCGCCGCCGCGCGCGCCGCTCAAAGGGACCGCGCGCGCCGATATCTGCGTGGTGGGCGCGGGCTATACCGGCCTTTCGGCGGCGCTGCATCTGGCGGAGGCGGGGCTTGACGTGGTGCTGCTGGAGGCGCAGCGCGTGGGCTTTGGCGCCTCGGGGCGCAATGGCGGGCAGTTGGGCAGCGGGCAGCGGATGGAACAGACCGCGCTGGAGCGGCTGGTGGGCGCGGATGACGCCGCGCATCTGTGGCGGCTGGGCGAGGAGGCCAAGGCGCTGGTCAAGGGGCTGGTCGCGCGGCACGCGATCGACTGTCACCTGAAGCCGGGCGTGGCCCATGCCTGTTTCACGCCGCGCGAGATGGCGGGCGAGCACGCCTATGCCGATCATCTGGCCGCGCGATATGGCTATGGCGAGATCGAGACGCTCGACCGCGACGCCTTTGCCGCGCTCTGCCCCTCGCCCGCCTATCACGGCGGCACGCTCGATATGGGGGCGGCGCATTTGCATCCCCTCAGCTATGCGCTTGGCCTTGCGCGGGCGGCAGAGGCGGCGGGGGTGCGGATATACGAGCGCTCGGAGGTGCAGGACATCCGGCGGGGGGCGCGGCTGCGGGTGGCCACCGATGCCGGTCATGTCGAGGCCGATCACCTGATCCTTGCCTGCAACGGCTACCTGGGCGGGCTGGAGCGCAAGGTTGCCGCCCGCGTCATGCCGATCAACAATTTCATCGTGGCGACCGAGCCCCTGGGAGAGGATGCCGCGCGCGTGCTGACCCGTGACGTGGCGGTGGCCGACACGAAATTCGTGGTGAATTACTTTCGCCTGAGCCATGACAAACGACTGCTTTTTGGCGGCGGCGAGAGCTATGGCTACCGGTTTCCGCGCGATATCCGCGCCACGGTCTCCAGGCCGATGCTGGAGATTTTCCCCCATCTGGGGGATGTGACGCTCGATTATGCCTGGGGCGGCACGCTCGCGATCACGATGCGGCGGATGCCGTATCTGGCGCAAGTGGCGCCCAATATCCTCTCGGCCTCGGGTTATTCGGGGCATGGGCTTGGCATGGCAACGCTGGCGGGGCGACTGATGGCCGAGGCGGTGCGCGGGCGCTCAGAGGGGTTCGACTGCATGGCGCGGGTGCCCTGCCCGGCCTTTCCCGGTGGGGCGGCGCTGCGCAACCCGCTTCTGGTGCTGGCGATGAGCTGGTTTGCGCTGCGCGACCGGCTGGGGTTTTGACAGGCTTTGACAAATCGTCACATTTCGGGCCTATATGTTCGGGAAAGCCGAAACCCGTTTTCAGGAAAGCCGAAATATGACGCAAGCCCCCAATGTCCATGATGCCGAACCCATCCCCGAGGCCGCGCGCGCCGAGATCGACCGGCTGCTTTCGAGCGGAGACCTGTTTCGCTATACCGCGCCGCAGGATGCGCCCGTGGCCCTGCTGGAACGCGAATTCGCCGCCGAAATGGGCACGGCCTACGCGCTGGCGGTGTCGTCCTGTTCGGCGGCGCTGTTTCTCTCGCTGAAGGCGCTTGATCTGCCGCGCGGGGGGCGGGTTCTGATTCCCGGCTTTACCTTTGCCGCCGTGCCGTCCTCGGTGGTCCATGCCGATCTGGTGCCGGTGCTGTGCGAGGTGGGCGAGGATTACCGCATTGATCTGGCCGATTTCGAGGCGCGGCTGGACGGGGTCGATGCCGTGTTGGTGAGCCACATGCGCGGCCATACCTCGGATATGGATGCGATCATGGCGCTGGCCGAGGCGCGTGGCCTGCCGGTGGTGGAGGATGCCGCGCATTCGCTTGGCACAATCTGGCGGGGGCGCAAGATCGGCACGCTGGGCCGGGTGGGCTGTTTCAGTTTCCAGTCCTACAAGATGGTGAACGCGGGCGAGGGCGGCATTCTTGTCACCGATGATGCCGATCTGGTGGCGCGCGCGGTGATCATGTCGGGCGCCTATGAGCATAACTGGGCCAAGCACATGGCCGCGCCTGATGCCGCGCTAGAGGCGGCGTTTGCACGCTGGCAGAACCGGCTACCGCTCTATAATCTGCGGCTGAACAACCTGTCGGCGGCGATCATCCGCGCGCAACTGCCCGAGATTGCGCGGCGGGTGCAGGCGGGGCGCGCGAATCATGATCGCGTTGCGGCGCGGCTCGATGCCTCGCCCTGGCTGTCGGTGCCCGAGGCGCTGGTGGGAGAAGAGCGCGCACCCGATTCGATCCAGTTCAACCTTGTGGGGTTGGGCGATGCCGAGACCCGCGATTTCGCCGCCATCGCGGCGGCGCGGGGCGTCAAGGTGCAGATATTTGGCCAAAGCGCAGATAATGCGCGCGCGTTCTGGAACTGGGGGTTCCTGCCCGGCGGCACGCCTGATCTGCCGCGCACACGGGCGATGCTGATGCGCGCCTGCGATGTGCGCCTGCCCGCGCGGCTCAGCCGGGCCGACTGCGATGCCGTGGCCGATATCGTGATTGGCGCGGTGAGCGAGGTGATCGGCGCGCGACGGGCCTACGGCACCTGAGCCAATGGACAGGGCCGCCCGCATCGCGGACGGCCCGGCCCTGTCGGGATTGCGGGGTTATTCGGGCTTGCCGGCCTCAATCGAGATCATCACCTCGACTTCATCGCTGACATAGGGCGCGAATTTGCCAAGCTCGAAATCCGTGCGCAAGAGCGTGGTCGTGGCGCTGAAGCCGAGCCAGGGGCGGTTGTTCATCGGATGGGCATCGGCCTTTTGGTTTAGCACCGTGTCGAGCACCACCGATTTGGTAATCCCGTTCATGGTCAGATCACCGGTGATGAGCGCGGTATTCTCGCCGGTGACCTCGATCCCGGTGGAGGTGAAGGTGACCATATCACCCTCTGTCGCGCCGAAAAACTCCTCGGACATGAAATGCGCCTCGCGCTTTTCCCAACCGGTGAACATCGACATCACCGGCATCGCGACGTTGACCGAGGAATTGGCCGGGTCTTCTGCGTCAAAGGCGATCTCGCCCTCGAAGCCGGAGAACATCCCCGTCGTGGTCGAGAAACCGAGGTGGTTATAGGTGAACACGACCTGGCTATGGCCGGGGTCAAGCTCGTAGGTTTCGGGTGCGGCATGCACCGCCGTGGCAGAGAGGGCGAGGGCGGCTGCGAAAAGCATAGATTTCATGGTCAGGACTCCAATCCGTTAAAAACGCGTTCAACACTTGGGAAAATGAGCGATCCCGCGCAAAGAACAAGGGCACAGTTTCAAACACCCCCTGTGGATTGGCGAACACAGGGCAGCGGAGCGCGGCCGCCGTGGCCCTGCCCGGCTCAGACCGCGCAGGCCAGCGCCTGCTGCAAGGCGCGTTCGCCGCGTCTGCCCGCCACCTCGATGGACACGACAAGGCACCCGGTCCGGTCGCGCGCACTCAGCAGGCCGTCGCGCAGCGAAAGCTCGTGCAGATCGTCGAACCGGTGCACCTCGGCGGTGGTGGTGCCGTGCCTTTGGGACAGGCGCAGGCGCAATTCGCGTGCGCGGGCGTCGATCTCGATATCGGGCCGCCGGTCGGGGCCACGCGCGGCGTGGAGCGCCAGCATCCCCGCCCAGAACAGCACGACCGAGAATAAAAGCTTTACCAGCATCATGGCCGCATCGCCCGTATGCGACGGCACGACCCATAGCCCAAGCGCCGCGACGATCAGCCCGCCCCCCGCAAGCCGCAGCGCCAGCCCGGCAAGGCCATTATCGTGGCCCGCCAAGGCGGTATCCGCCTCATCGCCAAGCAGGGGCGGGCCTGAAAACTCGCGGTCGAAATCTGGAAGCGCAACCATTTCACCCTCCGTACCTATTACCCATACCCTGCACGCCAATCTTGCCCCGAATAGGGCGACAGGGCGGCAAAGCCGCGCCCGACAACACCGCCCTTGCAGCACCGCGCCGGGCACGGTATACGCCGCGAACCTTTCGCAATCGTTATGGACCGCGCAGACTCTCGTGGACGGGCAGCGAAACGGGTATCGCCCGCCCTATGAAATGCGCCTTGACAGAAATGGAGACGACATGCCGCTTTACGAGCATGTGATGATCGCGCGCCAGGATCTTTCCAACGCGCAGGCCGAGGGGCTCATCGAGCATTTTGGCACAATTCTCGCCGATAACGGGGGCAAGGTTATCGAGAGCGAGTATTGGGGCGTCAAGACGATGGCCTACAAGATCAACAAGAACCGCAAGGGCCATTACGCCTTTCTCAGGACCGACGCGCCCGCCGCCGCCGTGCAGGAAATGGAGCGCCTTATGCGCCTGCACGACGATGTGATGCGCGTGCTGACCATCAAGGTCGATGCCCACGAAGAGGGGCCGTCGGTGCAGATGCAAAAGCGCGAAGAGCGTGGCGACCGCGGCGAACGCCGCGAACGCCGCTGATCCCATCGCTGAGAAAAGGACGATAACCCATGGCTACCAAACCGTTTTTCCGTCGTCGCAAGGTCTGCCCCTTCTCGGGCGACAACGCGCCGAAGATCGACTACAAAGACACCCGCCTGTTGCAGCGCTACATCTCCGAGCGCGGCAAGATCGTGCCGTCGCGCATCACCGCCGTCTCGGGCAAGAAGCAACGCGAATTGTCGCGCGCCATCAAGCGCGCGCGCTTTCTCGCGCTTCTGCCCTATGCCGTGAAATAAGGAGTCAAGACCATGCAAGTGATCCTTCTGGAACGCGTGGCCAAGCTTGGCCAGATGGGCGATGTGGTCGAGGTCAAACCCGGCTTCGCGCGCAATTTCCTGTTGCGGCAGGGCAAGGCGCTGACCGCCTCGGAACGCAACATCGCCGATTTCGAGGCCCGCAAGGCGCAGCTTGAGGCGCAGAACCTCGAGACCCGCAAAGAGGCGCAGGCACTCGCCGACAAGCTCGACGGCCAGCAATTCATCGTGATTCGCCAGGCCTCCGACGGCGGCAACCTCTATGGCTCCGTCAGCACCCGCGACGTGGCCGATACCGTCACCGCCGAGGGCTTTACCATCGACCGCAAGCAGGCGATCATCCGTCGCCCGATCAAGGCGCTTGGGCTGCACGAGGTGGAAATCCACCTGCATCCCGAGGTGATGGCCACCATCGCGCTCAACGTGGCGCGCTCGGTCGAGGAAGCAGAGCTCCAGGCCTCCGGCAAATCCATCCAGGATGCAGCCGCCGAGGAAGAGGCTGCCGCCGATTTCGAGATCGCCGAACTGTTCGATGATCTTGGCGGTGCCGCCGAGGATGACTATGATGGCGGCTCGGGTTCGGGCGACGAAACCGCCTGAGCATCAGGCCACCAAAGGCCCAAACGTGACGACACACCGCGCGACGCCCTCGCGCGGTGTTTTTCGTTTACGCATCTTCGCGCATAATCGCGACCGGCCCCTCGCAGGCGAAAATCCGCGCGAAACAGGCGCAGTGCACGCGTGATTGCCAGATCAAGGGCTTGTCTCTATAGTGGGCGAACTGTGCTCATCAACGGACCTGTTTGATGGATTTGATCGACCTGAGCAAAACGCCACATACCGATGACCGTTTCACGCGGTTCCTCGATACCCTGTGCCAGACGCTCGAATTCGATCACGCCTCTTATGCAACCTTCAATCCTGTCTCCGGCGCGGTTCAGGGCTTTGCCAATTACCGCCCCGACTGGATCGAGCATTACATGCGCAAGGGGTTGCACCGGATAGATCCAACCATTCATGTGGGGCGAAAGTCGATTGCGCCAGTGGACTGGACACGGCTGGAACAAACCGCCCATTTTCGCACCGTGTTCGCCGATGCACCGGATTTTGGCGTCTCGGACCGTGGCCTGACGGTTCCGGTGCGCGGCCCTTATGGCGATATCGGCTTGTTGAGCGTCACCCGCGATTGCCCCGAGGCGGAGTGGCAGGGCCTCAAGAGAAAGGCCATCGGCGACCTTCAGATGGCCGCCGTGCACATGCATGACAACGTGATGAGTTCGGGCCTGTCGATGGCGGTGTTGCATTTGCAGCCCCTGTCCGCACGCGAACGCGAAATCCTGCAATGGGTGGCAGAGGGCAAATCGCAGCAGGATATCGGCGATATCCTGTCGATCTCGCATCGCACGGTCGAGGTGCATCTGCGCTCGGCCCGCACCAAGCTTGGCGCATTCAGCACCTCGCAGGCGATCGGGCGTGCCGTTGGTTTCGGTATCGTGCAGCCAAGCTGACCGCGCCGCCCCTTTATTCACATCGCCAAAATGTTACCGGTAAAGCGCCGCCCCTACGGGAAACCCCTAATGGCGCATGGTCCGGCAATGCGCCACCCTGTCCCCATCGATATCAGATTGGGGACAGAACAATGATCATCGTCATAGATGCTCTGAACCGGGATCGCTTTGGCGATCTGCTGTCAGAGATGTATCGCCTCAGGGCGCGTGTGTTCCAGGACCGGCTTGGATGGGATGTCACCGTGACGGATGATGGCCTTGAGATCGACGAATTCGACGCGCTTGACCCGGCGCATGTCATCTCGCTCGATGACATGGGCAATGTCGTGGGGTGCATGCGCCTGTTGCAGACCACCGGCCCGCATATGCTGGCCGATGTTTTCGTCGATATCCTCGACGGGGAACCGCCGCTGCGAAGCCCGCAACTCTGGGAGGCAACGCGGTTCTGTGTGGATACCGAACGCCTTTCCCGGACGGGACGCGCGCGGAACTCTATCTCTTACGTCACCTCCGAAGTGATGGTGGGCGCGTTCGAATATGGCCGCGACGCCGGCGTTCTCGATGCTGTCGCGGTGATCGACCCGGTGATGAACCGCGTGATGATCCGCTCGGGCAACGCGCCCTATGATTATCTCGGAAAAACCGCCGACATGGGCAAGGTCGAGGCCATGGCCGCGCTGCTCGATTGCTCGGACGAGCGCATCAATCGCATCCGCGCCTTTGCCGGAATAGAGGGTGATGTCTTTCTAGCGGAGGCCGAGGCCCTTGCCCTTGCCTCTCGTCGGACACGCAAACCGGCCAAGAGCGATCTGGAAATCTATTGCGACGAGCAAATTGCCGCCGCCGCCACCGTCACCGAAAAACTCGCCGCGCTCCGCCTCAAGGCGGCGCTGGCCGACAGGGTTCGTTCGCACTCGGATATCAGCGCCTGATCCCCCAATCTCGCGCCTCCGAGTCGGGCCTCGCCCGATCCGGGTGCCGGAACGAAAAGGGCCGCCCCACTCTCCCCGGGGCGGCCCTGTTTTCTTTCGGGGTCGATGACCGCCTTATTCGTCGTTCATCGCCTCGATCGCGGCTTCAAGCTCTTGCTTGGTCACGTCCTTGTCGGTGACGGAGGCCAGCTCGACCACGTAGTCGATCACCTTGTCCTCGAAGATGGGCGCGCGCAACTGCTGGCTCATCTGCGGGTTTTTCTGCACGAATTCAAAGAATTCCCGCTCGTGGCCGGGATATTGGCGGGCCTGGTTCATCACCGCCTGCGTCATCTCGGCATCGGTTACCTCGACCTCGGCCTTCTGGCCCAGTTCGGCAAGCAAGAGACCCAGCCGCACCCGGCGCTCTGCCAGGCTCACATGCTCGTCGGTCGGGGTAACATCGGGGTGATCGTGGCCCTCGTGGTCGGGGTTTTCCTCGTGCCAGAGCTGATGCGCGATCTGCTTGGCCTCAGTCTCCACCATCGTCGGCGGCAACTCGAAACTCACCAACGCGTCAAGCGCATCCAGAACGTTGCGCTTGAGGATCGCGCGCGCCGCCCCGGCATATTCCTGCTCCAGCCGCTCGCCGATCTGCTGTTTGAGCGCATCAAGGCTCTCGGCCCCGTATTTCTGCGCCAGATCGTCGTTGATCTCGGCGGCGACGGGCTTCTTGACGGCCTTCACGGTGCAGTCGAAAACCGCTTCCTTGCCCGCCAGATGTTCGGCCCCGTATTCCTCGGGGAAGGTGACGGTCACGGCCTTCTCGTCGCCGGTCTTGACGCCGACAAGCTGCTCTTCAAAACCGGGGATGAAGCTGCCGGAGCCAAGCACCAGCGGGTAATCCTCGGCGCTGCCGCCCTCGAACGCCTCGCCGTCCACCTTGCCGACGAAATCGACCACGACCTGGTCGCCATCCTCGGACGCGGCACCCTCGTCGCGGTCGGTGAAATCCTGCGCGCTCTCGGCGAGGTTCTTCAACGCCTCGTCGATGGCCGCCTCGTCGGCCTTGACCACCATCCGCTCGAGCGTGACCGAGGCGAGATCGACCTCGGGGATCGCGGGCAGCGCCTCGTAGGTCATCTCGACCTCGACATCATCGCCCTCTTGCCACGCCTCGTTGGTCATTTTCACATTCGGCTCGAACGCCGGGCGCTCGCCCTTTTCCTCGAAATGGGCCTTCATCGCGTCATCGACGCTTTCCTGCATCGCCTCGCCAAGCACGCGCTGGCCGAACTGCTTTTTCAACAGCGGCAGCGGCACCTTGCCCTTGCGAAAGCCCTTGAGCTCGATATCGGGCTGCGCTTCCTTGAGCTTGGCGTTAACCTTGTCGTCGAGGGCCTGCGCCGTCAGCACCAACCGGTAGCCGCGCTTGAGACCTTCGTTGAGGGTTTCGGTGACCTGCATGTTCGTCCTTTCCTATGCATCGGGCCGCGGAGGCGTCCGCGGCGGTCAAGATCACGGGCGTTCTATGGGCGCGCCTTGGCACGCGCAAGGGAAAACCGGGCAATTTTACCGTCCCGCCCCTGCCCCGCCATCCCGACATGAGAAAGGCCGCACGGGTGCGGCCTTCCACGGTCTTCTGGTCGGTCCGGCGCGCTTAACGCTTGGAGAACTGGAAGCTCTTGCGCGCCTTGGCCTTGCCGTATTTCTTGCGCTCGACCACGCGGCTGTCGCGGGTGAGGAAACCGGCGGCCTTGAGCGCGCCGCGCAAGCTGGGATCGTAAAGCTGGAGCGCCTTGGACACGCCATGCTTGACCGCGCCCGCCTGACCCGAGAGGCCGCCACCCTTGACCGTCGCCATCACGTCGAACTGACCTTCGGTGCCCGACACGGTGAACGGCTGCTTGAGGATCATCTGCAGCACGGGGCGCGCGAAATATTCGTTGATCGGCTTGCCGTTGACGACAACCTTGCCCGAGCCGGGCTTGATCCAGACGCGGGCGACCGCGTCCTTGCGCTTGCCGGTGGCATAAGAGCGGCCAAGCGCATCGCGCTCGGGCTCACGAGGGGCCTCAAACGATGCGGCGGCCACGCCCACGTCACCTGCGACGGCTTCGAGACCTTCGAGGGATTTGATTTCTTCAGCCATCAGTAAGCCACCCGCGTATTCTTGGAGTTCATGTTCTTGACGTCCAGAACCTGCGGGTTCTGGGCCTCATGGGGATGCGCGGCCCCGGCATAGACGCGCAGATGCGTCATCTGCGTGCGCGACAGCCGGTTGCCCGGCAGCATCCGCTTGACGGCCTGCATCACCACGCGCTCGGGGTGCTTGCCCTCGAGGATCTCACCCGTGGTGCGGCTCTTGATGCCGCCGGGATGGCCGGTGTGCCAGTAGTTGGGCTTGTTGCGCTTGTTGCCGGTCAGTTGCACCTTGTCGGCATTGATGACGATCACGTTGTCACCCATATCCATGTGCGGCGTAAAGCTCGGCTTGTGCTTGCCGCGCAGGCGCATGGCGATGATCGAGGCGAGACGACCCAGAACCACGCCTTCGGCGTCGATCACGATCCAGCTCTTCTCGATATCTGCCGGTTTTGCGGAAAACGTCTTCATTTCGGGCAGAACCTTGCTGTTATTCCAATGATGTCCGGGCCACGGTCAGGCCGGGGCCGGTCGATCGCTGGGTTATACGCGGATATATCGGCACGTCAACGGCGTTTGAGTATAAATACACGTTATAAAACAGTATGTTATAATAACGGTATTAATATACCCCAATTTTGGCGTGTTTTTTCGGGGCGCATCCCCCCTTTCCACCCGAGGTAAAAGAGAACCAGATTCCCCATTTTCTCGCACGCGCAGAAAAAACCGCTTGCACGACTCGAGGCGCACCCCTATCTGCCCCATCACTTGATCGGGACCGATCCCAACTTCGGATGTCTTTCTGGGGGGGCGCTAAGGGACCGACTGGATTCAATCTACTGGTAAGAAGGGGAGCGCCATGAAAGACGCCAACCTCTTCCAACTGGGGATCGGTCTGGAGACAGGCGCCCATGAGGAAGACACCGCCCGCGGGATCACCCCCGCGAACGATACCACCACCCTGCCCCGCGATGTGCTGGCCGAGGACCGCGATGATCATTTCATCCGGCGCGACGGCGCGGTTTTCGCGGGCACCCATCTCATCATCGAAGTGGTGAGTGGCCACGGCCTTGATGACGAGGCCCGCATCCAAAAGGCGTTCCGCGATTGCGTGGATACCTGCGGGGCCACTCTGCTGCACATCCACACGCACAAGTTTTCGCCGCAGGGCGTCTCGGGCGTGGCGGTGCTGGCCGAGAGCCATATCTCGGTCCATACCTGGCCCGAAATCGGCTATGGCGCGTTCGACGTGTTCATGTGCGGCGACGCCCGGCCCTGGCTTGCGGTCGATGTGCTCAAAGCGGCCTTTGGCACTGCGGATGTGCGCGTGACAGAGCTCAAACGCGGCGAGGGCCTTGTGACCGAGGCCGGTGTCGCCGCATGAGCGACTGGACCCGCGAAAGCCTGCATCCCGACTACGCGCAATCCCTGCGCGTGGAGGAAATGCTTTACGACAGCAAGACCGCGCATCAGCGGCTGAAGGTGTTCGAAAACAACACCTTTGGCCGCGTGCTGACGCTCGACGACGTGGTGCAGACCACCGAGGGCGACAATTTCATCTATCACGAGATGCTGACCCATGTGCCGATCCTCGCGCATGGGGCCGCGAAACGCGTGCTCATCATCGGCGGCGGCGATGGCGGCATGGCGCGCGAGGTGCTGCGGCACGCAAGCGTGACCCATGTCACCATGGTCGAGATCGACGCGGGCGTGGTGGATTTCTCGAAAGAATACCTGCCGATGCTGAGCGCGGGCGCGTTCGACGATCCGCGCCTTGAGCTTGTGATCGCCGACGGGGCCGAGTTCATCCGCCAGACCAAGGGCGGCTATGATGTCATCATCGTCGATTCCACCGATCCCGTCGGCCCCGGCGAGGTGCTCTTTACCGACACGTTCTATGGCCATGCCAAGCGGGCGCTGGCGCCTGACGGCATCCTTGTGACGCAAAACGGCGTGCCGTTCCTGCAAGCCGAGGAATTGCACAACACGATGCGCGCCTTCACCGCGCTTTTTACCGACGCGACCTGTTACCTTGCCACCATCCCCACCTATGCCGGCGGGCCGATGGCCTTTGGCTGGGGCACGGATGGCCCGGCGCGTGCCACCCCGCCCGACGTGCTGCAAGGCCGCTTTGACGCCGCCGGGATTGCCACGGATTACTACACGCCCGAGGTGCACCAGGCGGCCTTTGCCCTGCCCGGCTATATCGCGCGGCTGATCCCCTGACGCGGCGCGCGCGGCCCGGTCAGGCCGCGCGCCCCATCGCGGCGGCCACGTCCAGCATCCGGTTGGAAAAGCCCCATTCGTTGTCATACCACGCCAGCACACGGGCAAGGTGGCCATCCATCACCCGCGTCTGATCGGTGGCAAAGACCGCGCTCAGGGGGTTGTGGTTGAAATCCGACGAGACAAGCTCGCGCCCCGTCACATCGAGCACCCCCTTGAGCGGGCCGCGCGCGGCCTCGGCGATGGCGGCGTTGATCTCACCCACGCTGGTGTCGCGCGCGGCCTCGAATGTCAGGTCGACCGCGCTCACATTCGGCGTCGGCACGCGAATGGCGGTGCCGTCAAGACGGCCCTCAAGCTCTGGCAGCACCAGCCCCACCGACCGCGCCGCCCCGGTGGTGGTGGGGATGATGTTGAGCGCCGCACCGCGCGCGCGGTAAAGGTCCTTGTGCATCCGGTCGAGCGTCGGCTGATCGCCGGTATAGCTGTGCACCGTGGTCATGAAGCCGCGGGTGATGCCGATGGCTTCGTGCAGCACCTTGGCCACGGGTGCCAGACAGTTCGTGGTGCACGATCCGTTGGACACGATCACGTCACCCGCCACCAGATCGCCCTCGTTGACGCCAAAAACCACGGTGCGATCCGCGCCCTTGGACGGGGCCGAGACAAGCACCCGCCGCGCCCCGTTCTTCAGGTGCCGCGCGGCGGCCTCACGGTCGGTGAAAAGCCCGGTGCATTCCAGAACGATGTCGATATCGCCCCAGTCGAGCGCCTCGGGATCGCGCTCGGCGCTGACGCGAATCGGGCCGCGCCCGGCGTCGATCGTGTCGCCCGCGACGGTGATCGTGCCGGGAAAGCGCCCGTGCACGCTGTCGAATTCGAGCAGGTGGGCGTTGGTCTCGACCGGGCCAAGATCGTTGATGGCGCGAATCGTGACATCCTCGCGCCCCGATTCCACCAGCGCGCGCAACACGTTGCGCCCGATCCGGCCAAAGCCGTTGATGGCCAGTGTGAGTGCCATGGGTGCTCCTCCTGTTTCATGATAGCGCTAACAATTCAATGCGAACATAACCGAAAGCACCCACCTGTCAAGCACAGCATAAACGCGCAGCCCTACCGCCAGAATGCAAGATATTCGATCAAAGCCATGAGTTTGCGGGCAAGAAAGAGAACGCCGGACGCATCATCTTGCAGCACGTCATAGGCCAAGGCCCCGATGAGCATAAGCCCCAGCACGATCGCAATGCGGTTGGTCATGGGGCAGCCCCTCACCAAAAAATATCCCGCCGGGTATGCCCGACGGGACCGTATCGCGCAAGCGATGCAATGATTACTGCAAGCGGCCCATCGCCACGGCCACATCGGCCATGCGGCACGAAAAGCCCCATTCGTTGTCATACCATGCCAGAACCCGCACCAGACGCTTGCCAATCACCTTGGTCTGGTCGGGAGCAAAGATGGAGCTTTCCTCGGTATGGTTGAAATCGACCGAGACCTTGGGTTCGGGATCATAGCCGAGGATGCCCTTCATCGGGCCTGCGGCGGCCTCGGCCACGACGGCGTTGACATCCGCCTTGGTCACGTCGCGCTCGGCCACAAAGGTGAGGTCCACCGCCGAGACATTGGGCGTGGGCACCCGGATGGCAGAGCCGTCGAGACGCCCTGCCAGTTCGGGCAGCACCTCGCCCAGCGCCTTGGCCGCGCCGGTGGAGGTGGGGATCATCGACATGGCGGCGGCGCGCGCGCGATAGAGATCCTTGTGGCGGCGGTCATGGGTGGGCTGATCGCCGGTATAGGCGTGGATCGTGGTCATGATGCCCGATTCGATGCCGATGGCGTCATTGAGAACCTTGGCCAGCGGTGCCAGGCAATTGGTGGTGCACGACCCGTTCGAGATCATCCGCTCATCGGGCTGCAACGCGTCGTGGTTGACGCCGTAAACCACGGTGCGGTCTACGTTCTTGCCCGGTGCCGAGAGCAGCACCTTGCGCGCGCCGCGCTCCAGATGGGTCTTGGCGGTCAGCCCGTCGTTGAACTTGCCGGTGCATTCCATCACCACATCCACGCCCTCCCAGTCGAGCGCGGTCATGTCATAGGTGGAAAACATCTCGATCGGGCCGCGGCCCAGATCCATCGTGTTGCCCTCGATGGTGATCGGGTGGGCAAAGCGGCCATGCACGCTGTCATAGCGCATGAGATGTGCCGCCGTCTCGAGCGGGCCGGTGGCGTTGACCTTCACCACCTTGATGTCGTTGCGCAGGCTCTCGGAAATATGCGCCAGCGTGGCGCGGCCGATACGCCCGAAACCGTTGATACCGACGGTGATGGTCATGGGGGTCTCCTGATCCGGGATTTGCGGGCGGTATAGACGCAGGCGAGGCGCGCGAAAACCCGGAAAATGCGGATTTTCCGCGCCAAGTCAGGCTGTTAGCGATAACTGTTAGCGCAAATGCGCGGCGGTGGCGCTAACGGTCTGCGGCGATGGCGCGGGCCACGAGGGCGGGCACCGCCGGGGCAAGACCGAGCGGCGCGAGACGCCGCCCGGCAAACCCCGCCGCATCGAGCCCCTCGGGCAGATCGTCAAGCACATGCCCACGCGCGGCGGCAAAGAATGGCAGGCAGATGCTTTGCGCGCCCATGCCGGTGGCGGCCTCAGCGAGATAAGGTGCCTCCTCGACAAAGCCCACGCGCGTCTCGGCAAGCGCGATGTGGCGTGCCAGCGCCTCGGCAAAGGCGCGGGTATCGCGCGCCGAATTGGGGCTGCGGCCCGAGCCATGCGCGGCGATGAACAGGCCGGTCTCGGTGGGCACCCACCCTGCCTGCGCGATCTCTTCGGCGAGAAGCGCTGCGGCCAGCGCGGGCAAGTCGGGCGACACGCCAAGCGGGCGCAGCACCCGCGCCTGCGGCACCCCCGACAGGCGCTTGCGCAGGTTCTCGCCGGTGAACCAGCCCTCGGTCATGAAGAGCGGATAGACTACCGGGGCCGCCCCTGCCCCGGCAAGTGCGCCATCGAGCGCGCCGGGCTGCGCCAGCGTCGCCGCACCAACATGCCAGCCGGGCAGATGCCCCGCCACCTGCGCGGCAAAGCGGGCAAGCTCTGCCGCGGCCACCTCCGGCTCGGAGGGCTGGCCGTGGCTGACGATGAGGGCTGCGGGCATATCAGGCATCGGGTGGCTCCTGTTTCAGGGGGATGGCTCAGCCGTTGGCACAGGAAATGCAGCGGGTCACGCCGGGGTCAAGCGCAAGCCGCGCCTGCGCGATCTCGTCGCCGCAATCCTCGCAATAGCCGAACTCGCCCTCGCGGATGCGCTCGAGCGCCGCGCGCAGCCTGCGCCGCTCGACATCGCGGCGGACATGGGTGGCGCGCGCCATCGCCTGCGATTGCAGCGCGTCCTGCCGGCTCAGCCGCCCGATCGCCTGCTGGTCAAGCTCGACCGTGGCCTGACCCGACCGCCCGAGCGCATCCTCAGCGTCTATCTCGGCAAGCCGCGTCTCGATCTGATCGCGAAAGCGCGCGATGTCGCTGTCTTTCATTTTTGTGATCCCTTGCAGACCGCCCTTTGCGTTTTACCCGCCCTGCCTATCTGTTATGGTGGGCGCTATCCAGAGGAGCACGAGCCGTGGCGCATACCAAAACCAAACTGGCCCAATTGGATCCCGTCTGGGCGCGCATCGCCCGCGAGGCCGAGGCCGCCATCGCCGACGAGCCGCTGATGGGCGGCCTCATTCATTCCAGCGTGCTGCATCACGGCGGGTTCGAACAGGCGCTGGCCTATCGTATCTCGCTCAAGCTCGCCTCTGCCGAGATGCCCGAGCAGATCCTGCGCGAGATCTGCGACAAGGCGCTTGGTGCCGATGATTCTATCGGGCTTGCGGCGCGCGCCGATATCGTCGCGGTCTGCGACCGCGATCCCGCCTGCGACCGGTTCCTGCTGCCCTTGCTGTTCTTCAAGGGATACCAGGCGATTCAGGCCTACCGGATCGCGCATTGGCTGTGGACCGAGGGGCGGCGCGATCTGGCGCGGTTCTTCCAGATGCGGTCTTCCGAGGCGTTCGGCGTCGATATCCACCCCGCAGCCCGGATCGGCCGGGGCATCATGATCGACCACGCCCATTCCATCGTCATCGGCGAGACGGCGGTGGTGGGCGATAACGTCTCGATGCTGCATTCGGTGACGCTTGGCGGCACCGGCAAGGAAGAAGAGGACCGCCACCCCAAGATCGGCGATGGTGTCCTCATCGGGGCCGGAGCCAAGGTGCTGGGCAATATCCGCATCGGTCGCTGTTCGCGCATCGCAGCCGGATCGGTGGTGTTGCAAGAGGTGCCGCCCTGCAAGACGGTGGCGGGCGTGCCCGCCCGCATCGTCGGCGAGGCGGGCTGCGATCAGCCCTCGGTCAGCATGGATCAGCTTCTGGGCGTGCGCGGCTCGGAGAACGCGGACACCGAATAGCCCGCGCCCGCCGGGGCACGTCTCTGGCGCAGGATTAGGGAATGATGCGGGTGTATTTCATGCCCTCGAGCGACACACCCGCCATCAGCCCGGCCTGCCCGAAGATCACCGCCACCACCGGCGAACTCGATGTGGTGGTTTCGGCGCGCAGGTTTTCGCCCTGATCGTTGAAGACATATTCGATATCGCCGCCAGCCGCCCAGCCCGAGGACCGGCGGAATCGCTCCAGCGCCTCTTGCGTCATGAAAAATAGCACATGGGCGAATTGCTGCGCGCCGAATTGCAGCCCGACGCTGCCCTTGGTCGCCGAATAGTAATCCACCGTCACGTTGTCGATCCTGAGCGCGCCGCGCCCGTAGCCGCCGCCGACGAAAATGCCGCCCTCGGTCACCACCGGCATGACCAGGATACCGCTCGCCTTGTCGGCAAGATCGCGGGTGCCGGGATAGTTGTCATACATATGCGCCAGCGTCGCGTTCACGCGCGCGTCGATCTTTGCCCCGCCGGGGCTGCCCACGCCGTTGCCACAGGCCGCAAGCACCGGCATACCTGCCAGCGCGCCAAGGGTGAATCCGCGTCTTGTGAGAGTGGTCATGCTGTCTATCCGCCTCGATTGCCTCAGGTCCGCCCGGCCTTGTCGCCATGCCGGGTCATTGCGCGCAGTATAGGCAACCGGGCCGCCCCTGTCACCAAGGATTGCGGCGCTGCGCAGGATATTGCCCGGATCAGCGACCGGCCATCAACCGCGCGGCGGCGGGCGCGAAATAGCTCAGCACCCCGTCGCAGCCCGCGCGCTTGAAGCAGGCAAGGCTCTCGATCATCGCGCGCTCGCCGTCGATCCAGCCATTGAGCGCCGCGGCGCGGATCATCGCGTATTCGCCCGACACCTGATAGGCGAAGGTGGGCACGCCGAATTCCGCCTTCACGCGGGTGCAGATATCGAGATAGGGCATCCCCGGCTTGACCATCACCATATCCGCCCCCTCGGCCAGATCGCGCCCCACCATCCGAAGCGCCTCATCGGCATTGGCGGGGTTGATCTGATAGGTCTTCTTGTCGCCCTTGAGCGCCGAGGACGCCCCCACCGCATCGCGGAACGGCCCGTAAAAGGCCGAGGCGTATTTGGCCGAATAGGACATGATCGCCACATTATGATGGCCGCCCGCCTCGAGCGCCGCGCGAATGGCCCCGACGCGCCCGTCCATCATGTCGGACGGGCCGATGATATCGACCCCCGCCTCGGCCTGGCTCAGCGCCTGTTTCACCAGCGCCTCGACGGTGGCATCGTTGACGATCACGCCATCCACCACAAACCCGTCATGCCCGGTATCGGAATAGGGATCGAGCGCCACATCGGTCATCACCGCGATCTCGGGCACGGCGGCCTTGATCGCACGGGTGGCGCGGTTGCTGAGGTTGTCGGGGTTCCACGCCTCGGCGCAATCGGCGGTGCGATGCTCAGCCCCGGTATAGGGAAACAGGCACATCGCCGGAATCCCCAGATCGGCAGCCTCGCGCGCGGCCTCCACCACCCGGTCGACCGAGCGGCGCATCACGCCGGGCATCGAGGCCACCGGCTCCTCCACCCCCTCGCCATCGCGCACAAAGACCGGCCAGATCAGATCGGACGGGGCAAGCCGCGTCTCAGCCACAAGATCGCGGATCGCGGGGGCGGCGCGCAGGCGGCGCGGGCGGCTGAGGGGAAAGGGGGCATGGATCGGGGGCATGGCTGGCTCTCTGCGGGGTTTCACGGTCCGGGCCATGCCTCATTTGCACGGAAATTCCGCCATCTCAAGGGTAGGAATTGCCGCGCGCGGGCGCTAAGAGGGCGAACGATCCACCGACAGAGGCGCGGCCTTGAGCATTCTTGACACTGTATTCGAGTTGATCGACCTGCGTTCCTTCAGCAACCTGTGGTTCTGGATCGCGCTGGCGGTGACATGGTCCACTGCAAGCCACTGGGTGCTTGGCGTGCCCTGGGACATGGCGATGCGCGCGCGGCGCAGCCAGGGCGCGACGGCAATGGCCGATTTCGAGGACATGGTGCGCATCAATACCGGGCGGCTGCTTTACGTGGCCGAGCAATCGGGCACGCTCATTACCGGGCTTGCAACCTTCATCCTCTCGTCGCTGGCGATCCTCGGCTTCGGCTATGACAACGAATTCGCGCAGGCGCTGTTTTTGCTGGGCTTTCCGCTGACAGGGGTCGGCATCCTGTCGCTGCGCACCGCGCAGCGCATCCGCGCCGAGGCCCCCGAGGGCGAGGCACTCATCGCGCGGATTTCGCGGCACCGGCTGGCGGTGCAGGCAATCGGCATGGTCTCGATCTTTGTCACCGCCATGTGGGGCATGTATCAGAACATGGCCATCGGCCCGCTCGGGTGACCGGCATGACCGCAACCCGCCATATCACCGTGGGCGGCGCGCCCGAGGGGTTCGACGCGCGGCTGGTGCTGGCCGAGGCCGACAAGACCGGCGGCCCCGTCATCCATATCGCGCGCGACGACAAGCGCATGGCGGCAATGGCCGAGGCGCTGCGCTTTTTCGCGCCCGACATGCCGGTGATCCGCTTTCCCGGCTGGGATTGCCTGCCCTATGATCGCATCTCGCCCAATGCCGAGATTTCGGCGGCGCGGATGGCCACGCTGGCGGGGCTGGTGCACGGGATGCCGCAGCGGTTCATCCTGCTGACCACGCTCAGCGCCGCAACCCAGCGCCTGCCCGCGCGCGAGGTGCTGCGCGAGGCGGCCTTTGCCGCCAATGTAGGCGAGCGCATCGACGAGGCGGCCTTGCGCGATTTCCTTGTCCGCATGGGCTTTACCCAGGCCCCTACTGTGACCGAGCCGGGCGATTACGCGCTGCGCGGTGGCATTATCGACATCTACCCGCCGGGCGAGGCAGGGCCGGTGCGGCTCGATCTCTTCGGCGATGTGCTCGACGGGCTGCGCCGGTTCGATCCGGCCACCCAGCGCACCACGCAAAAGCTCAACCGCGTGGAGCTTGCGCCGGTCTCGGAGGTGATCCTGGACGAGGCCGCGATCCGCCGATTCCGGCAGAATTACCGCATCGCCTTTGGCGCGGGCGTGGCCGATGATCCGCTCTACGAGGCCGTCAGCGCGGGCCGCAAACCCGCCGGGGCAGAACATTGGCTGCCGCTGTTCCACGCGCGGATGGAGACGCTTTTCGACTATCTCCCCGAGGCGGGCATCACCCTAGACGATCAATGCGAGCCCGCCCGCGCCGCGCGCTGGGAGGCGGTGGTGGACCAATTTGAGGCGCGCCACCACGCCGCCAGCCAGAAGGCGCGCGGCGAGGCGGTCTATCACCCGGTGCCGCCCGAGGAGCTTTATCTCGACGATGCCGCCTGGCAGGCCGTCACAGGCCCGCGCCGGGTGCTGCAGTTCGCGGCGCTGCCGCGCCCCACGGGACCGGGTGTGATCGACGCGGGCGGGCGCATCGGGCGCAGCTTTGCCCCCGAGCGCCAGCAGGAAAACACAAATCTTTTCAGCGCGCTGAAGGATCACATCACGGCCCGTCTCGATACCGGGCCGGTGCTTGTCGCGTCGTTCTCGGAGGGCGCGCGCGAACGCATCGAGGGGCTTTTGGCCGATGAGGGGCTGATCGGGGCCGTCTCTGTGCGCGACGCGGGCGGGCTGGGGCGGCACGGGCTGCACCTCGCGGTCTGGCCGCTGGAACAGGGGTTTGAGGCCCCCGGCCTCACGGTCATTTCCGAACAGGACGTGCTTGGCGACCGGCTGGTGCGCGGCGCGCGCCGCAAGCGGCGGGCCGAGAATTTCCTCAGCGAGGCGCAGGCGCTCTCGCCCGGCGATCTGGTGGTGCATGTCGATCACGGGATCGGCCGCTATCTGGGGCTGGAGGTGGTCACGGCGGCGGGTGCTGCGCATGAATGCCTCGTGCTGGAATATGCCGAGCGCTCAAAGCTTTACCTGCCGGTCGAGAATATCGAACTGCTGTCACGCTACGGCCATGAGGAGGGGCTGCTGGACCGTCTCGGCGGCGGTGCGTGGCAGGCCAAGAAGGCCAAGCTCAAGGCCCGCATCCGCGAGATGGCCGACCGCCTGATCCGCGTCGCCGCCGAGCGCGAATTGCGCCGCGCGCCGGTCATTGCCCCCGAGCATCACGCATGGGAGGCCTTTGCCGCGCGCTTTCCCTATCAGGAGACCGACGACCAGCTTCGCGCGATCGAGGATGTGCTCTCCGATCTGGAGCGCGGCCGCCCGATGGATCGTCTGATCTGCGGCGATGTGGGTTTCGGCAAGACCGAGGTCGCGATGCGCGCGGCCTTCGCCGCCGCGATGTCGGGCCAACAGGTGGCGGTGATCGCGCCCACCACGCTGCTCGCGCGCCAGCATTACCGCGAGTTTGCCGAGCGGTTCCGAGGCTTTCCGCTCTCGGTTCATGCGCTGTCGCGGTTTGTCTCGACCGCCGACGCCACCCGCACCCGCGCAGCCATTGCCGAGGGCCGCGCCGATATCGTCGTGGGCACCCATGCGCTTCTGGCCAAATCGGTCCGGTTCAAGAATCTCGGCCTGCTCATCATCGACGAGGAACAGCGCTTCGGCGTCGCCCACAAGGAGCGGCTGAAGGAAATGCGCAGCGACATCCACGTCCTGACGCTGACCGCCACGCCGATCCCGCGCACGCTGCAACTCTCGCTTTCGGGGGTGCGGGATCTGTCGATCATCGGCACGCCGCCGGTGGATCGCCTGTCGATCCGCACCTATGTGTCGGAATTCGACACCGTCACCCTGCGCGAGGCGCTCTTGCGCGAGCATTACCGGGGCGGGCAGTCGTTTTTCGTGGTGCCGCGTATCAAGGACCTGCCGGAAATCGAGGAATTCCTCAGCTCACAGGTGCCCGAGGTCAGCTATGTCGTGGCCCATGGCCAGATGGCGGCGGGCGATCTGGATCAGCGGATGAACGCCTTTTACGATGGCAAATACGATGTGCTTCTGGCGACGACCATCGTCGAATCGGGCCTCGATATCCCCACCGCCAACACCATGATCATCCACCGCGCCGACATGTTCGGTCTGGCACAGCTTTACCAGATCAGGGGCCGCGTGGGCCGCTCCAAGGCGCGCGCCTATGCCTATCTCACGACCAAACCGCGCGTGCCGCTCACGCCGGGGGCGGAAAAACGCCTTCGGGTTCTGGGCAGTCTGGATACGCTCGGCGCGGGCTTCACGCTGGCGTCTCAGGATCTCGACATTCGCGGGGCTGGCAACCTTCTGGGCGAGGAGCAATCCGGCCAGATGCGCGATGTGGGATTTGAGCTTTATCAATCCATGCTGGAGGAGACCATCGCGCGCATCCGCTCGGGCGAGGCGGCGGGCCTGCCCGAGGATGACGGCCAATGGGCCCCGCAGATCAACCTTGGCGTGCCGGTGCTCATCCCCGAGGCCTATGTGCCCGATCTCGACGTGCGCCTTGGCCTCTATCGCCGCCTCAGCGGGCTGGAAAGCAAGGTCGAGCTTGAGGGCCTCGCCGCCGAGTTGATCGACCGTTTCGGCCCCCTGCCCCGCGAGGTCAATATGCTGATGCTGGTCATGCGCATCAAGGCGATGTGCAAGCGCGCGGGCATTGCGCGGCTCGATGGCGGGCCCAAGGGGGCGACGGTCCAGTTCCACAATGACAAGTTCGCCTCGCCGCAGGGTCTCGTGGAATTCCTTCAGGATCAGCGCGGGCTGGCCAAGGTGCGCGACAACAAGATCGTCGTGCGCCGCGACTGGAAAGGCGAGGCCGACCGCGTCAAGGGTGCCTTTTCCATCGCCCGCGACCTGGCCGAAAAACTTCTGGCCGAAAAGAAAAAGACCCGCGACGGCGGTTGAGCCCGCCGACCGGGCTACGCACCCTGCGCGGTGCTATTCATCCACCACCGAAAAGAGATGCGGCACCGCCGGACAGGGCGCGAGCGCGTTGCCCACCACATCGCTCAGCCGCGCCTGGTGCAGGAACACGTAGACATGCGCGCTCAACCCCTCCCAGAGCCGGTTCGACAGCGATTGCGCGCGGCTCCCGCTCGCGCCGCCCGAGGCCCCCGCGCCCTTGTGCAGCGCGTCCACCGTCTCGTCCACTGCCGCCAGCACCTCGGCCACGCGGATATCCGAGGCGGGCCGCGCCAGCCGGTAGCCGCCCCCCGGCCCGCGCACCGACTCGACCAGCCCGGCGCGCCGCAGCTTGACGAATAGCTGCTCCAGATAGGGCAAGGACACATCCTGCCGCCGCGCAATCTCGCCCAGCGTCACCACCCCGCCCGCAGGCTGAAGCGCGATATCGACCAGCGCCACCATCGCATAGCGCCCCTTGGTGCTGAGTTTCATGGCCGCCTCCCCTTCCGACACTGATTGACCTTCTCGGGCACAGGGCTTATCTGCATCCGAACCGGTCCATCGCCGATCATATCCGAACCACGCCCAGGGATGCGAGAGCGAATGCATCAATCAGGTCGCCCGCGCGCGAAAGAAGGACAGTAACATATGCCCGAGGTTATCTTTCCCGGCCCCGAGGGCCGTCTGGAAGGCCGTTACCATCCGCAGCGCGACCGCGATGCGCCGATTGCCATCGTCCTGCACCCGCACCCACAATTCGGCGGCACGATGAACAACAAGGTGGTGTATAACCTCCACTATGCCTTTCACAAGATGGGCTTTACCGTGCTGCGCTTCAACTTTCGCGGCGTCGGGCGCAGCCAGGGTGAATACGATCAGGGCGTGGGCGAATTGTCGGATGCCGCCTCGGCGCTCGACTACCTGCAATCCATGAACGCCAATTCCAAGCATTGCTGGGTGGCGGGGTTTTCCTTTGGCGCGTGGATCGGGATGCAGCTTCTGATGCGCCGCCCCGAGATCACCGGCTTCGTCTCGGTCGCGCCACCCGCGAACATGTATGATTTTTCGTTCCTCGCGCCCTGCCCGGCCTCGGGGCTGGTCATCAACGGCAGCGCCGACCGCGTCGCCCCGCCAACTGATACCGACATTCTGGTGGCCAAGCTCAAGGAACAGCAGGGCATCACCATCACCCACGAGGAAATCGAGGGGGCCGACCATTTCTTTCGCGAGCCGCATATGGATGTGATGATCGACAGCGTCACATCCTACGTCAAGCGTCGCCTTACCGAGACAACCCGCTAGGGCCGCATCATGGGCGTGACCGAGGATCTTGCCGACGAACTGGCCCGCGATGTCATCAAGGCGATCGAGGCCACCGGCGACGAGGATATCATCGGCGAGATCACCAAGGTGCTCGGCGCCTCGTCGCAAACCGCCGAGGAGGCGTTCCTCACCGCGCTGCGCGTGCGCCGCGCCAATATCAAGGCGCGGGCGCTGCTGATGGACCGGCTGCGCCGCTTCAAGGCCGAGAAAGAGGCCGGCGGCGAGGGGCACCCCAAAGGGTAGCCCGCCCTTTCCTACGCATCCACATCATCCATATCCGCCTGCCCCGACAGCTTGCGGCGCACATGGCTCCAGCTCAGCCCGATTCCCAGCACCAGCGACAGTGACACCAGCGCCAGCCAGATATTGACCGCCGTATCGTCGAAGGTCACGATCCGGTAATCGTACAACACCCAGATCAGCGTGCCCACGATCGCCAGCACCAGCCCCATGCCGATCCCGCCGATGGATCGCAGCGTGGCGCGCAGGTAGATGATATAGCCAACCATCAGCAACAGCCCCAGAAGCAGGACCAGCGGCATCTGGCTGCTGACATTGGCGCGCCCCCAGGTTACATAGTTCCATTCGGTCGGGTTGAAGGTCAGCGCCAGAAGCACGAAGGCTGCCGCCCATCTCAGCATAAATCCCATACCGCACCCTCTGCACTGATCCTGTCATGTGGTTTTGGCGTGCCCCGGCGCGCCTGTCCAGTGGGCGGTAGTGAAATTCCGGTTTCCCCCCGCGCCGCGCCTCGCTATACCGGCGCGCGCACTCCAGCTTGCCGAGAGGAAAATCATGGCCAATGTCGTTGTCGTCGGTGCCCAATGGGGCGATGAGGGAAAGGGCAAGCTTGTCGATTGGCTGAGCGAGCGCGCCGACGTGATCGCGCGCTTCCAGGGCGGGCATAACGCGGGCCATACCCTCGTGATCGACGGTCAGGTCTACAAGCTCAACGCGCTGCCCTCGGGCGTGGTCCGGGGCGGCAAGCTCTCGGTGATCGGCAATGGCGTGGTGCTTGATCCGTGGCATCTGCTGAACGAGATCGAGGCCATCCGCGCGCAGGGCGTGACCATCACCCCCGAAACGCTGATGGTGGCCGAGAACACGCCGCTGATCCTGCCCATTCACGGCGAATTGGACCGCGCCCGCGAAGAGGCGGCGAGCAAGGGCACCAAGATCGGCACCACCGGGCGCGGCATCGGCCCCGCCTACGAGGACAAAGTGGGCCGCCGCGCGGTGCGCGTCGCCGATCTGGCCGACGAGGCGACGCTGATCGCGCGGGTGGATCGCGCGCTGCAGCATCACGATCCGCTGCGCCGGGGCCTTGGCATCGCGCCGGTGGACCGGGACGCGCTGATTGCGCAACTGCAAGAAATCGCGCCGCAGATCCTGCCCTATGCCGGGCCGGTCTGGAAGGTTCTGCTCGACGCGCGGCGCGCGGGCAAGCGCATCCTGTTCGAGGGGGCGCAAGGGGCGCTGCTCGATATCGACTTTGGCACCTATCCGTTCGTGACCTCTTCGAACGTGATCGCGGGACAGGCGGCCACCGGCGTGGGCCTCGGCCCCGGCGCGATCGACTACGTTCTGGGGATCGTCAAGGCCTATACCACCCGCGTCGGCGAAGGCCCGTTCCCGAGCGAATTGGACGACGCCGACGGCCAGCGCCTCGGGACGCGCGGCCATGAATTCGGCACGGTCACGGGGCGCAAGCGGCGCTGCGGCTGGTTCGATGCCTGCCTCGTGCGCCAGACCTGCGCCACCTCGGGCATGAACGGCATCGCGCTCACCAAGCTTGACGTGCTCGACGGGTTTGAGAGGCTGCGCATCTGCACCGGCTACGCGCTGGACGGCAAGGTGCTTGATTATCTGCCCACCGCCGCCGAGGAACAGGCCCGCTGCACCCCCGTCTACGAGGATATGCCCGGCTGGTCGCAATCGACCGAGGGCGCGCGAAGCTGGGCCGACCTGCCCGCCGAGGCGATCAAATACGTGCGCCGCGTCGAAGAGTTGATCGGCTGCCCGGTCGCGCTACTCTCAACCTCACCCGAGCGCGAGGATACCATCCTCGTGACCGACCCGTTCGCCGATTGAGGAGACCCCCATGCCACTCAGCCACCGCGCGCGCAAACGCTGGTCCCTTGTCGCGCTCCTTGTCGGGATGCCGCTCTGGGTCGTGGCGGCGGTGACCGTAGTGGGCCTGTTCGACCGCCCGCCCTTCTGGCTTGAAATCGTCATATATGTGGGCCTTGGCGTCATCTGGATCGTGCCGCTCAAGCCGCTCTTTCTCGGCGTGGGCCAGCCCGACCCCGACAAGGGGCAGGACCGGCCCTGATCTTCTTCTTGGTGCAAATACCCATTTTCCCCGGTCGGGCCGGGCGGTTCAGCCGCGCATCCGGGTGCCCTCGGGGTCGAAAAGCGGCGTGGTGATGAGGGTCGCGGGGCATTTCTCGCCCAGGATCTCGATCTCGGCTTGCAACCCCTCGCGCACCGCCTCGGTCGGGATCAGCGCCAGCGCGATGGATTTGCCCGCATGGTGCGAATAGCCCCCCGAGGTGCAGAAACCGCGCACCTCGCCCGCGATCCAGACCGGCTCATACCCGTTAACATCGGCGTCCTGCGCCTCGACCTCAAAGGCCACCAGCCTGCGCGCCGCGCCCGTGGCACGCTCGGCCTCCGCCGCTGCGCGGCCGATGAAATCCACGTTCTTTTTCCACGCGATGAAGCGGTCCATGCCGGTCTCTCCGGGCGTGTAATCGGGCGAAAACTCGCGCAGCCACGCCCCGAAGAACCGGTCCAGCCGCAACGACATCATCGCCCGCATCCCGAAGGGGCGCATCCCGTGCTTTTGCCCCTCATCCCACAGCACTTGCCACAAAGCGCGCTGCGCCATCGGGTCGCAATAGATCTCAAACCCCAGATCTCCAGTGTAGCTGACGCGCTGCACGAGGCAATCCACCATGCCGATGGTTGCGCGGCGGATATCCATGAAGCGCATGTCGGCGATCCGGTCACGGGTGCAGGCCACCAGCACGTCGCGCGCCTTTGGCCCCGCGATCTGGAAGCCGTTCAACCGGTCGGAAATGTTCTCGACCCGCACGCCCTCGGCCTCATTGCGTTCGAACCAGCGCATATGCACCGCCTGCGCGCCGTAAGAGGCGGTGAGTTGAAAGGTCTCATCGTTAAGGCACGACACCGTGAAATCGCCCCAGAGGCGCCCCTTGGGCGAGAGCATCGGCGTGAGCGAGAGCCGCCCCGGCGCGGGGATGCGTCCGGCCATGATCCGGTCGAGCCAATCACGCGCCCCCGGCCCGGTGACAAGGTATTTTCCGAAATTATGCACCTCGTTGATACCCACCCCCTCGCGCACGGCACGGACCTCGCGCGCAGTCGCCTCCCAGGCGTTGGAGCGGCGGAAAGACGGCGTCTCATAGCGCGGCTCTTTTTGTTGGCCTACCGCTTCGCTACTTGAGGCCCCATAGCCTTCAGCGAAATAATTCACCACCTCCAGCCCGAATTGCGCGCCCCAGACCGCGCCCATACCGTCAAAGATGTCATACATCGGCGTCTGCCGCAGGGGCCGCGCGGCGGGCAGTTCCTCGTTCGGGTAGGAGACGCTGAAACGCTTCTGGTAGTTCTCGACCACCTTGGGGCGGGTATAGCCGGGGCTGATCCAGTCGCCGAAGCGCGCCACATCCATCGCCGTCACGTCGCGCTCGCATTCCCCCTCTGTCATCCATTGCGCCAGCATCAGCCCCACGCCGCCGCCCTGGGAAAAGCCCGCCATCACCCCGCAGGCCGACCAGTAATTGCGCAGGCCCGGCACGGGGCCGACCAGCGGGTTGCCGTCGGGGGCGAATGTGAACGGGCCGTGGATCACCGATTTCACGCCCGCGCGGCCCAGCGCCGGAAACCGCCTGTAGGCAAATTCGATGCTGTCCTCGATCTTGTCGAAATCATCGGGCAAAAGCTCGTGCCCGAACTCCCACGGCGTGCCATCCACCGCCCAGGGGCGGCAGGGCTGCTCGTAGAACCCGATGCAGAGGCCGCGCCCCTCCTGCCGCAGATAGCTTTCGCCCGCAGGGTCCATCACATGGGGATGCTCGCCGCCCGCGTCGATCATCGCGGCGACCTCGGGCACCTCGTCGGTGACGATATATTGATGCTCCATCGGGTGCAGCGGCAGGTAGACGCCCGCCATCGCCCCCACCTCGCGCGCCCAGAGGCCCCCGGCATTCACCACATGCTCGGCATGGATGGTGCCCTTGTCGGTCACCACGTCCCATGTGCCGTCCGCACGCGGAATGGTCTCGCGCACCATGCAATGCGTCTCGATACTGGCCCCGCCCATGCGCGCGGCCTTTGCATAGGCGTGGGTGGTGCCCGACGGGTCAAGATGACCGTCAAGCGGATCGTAAAGCGCGCCGATGATCCCCTCGACATTGGTCACGGGCGACAGCTTGGCAATCTCCTCTGGGCCAACGATATGTGTGTCGAGGCCCATGTAGCGGTGCTTGGCCCGCTCCGCGAGCAGCATGTCGAACCGGTCGCGGTTATCCGCCAGCGTCACGCCGCCCACGTGGTGCAACCCGCAGGACATGCCGGTGATCTCTTCGAGTTCCTTGTAAAGGCGAATGGTATAGCCCTGAAGCGCGGCCATGTTGGTATCGCCGTTGAGCGTGTGAAAGCCCCCCGCCGCGTGCCAGGTGGAGCCGCTGGTGAGCTCGGAGCGCTCGACCAGCATGACATCCGACCATCCCAGCTTGGTCAGGTGATAAAGCACCGAAGCACCGACGACGCCGCCGCCGATGACACAGACGCGCGTGGTGGTTTTCATGAGCAGCCTCCTGCAATTGGGTTTTGCCCAGAGTGGCGGCACGGCGCGGCGCGTCATGTCGGTTTGCGACAGGATATGTCGTTTCTCTCAGACGCGACCGGGCAAGGCCCCGCGCCCTGCCCCGCAGCCCCACCAACAGGCCGGTTTTCGCGCGCCGCGCGCCGCCCGCCACAGCGACGGCCACATTGCCGGGTTGCGGGCCTCCACGGAATTGCATAGATACCGGCCAACACGCGCAAAGACAGGCCCTGCCCGCTATGGAAAACGTCGTCCTCACCATCCACCTGCTGCTCGCACTCGCGCTCATTGGCGTGGTGCTTCTGCAACGGTCCGAAGGCGGCGGCCTTGGCATGGGCGGCGGTGGCGGGGGCGCGGTCACGGGCCGCGCGGCGGCCACGGCGCTGGGCAAGCTGACATGGATATTCGCGGCGGCCTTTATCGCCACCTCGCTCACGCTGACCGTGCTGGCGGCGCAGAAATCGGCGGGGGTCTCGGTGCTTGACCGGCTCGGCAATACCGAAACACCCGCGCCCGCAGAGCCGGCCGCCCCCGGCCTGCCCGATGTCGACAGCCTGCTGCCGCCGCCATCGAGCGACGCGCCGCTGACGCCCACGGCGGACTGACCACAAATAATTGCGGGTGCCGCGCGTATCCGCAACACGATCTAGCGTCCACCTTGCGTGGATGCTGCGAATCCTTTATAGGTTAAATCCCGTGATCGGGTGGCTTTTTCGGGGCCAGCCGGGGCTTTGACCAAGCGAAAACTGCATCACGGGGGGCCAGCCGCATGGCACGTTATATCTTCATTACCGGCGGCGTTGTGTCCTCGCTCGGCAAGGGGCTGGCCTCTGCAGCGCTGGGCGCGCTCTTGCAGGCGCGCGGGTTCTCGGTGCGGTTGCGCAAGCTTGATCCCTATCTCAACGTCGATCCCGGCACGATGTCGCCGTTCGAGCATGGCGAGGTGTTCGTGACCGATGACGGGGCCGAAACCGATCTCGACCTTGGCCATTACGAGCGTTTCACCGGCGTGCCCGCCCGGATGACTGACTCCGTCTCCTCGGGCCGTATCTATTCCAACGTGCTGGAGCGCGAGCGGCGCGGCGATTACCTTGGCAAGACGATCCAAGTCATTCCGCATGTCACAAATGAAATCAAGGACTTCCTCGCCATCGGCGAGGATGAGGTGGATTTCATGCTCTGCGAGATCGGCGGCACGGTGGGCGATATCGAGGGGCTGCCGTTTTTCGAGGCAATTCGTCAATTCAGCCATGATCGCCCGCGCGGTCAGTGCCTTTTCATGCATCTCACGCTGCTGCCCTATCTCGCGGCGAGCGGAGAGTTGAAGACCAAGCCGACACAGCACAGCGTCAAGGAATTGCAAAGCATCGGCATCGCGCCCGATATCCTCGTGTGCCGGTCCGAGCACCCGATCCCGGAAAAGGAACGCGAGAAGATCGCGCTTTTCTGCAACGTCCGCAAGGAACATGTCGTCGCCGCCTATGACCTCAGGTCGATCTACGAGGCGCCGCTGGCCTATCACCGCGAGGGGCTGGATCAGGCGGTGCTCGACGCTTTCGCGATCAGCCCCGCACCGCGCCCCGACCTGACCGTGTGGCAAGATGTGGTGGACCGCATCCAGAACACCGATGGCGAGGTGAAAATCGCCATTGTCGGCAAATATGTGCAGCTTGAGGATGCCTATAAATCCATCCGCGAGGCGCTCACCCATGGCGGCATGGCCAACCGGGTGCGCGTCACGGTCGAATGGGTCGATGCCGAGATTTTCGAGCGCGAGGACCCGGCCCCCCATCTTGAAGGCTTTCACGCCATTCTCGTGCCGGGCGGCTTTGGCGAGCGCGGGACCGAGGGCAAGATCAAGGCCGCCGAATTCGCCCGCACCCGCAAGATCCCCTATCTCGGCATCTGTCTGGGGATGCAGATGGCGGTGATCGAGGCGGCGCGCAACGTCGCGGGCCTGCGGGATGCCGGATCGGAGGAATTCGACCATGAGGCCGGCAAACGCCGATTCGAGCCGGTGGTCTATCACCTCAAGGAATGGGTGCAGGGCAACGAGAAGGTCAGCCGCAAAGTGAGCGACGACAAGGGCGGCACCATGCGGCTTGGGGCCTATGACGCGGTGCTGAAAGACGGCTCCCGCGTGGCGCAGATCTATGGCGGCACGGCGATCGATGAGCGCCACCGCCACCGCTACGAGGTGGACACCAAGTATCGCGAAAAGCTGGAGGCCTGCGGGCTGACCTTCTCGGGCATGTCCCCCGATGGCCGCCTGCCCGAGATCGTCGAATGGTCGGACCACCCGTGGTTCATCGGCGTGCAATATCACCCCGAGTTGAAATCAAAACCCTTCGCGCCGCACCCGCTCTTTGCCGATTTCGTCCGCGCGGCGATCGAGACCTCGCGTCTGGTGTGACGCGCGCGCGATCCGGCACGGTCGGGCAGCGCCTGCTACCGTGACGGGGGACGTTCAGGGCCTGTAGCGGGCGTTCAAGGCTTGCCCCCCGCGCGGAGTCAAGGCGTGCTTGCACGCCGCCGCGCAGCGCCCGACCGCCCAGACGGACGGGCGGGCGCTTTTGCAACTTGGCAGGTCATGCCATCCCCAAGGCAGCACCTGCCAGATGCCGGACCTTAACCAAGCGCCTCGGAGCAGCGCTTGCAGGTGCCGGGATGCGCGTGCCGACCGACATCGGGCAGGACCTTCCAGCAGCGCTGGCATTTCTCGCCCTCGGCGCGCTCAAAGACAACGCCGATATCCTCTACCTCGGGCATGCGGAATGCCTCGTCGGGGCGCGGATCGCCGCTGAGCACGATGTCGGAGGTGATGCAGATATCGGCGAAATCCACCGTTTTCAGCGCCGCGAGCGTCTCTGCGTCGCGCACATGCACCACCGGGGCCGCCTCGAGGCTCGCGCCGATGACCTTGTCCGCGCGCTGCACCTCAAGCGCCGCCGTCACCACCCGCCGCGCGCGCCGCAGCCCGGCCCATTTCGCCGCCAGCGGCTCATTCAGCCAGTCGGCAGGCGTCTCGGGCATGTCGGTCAGGTGCACGGAATTCTCCTCGCCGGGGAAGCGCGAGAGCCAGACATCCTCCATCGTGAACACCAGCACCGGCGCGAGCCATGTGGTCAGCCGGTGAAACAGCAGGTCCATCACCGTGCGCGCGGCTCGGCGGCGCGCGGTATCGCCGTCGCAATAGAGCGCATCCTTGCGGATATCGAAGTAGAACGCACTCAGATCGAGCGTGCAGAAATTGAAAATCTGCTGGAACACGCCCTGAAAATCATAGGCGGCATAGCCCGTGCGCACCTTGTGATCGAGTTCCGCCAGCCGGTGCAGCACCCACCGTTCCAGCTCGGGCATGTCCGAGGGCTCCACCGGGTCGGCCTCTGAGAAATGCGCGAGCGCCCCCAGCATGAAGCGCATCGTGTTGCGAAGGCGGCGATAGCTGTCGGCGACGCCTTTCAGGATCTCCGGCCCGATGCGCAGATCGGCGGTGTAATCCGCCTGCGCCACCCAGAGCCGCAGGATATCGGCACCGTATTGCTTGATCACCGCCTCGGGGGCGACGGTATTACCCAATGATTTGGACATCTTGTTGCCCTTCTCATCGAGCGTGAAGCCATGCGTCAGCACCCCGCGATAGGGCGCATGCCCCATCGTGCCGCAGGCTTGCAGCATCGAGGAATGGAACCAGCCGCGATGCTGATCGGTGCCTTCGAGGTAAAGATCGGCCATGCCGTCCTCGGAGCCATCCGCGCGGTCGCGCAGCACGAAGGCATGGGTGGAACCGCTATCGAACCACACATCGAGGATGTCATCGACCTTGCGCCACTCGTCGGGATCAACGATGCCGTCCAGGAACCGCTCTTTCGCGCCGTCCTTGTACCACGCATCCGCGCCCTCGGCCTCGAACGCCGAAAGGATGCGCGCGTTGACCTCTTCGTTGCGCAAAAGATAATCCGAATCCGTGGGTTGCGCGCCGTTCCTGACAAAACAGGTCAGCGGCACGCCCCAAGCGCGTTGCCGCGAGAGCACCCAATCGGGCCGCGCTTCGATCATCGAATAAAGCCGGTTGCGCCCGGTCTTGGGGGTCCATGTCACCAACTCGTCAATCGAGCGCAGCGCGCGCTCGCGGATCGTGGTGCCATATTGATCCTGCCCGTCGCCCACGGGGCGATCAATCGCGGCAAACCATTGCGGCGTGTTGCGATAGATCACCGGCGCCTTGGAGCGCCAGCTATGCGGATAGCTGTGCTTGATCTTGCCGCGCGCGAGCAGACCGCCGACCTCGATCAGCTTGTCGATCACCGCCTTGTTGGCGTTGCCCTCTTTCCCCTTGCGATCAAGGATGAACTTGCCGCCAAAGAACGGCAGGTCAGGGCGGAAAGAGCCATCGTCGAGCACGTTATAGGTGATGACCTGATCGAGCATCCCGAGACCCCGGTAAAGCTCGTATTCCTCCATCCCGTGCGACGGCGCGCAATGCACAAAGCCGGTGCCTTCCTCGTCGGTGACAAAATCGGCGGCGCGGAAATCGCGGGGGTCGTCCCATTCGCCATTGCCGCCCTCGGCCCCTGCCAGCGGGTGCGAGAGGCTCAAACCACTTAACTCCTCGGCCGTCACGTCGCGCACACGTCGATACATTGACGGCTCCAGCCGCGCGCGTGTCATCACATCCTCTGCAAGTTTGTCCGCCAAGAGATACCTCTCACCAACCTTGGCCCAGCATTCTGCGGGCGTGTCAGTCACCTCATATAGCCCGTAAGAGATTTCGGAACCGTAAACGACGGCCTTGTTGGAGGGGATAGTCCAGGGCGTCGTGGTCCAGATCACGACGGACGAACCGATAAGCTCAGAAGCGGCTTTTTCTGCGACATCTTTTCTTTTGGCGATCTGAGCACCTGCCTGTTCCAGAAGGTCTGAGACGACCTCCTGTGTAATTGGTCCAGCCTCCTCACGGCGCCTTGCAGCCCCCCCCGGCGGTTGGATTTTATCATTATCCACTCCCGCCACCCGAAACTTCACCCAAACCGTGAAACTCTCCTTGTCGTGATATTCCACCTCCGCCTCGGCCAGCGCGGTCTTTTCCACCGGCGACCACATCACCGGCTTGGAGCCTTGATACAACGTGCCATTCATCAGGAATTTCTGGAACTCTTCCGCGATGATCCGCTCGGCGCGGAAATCCATCGTCAGATACGGGCGCTCCCACGCGCCGGTGATGCCCAGCCGCTTGAATTCCTCGCGCTGAATGTCGATCCAGCCTTCGGCGAATTTCCGGCATTCCTGACGGAAATCAACGATATCCACCTCGTCCTTGTTTTTACCTCGCGCGCGGTATTGCTCTTCGATCTTCCACTCGATCGGCAACCCATGACAATCCCAACCGGGGATATAGCGCGCGTCGCGGCCCATCATCTGCTGCGAGCGCACCACCATATCCTTGAGGATTTTATTCAAGGCGTGGCCGATATGCAGGTGGCCGTTGGCATAGGGCGGGCCGTCATGGAGGGTGAAGGGCGTGCGCCCCTCGGCAGTCTCCCGCAGCCGATCATAAACCCCGATCCGCGCCCAGCGGGCCAGCCAGTCGGGCTCGCGCGCAGGCAGCCCCGCGCGCATCGGGAAATCGGTTTCGGGCAGGTTCAGCGTGGCTTTGTAATCGGGCATATCGGCGCACATGGGTGGCGTCCTTCGTCAGGTCTCGGGATGTATGGTTGGGGTGGCGCGATGGCTCGAACGCCTTATGTCCCGGCGGCTCGATTGTGTCAGAGCGCCGGGCATGTAATTCGAATGATGATCGCTATGGCGTGGATCATGCGCCGCCTTATAGGCGCGCGCCCCGCAGGCGTCCAGAGGGACAGGCAGCCGTTTTCGTGGCAAAGCCCCCCGAACCGCACCCCATCGCGCTTGCGCGCCGGGGCCCGTGCACGACTCAGGCCCCCTTGCCGTTACTGCGGCTGCCATTCGGCGCTTTTCTGCCGAGTGCGTCATCCTCGCACCTGCCCGATCCTGACCCAATTCGGTTAGGGACTGTAACAGGATGAGTAGTCACATGTCCCCAGCCGTGGAGTGAACCCGTTGCCCGACATGCAAGCAACCCCGACGCCGTTCCGGCACGCCTTGCTGTCACGGCTCCACGAGATGCGCCCGCGCATGTCGGGCATCGGGCTGGCCCTGCTCACGAGCATCTGGCTGCTGGCCGCATTCAATATCTCTTTCTGGACGCGGTGCTACGATCTGATGCAGGCCAACCCGGCCTTCTTCGCCCTGTTCGTGATCGCGATCTGGGCGTTGACCGTGTTCTACCTGCTGATTCTGGGGAATCGCTGGCTTATCAAGCCGTTCCTGATCGCGAATATCTTCATCGCGGCTGCGGCCTCTTATTTCCACGAAACCCTCGGGATCATCGTGGATCGCGAGATGATCCAGAACACGCTCAACACCACCGCGAACGAGGCAGGCGCGCTCGTGACACCCGAGTTCCTCGGTTACATGGCAGCGCTCGCGGTGCTGCCCTCGCTGCTGATCCTGGCGGTGCGGGTGACGCATCGGCCCTTGCTGCGCTCTTGCCTGTGGCACGTCGGAGCACTGATCGTGACCGGCGGGCTATTTCTAGCCATCGCCTTCAGCAACTACCAATATTACAGCTTTGCGCTCAAGCAATCGCGCGGCGTGCGCGGTATCCTGCACCCGATAGGGCCAGTGCGAAGCGTGGGAAAATACGTCGAAATGATCCGCGCGACACGCGCGATGGAATTTCAGCCTGTCGCCCTCAACGCGCACAACGGACCGGTCAAGACCCGGTCGGGTAAACCGACACTGATGGTGCTTGTCGTCGGTGAAACCCTGCGCAATGCGAATTGGGGGCTGAGCGGTTACGCCCGCGACACCACGCCGGAATTGCGCAAGCGCGATGTCGTGAACCTCGCCGGGGTCAGGGCCTGCGGCACGTCCACCTCGGTATCCATCCCCTGCATGTTCTCGAACCTTACGCGCGAGGAGTTCAGCTACGCGGCGGCGCGGTCGCGCGAGAACCTGCTCGATGTGCTCGCGCGCGCGGGTTACGACATCGAATGGTGGGACGCCAATACCGGCGACATGGGAGTGGCGGAGCGCGTCCCCTATACCAATTACAACCACGCCACCGACCCGGAATATTGCGTGAACGGGGAATGCAACGATGGTATCCTGACCAGGCATCTGAGCGAAATCCTGCCCGAGATCCACCACGATACGGTAATCGTGATGCATCAGATCGGCAATCACGGCCCGGCCTATTTCGAACGCTATCCCCCGGATTTCGCGCGCTTCCTGCCCGAATGTCGCGATCCGATGGTTGCCAATTGCTCGCGCGAGAGCGTTATCAACGCCTATGACAACGCGGTGGCCTATACCGACCGGCAATTGTCACGCATCATCGACCTTCTGGATGCACGCCCCGATCTCGATACATCGCTTGTCTACGTCTCCGATCATGGCGAATCGCTTGGCGAGAGCGGGTTGTATCTCCATGCGGCCCCGTATTGGATCGCGCCGTCCGAACAAACCACCGTGCCGATGGTCCTGTGGATGTCAGCCGCGTTCCGCAAGGATATGCGCGTGCGACAGGAGGGCGGGGACGGGTGGACATGACCGGCCTTGCGCCCCGTGTCCTCCCCTGATCAAGGGCACTCGCCCCCCACATGGCTTGCCTTGGCCCGCCCGGCAGGCCACATAAACCCCATGAGCACCGCCCTGCCCCCGCGTTTCCCCCTCACCCGCCCCGAGATCGCGCGGGTGGTGGCGGCGTTCTATGCCGCCGTGCGCGCCCATCCCGGCCTCGGGCCGGTCTTTGCCGCGCATGTCACCGACTGGCCCGCGCATGAGGCGCGGATCACCGATTTCTGGGCCAACACCATCCTGCACGAGCGCGGATATGACGGCAATCCGGTCGCCGTCCACCTGCGCGCGGGCAATGTGCAGCCGGGGATGTTCTCGACCTGGCTGGCGCTTTTCGACGCCACCCTCGCGCGCGAGCTGTCCCCCGATCAGGCCGCCGCGTGGTCGGCGCTGGCGCACCGGATCGGACGCTCGATGCGCGCCGCCGTCGTGGACCGAGAGACCCTGCCCGACGGCGTGCCCAAACTGCGCTAAGGCGCGCTCAGCGCGCAGGACAACGCCACCGCCTCAGCCCTCACCCCTTGCAAACAGCCCCGCCAACGCGCGGCGCAGCACGCCCGTCACCGTCGGGCGCGACACGGCGAGGCGCGGCAGCGGGCGGCACAACTCCATCGCCGCCAGCCCCACCCGCGCGGTGAGCGCGCCGTTGACCACGCCCTCGCCGAACCGGCGCGACAGTTTCGAGACCACGCCGCCGCCCGCCACGCTGCTGATCATGTCATCGCCCACCGCCACCGCGCCGGTGGCCACCAGATGCGCCACCACCGCCCGCGCCAGCCGCCAGCTCCCCAGCGTGCTGGTGCGCCCGCCATAGATCGTGGCCACGGCACGGATCATCCGCAGGTTGGCCACCAGCGCCGCGACCACATCCGCCAGCGCCAGCGGCACCAGCGCGGTCACCAGCGCCACCTGCCGCGCGGCCAATTCCACCTCGCGCAGCGCCGCCGTATCCAGCGGCGCAAGAATCTCGGCCTCTGCCAGCGCCAGCAGCGCATCGGCCTCCACCTGCTCGCCCGCCCGCTCATCGAGCCGCGCCAGCCCCCACGCGGCCTCGGGCCGCGCGGCATAAAGCCGCCGCAACCGCGCCACCACCGCCCGCGCCGCGCCCAGGTCGCCCTCGGCCCGCGCCGCCCCGGCCGCCGCGCGCAGCGCATCAAGCCGCCCCAGCCGGGCAAATCCCGCCGCCTCGCGCAGCGCGATCACCAGCGCCACGACCCCCAGCGCCACGCCCAGCCCGGTGACCACCCGGCCCAAAAGCGGCGACCGCTCCAGCAGCGCCATGGCAAAATCCCACGCCGCGACCGACACCACCACGCCAATGAGCGCCAGCGCCAACCCCCAAAAGGCGCGCGCCAGCCATGAGGGCCGCCGCGCCAGCCCCGCCATGGCCGCGCGCATCGCCCTTCCCTCGGGCGCGGCCTCGGCCTCGGGCACCGGCGGCGCGCGGTCGGGCGCGGCCTCATCGTCGCCCTCGATCTCGATCAGGATCGGCCCCCTGCTCATGCCCCCGCCTCCTCGCCTGTCCAGACCATGCGGATATCCGGCAAGCCCTCGTCATTGCCGCCGCCCTGGCCGTCATGCCCGGCCTCGGCAAACCCCGCCCCGCGATAGAACCGCCGCGCGCGCAGGTTCTCGGCCAGCACCCAAAGATCAAGCGCGCCCGCGCGCGCCTGCGCATCGCGCAGCAGGGCACGCCCCACCCCCTGCCCGCGCCATTCCGGCGCGACATATAGCGCGTGAACGCGGCTGCCATCGCGCAGCAGGAACCCCGCGATCCGCCCCCCCGCGCGAGCCACCTGCACCCGGCCCTGCCATGTCACCCGGCCCAGAAGCCACAGATCATCTGCATGGCCGCGCGCGCAGGCCGCGCCGGGCACCGCACGCGTCGCGCCCCACAGGATCACGGCCAGCCGGGGCACGTCCCAGATATGTGCGCGAGAGAGGATCACAGCCGGTCCCCGATCAGGAACTCAACCGCCCGGTCAAGCCGGATATGCGGCGGCCCCTCGCCGGGGCGCAGGCTCAGCCGCGCGGGCGCGAACCGCTGCGCGCCGAAATCGCCCTCGGGCCAGCGCGCCGCGCCTGCGCGCGCCGATGCCAGGATCGCCGCCGGATCGCCGGGCAACGCACCGGGATAAAACGCCACCTGCCCGCCCGCGCCATCCGCCGCGCGCCCGCGCACGCACTCCACCTCGCGGCCCTCATGGCGGCGGGTCTCCTCGACCGTGGCGCGCAGCGCGGCAATGGCCATGCTGCGCACATCGGCCCCGGCGAATTGCGCCCGGTCGCGCGCCCCGCGCAGCATCGCCTCCATGATCGCGGCAAGGCGCGGGTGCTGCGCGTGGTGCAGGTGGTCGGCCTTGGTCGCGGCAAACAAGAGCCGCTCCACCCGCCGCCCCTGCATCAGCCGGGTGAGAAACGCGTTGCGGCCGGGGCGGAAGGTGGCGAGGATATCGGCCATCGCAAGGCGGGTCTCCTCGACAGCACGGGGGCCCTGATGGATCGCGTCGAGCAGATCGACAAGCACCACCTGCCGGTCGATCCGCGCGAAATGCGCGCGAAAGAAGGGCCGCACCACCTCGCGCTTATAGGCCTCGAACCGCCGCGCCATTTCCGCACCAAGGCTGCCGCGCGGCGCGCCCGCCACCTCGGGCAGGGGCGCGAATGTCACCACCGGCGCGCCCGCCAGATCGCCGGGCAGCAAAAACCGCCCCGGCGTGCAATCGGCATGGCCTGCCTTGCGCGCGGCGTGCAAATAGGCGGTGAACGCCGCTGCAAGGCCCCGCGCGCGGCCCTCGTCATGCGCCGCCGCCGGATCGACCCCGGCCAGCGCCTTGCACCACCCGGCCCCCTCGGCGCGGGCCTCGGCACGCGCCAATGCCTCGCGCGACCAGTCTCCATAGCTCTTGTCCAGAAGCGCCAGATCGAGCAGCCATTCGCCGGGGTAATCGACGATATCAAGATGCACCGTGCGCGGCCCGGTCACGCCCGCCAGCATCCCCGCAGGCTGCACCCTGAGCGACAGGCGAAGCTCCGAGACCGCGCGCGTGCTCTCGGGCCAATGCGGCTCGGGGCCGGTCAGCGCCGCCAGATGCGTCTCGAAATCAAAGCGCGGCAGCGTGACATCGGGCTGCGGTTGCAGATAGGCCGCAAGGATGCGCCCCTCGCCCGCCGCCGCCAGCCCGGTCATGCGCCCGCGCTCCAGCAGGTTGGCCACCAGCGCGGTGATGAACACGGTCTTGCCCGCGCGCGCAAGGCCCGTGACGCCGAGCCGGATTACCGGCTCGAAGAGCGCGCCCATCCCCTCGATCTGTCGCGTCAGCCCCTCGGCCAGCCCTGCAATCGCCACGCACCGTCCCTTTATCCACTGACCCTGAGAATAGGCACCCCCGCCCCGGCGTGCCAGTGCCGATTTGCCCCCCGACTGCGACGGCGGGTCATGGCCAAGCGCGCAATTCCCCGCTAAGACAGCCGCCAGACCACACCGGAGCGCGCCCCATGACCCAAGCCGAGCAGCCGCAGATCTATCTCATCACGCCCCCCGCCTTCGATCCGGCGCCCTTCGCGGACCGGCTCGCTTTGGTGCTCGACGCGCATCCCGTGGCCTGCCTGCGGGTGGCGCTTGCCTCGGGTGACGAGGATGCCGTGGCGCGCGCCGCCGAGACCTGCCGCGAGGTGGCCCATGCCCGCGACGTGGCGGTGGTGATCGAGCGCCATACCGGCCTTGTCGAACGGCTGGGCCTCGATGGGGTGCACCTGGCCGATGGTGCGCGCGGCGTGCGCGCGGCGCGCAAGGCGCTCGGCCCCGAGGCCATCGTCGGGGCGTTCTGCGGCACCTCGCGCCATGACGGGATCACGGCGGGCGAGGCGGGGGCCGATTACGTGGCCTTCGGCCCGGCAGGGCAGACCGCGCTCGGCAGCGGCGAACGGGTAGAACACGAGACGTTTGAATGGTGGTCCGAGATGATCGAATTGCCGGTGGTGGCCGAGGGCGCGCTCGACGCGGCCACCGTCACCGCCCTCGCCCCGGTGGCCGATTTCCTGGCCTTCGGCGAGGAAATCTGGCGCGAGGACGACGCCGAAGCCGCCCTCGCCCGCCTCATCGACGCGATGGGATAGGGCGCGCGGGCGGCCCGTCTGACATCTGCGTCTCCGGGTTCGACGCGATGCCCCCGCAGTCACAAAAGCAGCAATCCCGCCGCGCAAGAGCAGGCTTCGCGCAGCGCCGCAGTCTGTTATGGCATATCGGTGTCCACTGTATTCAGAAGGAGCAGGCTGACATCAATTTCCTAGACAACAATAGATATGAACAACTCAAAACCGACATATGCCACAGTTGCCGATAGATATGTCCATTTATGCGGCGGCTTCGTTGTCGGCCCTGTTACGAAGAATATTACAGGCAAGGCGCGCGAGGACGCGCGTCACACCCCGCGCCGATCCTCGGGCAATCCCGCGCGCACCGCGCGTTCGCAGGCCGCCGCCAGCGCCTTGCGACCCTCGAAATCGCCCGCCGCCAACGGCGCGTGGCAGATCACGCGCACCCGACCCTGCCGCGCCATCCCCAGCACCGTGACAAGGTGGCTGCCGAACGCCATGTCGCCCCACCAGCCATAGGCCCGCGCATCCGCCCCCTCGGGGGCCTCGTAGACCAGCGTGACCGGCTGCACCCACAGCCCGCCGCCCGCGCCGCCCTCCCCCGCCGCGCAAAGCGCCTGGAACAGCGTCGATTTGAACGGGCGCAGGCGCATCCCGTCGGTGCTCGTCCCCTCGGGAAAGAACAAGAGCCGCCGCCCCGCGCCCAATCGTTCCTGCAAAAGCTCCGTCTGCCCGCGCGCCGCGCGCGCATCGCGGGTGATGAACACCGTGCCGACGAGCCGCGCGAGAAAGCCGATGCCGGGCCAGCCCGCCACCTCGGCCTTGGACACGAAATACACCCGCTTGCGCGCATTGAGCGCGAAGATATCGAGCCAGGAGACATGGTTGCACACCACCGCGCCGGGGCCTTGCAGGGGTTTGCCCTCGATCACATGGCCGATCCCGAGGATCGCCAGCACCCGGCGGCAGACCCAGACCGTGATCGCGGGCGTCCAGGGCCGCGCCGGCCCATGCAGGGGCCGCTCGGCCAGCCGCAGCGCCAGCGTCGCCAGCACCCCCGCGCCGATCACCAGCGCGATACGCCCGCCCCGCCAGGCCACCCGCCGCCAATGCCCGCGCGTGCGTGGCATCTCGGGCGGGGGGGCGGATGACTGCCAGGTGACGCTCACGCCGCGCCCCCGGCGGCGCCCCCGGTGCCACCGGCCCCCCCGCGCGTATACATCGCGCGCTGCCGCGCGCTCAGCAGCGCGGTATCCATCACCAGGCAGACATCGGTGGTGTTGAACGCGTGATCGACATAGGCCCCCTCGCCGACGCAGCCGCCCAGCCGCAGATAGGCCTTGATGAGCGCAGGCACGGCGCGCATCGCCACGGCGCGGTCAAGCGCCGCCTCGGGCACCAGGTCCATCGGCTGAAAATGCCCCGGCCGCGCGCGCACCCGCAGCGCGGGCGGCGCAAGATGGCGGTAATGCAAGAGCGACAGCGGCTGCGCCAGCGCGGCCACATCGGTGCCGTGAAAGCTCGCCACGCCGAACAGCACCTCGATCCGGTGCTGATCGACATAGCGCGCCAGCCCCTGCCAGAGATGATAGAGCGCCTCGCCCCCGCGATAGGGCCGCGCCACGCAAGAGCGCCCAAGCTCCAACAGGCGCCGCCCGCTCGCGCGCAGGCGCGCAAGATCATATTCATCCTCGGAATAGAATTGCCCGGCGCGCGCCGCCGCCTCGCCTTGCAACAGCCGGTAGACCCCGACCACCGCGCCGCCCCGCGCGGTATCGCGCAGGATCAGGTGATCGAAGAACGGATCGAACCGGTCGCGCTCCAGCCGCGCATCATGATCGACAAGCGGCCCGTCGCCGCCCAGTTCCTCGACGAAGACCTCGTAGCGCAGGCGCTGCGCGGCCTCGATATCGGCGGCATCACGGGCGATCTCGACACGGAATCGGGGGGCGGGTGCGGTCATCGGCCTCGTCTCTGCTGCGTCTGGCTGGGCATGTCCCGGCTTCTACGCAGGCGCGGGGCCGGTTGCAACGCGCCACTGGCCGCAGGGCCGCCGCCGTGATATCATAGGGGTTAACCGTTTGCTAACCTCGATCAGCCATCATGGACAGGCAACAGCGCCACGCGGTTGCCGTCGATCACCACCTTGCCCTCTTCGCGAAAGGTCACCGTGATGCGCCCGCCGATATTGGATTGCACCTGCCCCACGCCCCAATCGGGGCGGGCGGGGTTTTCCACCAGCATCCCCGGCTCCAGCACCGCATTCATCCCGATCATGCCTTGCCCCGCTCCCGGTATCGCCCATGCCGCAGGATGATCCCCGGCTTGCCGCGATGGTAGGCTCGCGCATCTGCCACGATCTCGCAAGCCCGATCGGCGCGGCGCTGACCGGGCTTGAATTTCTCACCGACATGCCGGGCGGCTGCGGCCCCGAGGAAATGGCGCTGCTACGCGACAGCCTGACCGGCGCGCGCGCCACGCTGGAAATGCTGCGCATGGCCTTTGGCACCGTCGGCGCGGGCGAGGCGCTCGACGCCCGCGCGCTGGGGGCCACCGTGCGCGGCCATCTCGCCGCGCGCCCCCGGCTGCACCTCGACTGGGCGCTTGACGGCCCGCTGGCGCGGCCCGACGCGCAGCTTGTCGCGCTGGCGGTGCTCTGCGCGGCGCAGGCGCTGCCGCGCGGCGGCGCGCTCGTCGTTGCACGCGCGGGGGGCGCGCGTATCACAGTGACGGTCACCGGCCCGCTTGGCCTGCCCGAGCCCATGCTGTGGGACGGGCTGGCGGGGCGCGCGGCCCTGCCCGAGGCCGATCCGCGCCGCATCGAATTTCACCTGCTCGCCGCCAGAATCGCGCAGGGCGATGCCGCGATAGAGGTCACATCCCACGCCGACACCCTCGCAATCACCCTGATAATGCCCGTGCGCGATTGATCTTCCCCGGTTTTTCCCGATAGTGGGGGACATCCGCCAGATCACCCGAGAAACGAGCGTCCGCAGCCGTGACCACGCCCCGATACACCCCCCCCGAGACGCAGGATTTCCAGCGTATCCGCACCGCCGCGCAGCTCATCATCGCCTTCGCGGTGGTGCTGTTCCTGCTGGTGCAGGCGCGGTTCCTGCTGATTTCGCTGGCCACCGCGATCATCCTCTTCAGCCTCACCTCCGACGCGATCAATTCCATCGCCCGGATGCGCATTGGCCCGGCGCGCATCCCCAACTGGCTCGCCAGCATCACCGCGCTGGTGCTGATCTCGGCGGCGCTGCTCAGCCTCTCGGCGATCATCCTGTCGCAGGCCAACACGGTGCTCTCGACCACCATCGCCTATGCCGACCGCGCCCCCGAAGCGCTGGCCGCCGCCGTCTCGTGGCTGGGGCCACAGGCCGAAGTGGCGGTGCGCCAAGCGGTGGCGACCTTCGATGTCGCGGGCTATCTGCGAACCATCGCAGGCCAAGCGGGCAGCCTGATGCAGGGCACGGTGCTGGTGATCCTCTTCGTGGGTTTTCTCTTTGCCGAGCGGGTCTGGTTCGATACCAAGCTCCAAAGCCTGCTGGGCGACCGCGCGCAAGCCGACCGCGCCGGGCGCATCATCGGCTCGATCATCCACCGGGTGAACCATTACCTGCTGGTCAAGACGCTGGTCAGCGCGGTGACCGGGCTTATGGTCTACGGCGTGGCGCGCGGCTTCGATCTCGATCTCGCGGGCGCGCTTGGCATCCTCACATTCGTGCTCAACTACATCCCCGCCATCGGCTCGATCGTGGCGACGGTGCTGGTGGCGCTGGTGACCTTCGTGCAACTGGGCGAAGGGCCGGTGACGCTTGGCATTTTCGCCATCGTCGCCGGCATCCAGTTCGTCGCCGGCAACGTGATCGACCCGATGCTGATGGGCCGCGCGCTGCGGGTGTCGTCCTTCGGGATCATCATCAGCCTGGCGTTCTGGGGGGCGGTCTGGGGGATACCGGGGATGTTCCTCGCGGTGCCGATCATGGTCGGCGCGATGATCGTGTTCAGCCATGTGCCGGGGCTGCGCCCGATCGCGGTGCTGTTGTCGCGCGAGGGCCTGCCGGAAACCGAGGAAGAGCTGAACGCCACCCGCCCGGCGGCGTGATGGGGGGTAAAGGTCTGGCCAGGAGGGGGCGTTCTATATGACGTGCAGAGCCGCGCGAGTGCCCGACCGCGGGTGGGCGCGATAACGGTTGTGGCGGGCGCTTTATGGCGCAAAATACTTGAACGATTGTGAGGGATGCCACGTTGCAAAAGCGCCCGCCCGTCCGGGCGGGTCATGCCGGAGGCATGCCTTCGGCATGACCGCTCGCGCGGCGGCGCGCCAAGGCGCGCCTTGTACCGTGCGGGGGGCAGGGGGCGAATGGCAGCACCAGCCTCCCATCCGACCTCCCCGCCTCCGCCCTCACCCGTCGAGGTGCAGATAGACCCGGCGGTTCTGGCGGCCCTTCTTCTCGATCTTGCCAAGCCGCAGGGTGCCGATCTCGCCGGTGCGCGCCACATGGGTGCCGCCGCAGGGCTGAAGATCGACCCGGTCCTCGCCCGCGCCGATGGCGATGAGCCGCACCCGCCCGGCCCCGCGCGGCGGCGCGGCGGACATGGTCTTGACGAGGCCGGGATCGGCGTCAAGCTCGGCATCGGTGATCCAGCCCTCGGTCACGGCCAGATCGCGATCCACCAGCATGTTGAGATAAGTCTCCAGCGTCTCGCGGTCCTGCGGGGCCTCGGGCATGTCGAAATCGAGCCGCGAGCGCACCTCGCCCACCTGCCCGCCGGTCACCGGCAACGGGATCACCACCGACAGAAGGTGCAGCGCCGTGTGCATCCGCATGAAACGGTGCCGCCGCTGCCAGTCGAGCACCTGCCACAGCTCTGCCCCCACCGGCGGCAGCGCCAGCGGCTCTCCGGGCACCAGCGCGATCCGGCCCTCGTCGGTGCGCACACTGGTGGCCACGCTCACGCCGCCCCCGTCCCACTCAAGCCGCCCGCTATCGCCGGGCTGCCCGCCACCGGTGGGATAAAAGATCGTCCGGTCAAGCACCACGCCGCCCTCGGGCGTATGCGCCATCACCCGCGCCCCGGCCTCGGCCAGATAGGGATCATCACGGTAAAGCATATCCGTCATCGCCCGTCCCCGCCCGCATCACCGTTGTCTCCGCTCTCGAAATCGGCCTCGGTCTTTTGCACCGGCGCGGCGCTCGGTGCCGCCGCGGGGGCCTCAACCTCTGGCACCACCGCCGCACCGGGCCGCCCCGCCGCAGGCATCGCGTTGCGGAACCACACATCCTGTTGCGGAAAGGGGATCTCGATCGCCTCCTCGGCAAAACGCCGGGCGATCTCGTGGTTCATGTCGGAATGCACGGTCATCACCCAGTTCACATCGCGCAGGATGGCGCGGATTTCGAAATCGAGCGCGCTGTCGCCGAAGCCGCGAAACACCACGTTGGGGGCCGGTGCCATGAGCACCATCGGATGCGCCTCGGCCACCTCGCGCAGGATCGCCTCGACCCGGCGGGTGTCAGAGCCATAGGCCACGCCCACCGGCACGATCACCCGGCCCACCGTGTTGCCACGGGTATAGTTGGTCACCGTGCCGCTGACGAAATCGGCATTGGGCACGATCACGTCGGTGCGGTCAAAGGTCTCGATCCGGGTAGAGCGCACCGAGATGGATTTGACATAGCCGTGCTGGCCGCCCACCTCGATCCAGTCGCCCTCGGAAATCGGCCGCTCGATCAAAAGGATGATGCCTGAGACGAAATTCGACACGATGTTTTGCAGGCCAAAACCGATCCCGACCGAGAGCGCGCCCGCGACGATCGCGAGCGAGCTGAGGTCGATCCCCGCGCTGGTGATCGCGATCACGGCGGCGAGGAATATCCCGACATAGCCGGTGCCCGACACGATCGCGTTGCGCCCGCCGGTATCAAGCCGCGTCTTGGGCAGGATGGTGTTGCGCAGCGCCCCCTGCACCAGCCGCGTGGTGATATAGCCCAGCGCGAAGACGGCGGCGAAGGTGACGAAGACGACCGGCGATATCTGCACGCCGCCAAGGCTCACCCCTTGGGTAAAGCTTGTCCAGACCTCAACAAGCTGTGCCTGCCGCGCGCCCCAGATCAGCGCGAATCCCGGCAGCGACAGCACGATGACGGCAAAGCCCGCCAGGACAGGCACCAGCGACTCGGCGGCCCCGTCGCGGTTGCCCGTCGCCATCACGTAAAGCTCGGTCAAGAGCCGTTGCAGGATCACCAGCGCCGCCAGCAGCATCAGCGACAGTGCAGCGGGCAGCATCAGCGCCTGCGCCGCCTTGACATAGCCCACCGCCGCCAAGAGCGGCCCGATCACCGCCACCGCCAGCACCAGCCGCGCCACCAGCCGCGCCACCCGGCCCGACAGGCCCGCCTCGCCGTCATTCTCGGCCGCGCAGGCGCGGGCATGCAGGCCAAGCAGCGCCGCGATCCGCCACAGCAACAGGCCTGTCAGAACCTGCACCGGGAAGATCACCACATTGGTCGCAGCCTCGCTCCATCGCGCGCCTTCGGTCACCGCCTGTATGAAATGGAACGCCGCCACCACCAGCCCCAGCAACGCCCCGTAAAGCCGCCCCGAATAGCGGCAGCGGTCATCGAGGCTCAGCACCGGGCCGCGCGGCTCGTGGCGCGGAAACACGCGCTGCGCCAGCCAGCGCGCCAAGAGCAGGATAAAGGCCGCAGGTAGCAAGGTGCCAAGCAGCAGGTCGCCCCGCACCCCGGTCATCCCCGAGGCAGAGATCGCGCGCACCAGAGCGTAAATGCCGGCATAGGGCAGCAGCCACTCGCCCAGAGAAACGACAAAGCTCGCGATCCAGCGCCCCGCGCTCGGGGCCTCGCCCACCAGCCGCTGCATCAGCCGCACCGACCAGCGCCGCCCCCGCGCCAGCAGCACCAGCCCCAGAAGCGCCCAGACCACGATCACCGGCAGGTTGTCGCGCAGGATCGTGCGCTCGATCGGGCTTTGCCACGAGCGGGCCACCTCGGCGCTCACATCGCCCGTCAGCCGATAGAGCGCGCGCACTGCGTCGGGCCAGTGCAGCGGGTTGACCGGCATCGGACCGATCCGCAGCAATTCCGCCGTCTCACGCGCGCGGATGGTCTCGTCGATCCCGGCAATCAGCCCCTCGGCGCGGCTGCGGGCAAGCTCGGCGGTGCGCACCGGTGCCTCGATCCGCGTCAACCGTCGGTTGAGCTCCTCGCGCTGCGCGGCGATATTTTCGGGCTCATCGCCGGTCTCGGGCGGCGGGCCGAGGGCGGCAAGCTGGTCGCGCACGGTCTTGATCGTGGTGGCATTGGCGCCTTGCGCCTCGGTGAATTGCTGGCGAAACTCGGCCACCTGCCCGCGCAATTCCTCGAGCACCTGCGTCGCCACCTCGCCGCTTTCCAGCGCGCCCTCGACCCGGCCCGCGAGGTTTTCCCAGGCCTCGTAATCCGGCCCGCCGCTCAACACCTGCTGGGCCTGGGCCGCACCGATCAGCGGTGCCACCCCCACGGTCCCCATCAGCGCCGTGGCAAGCGCCAGCCATATCGCCACAAAGGCCTGTTTCATTCGACGAACACCCCCGGAATCGAGCGCGGTGCGTCGGTCAGCCAGCCGGGCACCGGCAGCCCCTTGCCGCGCAGGAATTCGGGATTCCAGAGCTTGGATTGGTAGCGATTGCCGAAATCGCACAGCACGGTCACGATCGTGTGCCCCGGCCCCATCTCACGCGCCATGCGCATGGCACCTGCGATGTTGACGCCGGTCGAGCCGCCCATGCACAGCCCCTCCTCGCTCAACAGATCAAACACGATGGGCAGCGCCTCCGCATCGGGCACGCGACAGGCGAAATCGGGGGTGAAGCCCTCAAGATTGGCGGTGATGCGCCCCTGCCCGATGCCTTCGGTGATCGAATCGCCGGGGTTGTCCTCGCCAGTATAGATCTTATAGAGGCCCGCGCCCTCGGGATCGGCCAGCCCGATCTTGACGCCCTTGGGCTGCAACGCCTGCGCCACCCCTGCCAGCGTGCCGCCCGAGCCCACGGCACAGATGAAGCCGTCAACGCGGCCGCCGGTCTGCTCCCATATCTCCGGGCCGGTGGTTTCCACATGCGCCTGCCGGTTGGCCACGTTGTCGAACTGGTTGGCCCAGATCGCGCCATTGGCCTCGCTGCGCGCGAGTTCCTCGGCCAGGCGGCCCGAATAACGCACATAGTTATTTGGGTTCTTGTAGGGCGCGGCGGGCACCTGCACGAGGTCTGCGCCGGCCAGCCGCAGCATGTCCTTTTTCTCCTGGCTTTGCGTCTCGGGGATCACGATGACGGTGCGAAACCCCATCGACGCCCCCACCAGTGCCAGCCCGATGCCGGTATTGCCGGCGGTGCCCTCGACGATGGTGCCGCCGGGTTTGAGATCGCCGCGCGCCACCGCATCGCGGATTATATAGAGCGCGGCACGGTCCTTGACCGACTGGCCGGGGTTGAGAAACTCGGCCTTGCCCCAGATCTCGCAGCCCGTCTCCTCGCTGGCGCGCCGGAGCCGGATAAGGGGGGTGTTGCCGACGGCCTCTGCCAGGTCCCGTGCCATGCGCATCGCGTTCGCTCCTGTCTTGTTCGTTGTCAAAGGTGTATGGGGTCGCGGCGCGGAACTCAAGCAGCCGCCCGCAGCCGCGCCCGCTCGCGCTCCAGCCACAAAAGCCCCAGAACCAGCGGCCCGTTATTGGCCTCGCCGCTGGCCACAAGCGCCATCGCGGCGTCGAAGCCGATCACATGGGTGCGGATATCCTCGTTCTCGGTATCCAGCCCGCCCCGCCCCTGCCGCGCCTCGGGCAGATCGCACAGCCCGAGGAAAAGATGAAACATTTCCGTGGAATAGCCCGGTGTGCAGTAATGGCTGGAAATCTTTTCCAGCCGCTGCAATTCCAGCCCAGCCTCCTCGACGCATTCGCGCCGGGCGCAGGCCTCGGGCGTCTCGCCGCCATCCACGCGCCCCGCCACCGGCTCCAAAAGCCACGGCAGCGGATCGCCGCGCCCATAGGGGCCCATGCGGAACTGCTCGACCAGCAGAACCCGGTCGCGCGCCGGATCATAGGGCAGAACCAGCGCCGCGTCGGTCGCCACAAAGACCTCGCGCAGCAACTCGGGGCTTTGCCCGCCATCGAAACGCGGATGCCGCAGCCGGTAGCGGCGGGTGAGGAAAAAACCGTCATGGGTGGTCTCGCAACCCGCCTCGGCCACCGCCTCGCGGGGGGTATCGCTGCGCAGGGCCACAGGCGCGGGCGTGGCGCGCGCGGCAATGCGCGACGCGGCGCGGGCAAGGATCATATGCCGCCGCGCCGCCATCGCCGCCACCGGCACGCCCTGCGCATGGCCGCGCAACACCTCCCCGGCGGCCTCGCGCCGCACCTCGTCGCTCAGGCCCTCGCCCAGCACCGCAGCCAGATATCGCGCCTCTGCCCCGCTCACGACCAGCGCCGTTCCGCCGCCTCGGCCACCGCGCCGACAAGAAACCCGCCCGCCAGCAGCACCCCGATCAGGGTGCCGTCGAGCATCACCACCGCATAGTCGGCAGCCAGATCAAACATCTTGAACAGGCCCCGCATAACGCCCGTGATCCGACCGTCAAGCGCGAGGCTCAGCATCTCGTAAAGGCTCTGGACAAATATCGCCCAGAACACCAGCGCAGCCATCCCCGTCAGCCCGGCGCTGATGCCGGTGGCATAGCCATAGCCCAGCCGCCGCCCGGTCACCCGCCAGGCACACAACATCCCGAGCGCGACATTGACATAGTTGAACCAGCCGAAATCGGTGCTTTCCTCAACCAGCGGGCGATAGAGATCTGACCCGATCCAGCCCAGCGCCCCCATCCCCATCGCGGCGACAAGCTTTCCTGCGGTGGGCATGGTATCGGTGACGGGCATTCATCCGGGCCTTGCAAGCGTGATCTGCGTGACATCGCAACTACCGCCTTTGAACGCCGCCGCGCAAGAGGCAAGGTAGAAATCCCACATCCGCCGGAACCGCGCATCAAAGCCCTGCGCCGCGATCTCGGGCCAACGCGCGTCAAAACCCGCGTGCCAGCGGCGCAGCGTCTCGGAATAGCTCGCGCCGAATTCCCGCGATCCGAGCACCGCCAGCCCCGCGCGCGCCACCTCTTGCCGCAGCACCGATGGCCCCGGCAGCATCCCGCCGGGAAAGATGTATTTCTGGATGAAATCCACGTCCTTGCGGTAAGCCGCAAAGCGGTGATCCTCGACCGTGATGATCTGAAGGCAGGCCCGTGCGCCGGGTTTCAGGCGGTCGCGCAGGCTCTTGAAAAACACCGGCCAATATTTCTCGCCCACCGCCTCGAACATCTCGATACTGGCAACGCCGTCATACTGGCCGCGCTCGTCGCGGTAGTCTTGCAATTTCAGGTCTACCATATCGGCAATTCCGGCCTCATCCATGCGTTTTTGCGCATAGGCAAGCTGCGACGGGCTGATCGTGAGGCCCGTGACGCGCAAGCCGCGCTCCCTGGCCGCATATTCGGCGAACCCGCCCCAGCCACAGCCGATTTCCAGCACATGATCGCCCGGCCCCACCCCCAGCGCATCGACCATCGCGCGATACTTGGCGGTTTGCGCGGCCTCGAGGCCCTCGTCTCCGGTCTCGAACAGGGCGCTGGAATAGGTCATCGTCCGATCGAGCCAGAGCGCGTAGAAATCATTGCCCAGATCGTAATGGTATTCGATATTGCGCCGCGCCTGGCTCTTGGAATTGCGCTTGAACCAGAAGCGAATGCGCTCGTAAAACTGCGCGATCTTCTGCCCCGGATAGCCGTTATAAAGCCCCTCGTTGTCATCGCTCAGCAGGTCGAGAAAGGCTTGCAGGTCCGGCGTGGACCACGCGCCATCAAGATAGGCCTCGCAAAACCCCAGATAGCCCTCGCGCACCAGCCGCGCGAAGACATCGCCGTCATGGATGTCGATCCGCGCGTTGATGCCCGGTGCCGCCCCCTCGGCGCGAAAGAGCCGACCATCGGGCAGGCCGATATCGAGCCGCCCGGCGCGCATCGCCTGCGCCACGCCAAAGCAGCGCGCGAAATAGCGCGGCAAGCCGGTCTCGCCCGCAATACTGCGGCGGGGCGCGCCGGCCTTGGCCAGCCGGGTCTCGTTTGCCATATCCTTCATTCTCAGAACTCCCTTGCCTCATAGGCCGCAAGGGCCCGTTTGCGCCCCTCGGCCAGACCGACCAGCGGGGCGGCGGGGTATGAATCGCCCGGCGACAGGCCCCATGACCTTGGGATCGCGTCGAAAAAGCTCAGCGCCGTGGCCGGGGGCCGCGCCTGCCCCTCGGCGATCCATGCCCGCGCATAGGCGCCCTCGGGGTCGAATTTGGCCAATTGCGTCTCGGGGTTGAACACGCGGAAATAGGGGGCCGCGTCCGGCCCGCAGCCTGCCGTCCATTGCCATCCCATCGCGTTCGAAGCCGGGTCCCAATCGGTCAGGCACTCGGCGAACCAGTCCATACCCACCCGCCAATGCACCATCATATGCTTGGTGAGATATGACGCCACGTTCATGCGCGCGCGGTTGTGCATCCGCCCTGTGACATACATCTCGCGCATCGCCGCATCCACGAAGGGCACGCCGGTGCGCCCCTGTTTCCAACGTAGCACGGCGGCATCTGCGGTCTCTGACCACGGGAATGCGTCCCAGTCCTGCCGCCAGTTGCGATGCAGGATTTCAGGCGTGTGATAGATCAGGTGATAGGCAAATTCGCGCCAGACCAGTTCCTTGAGCCAATGCTCGGCCCCCTGCGCCCCCTCATGCAGCGCCCGCCTGCCCGCGTGCCAGCACTGGCGCGGGGAAATCTCGCCATAGGTGAGATTTTCCGACAGCCCCGAAGTGCCCGCGATACCGGGATTGTTGCGCGCGTCCTTGTAGGGGCCGATGGCCCCCGCCATGAACGCGCCAAGCCGGTCCTGCGCCGCGCCCTCGCCCACGCATTGATGGGGCAGGCAGACGCCCGCGCCGCGATCCATCGCCGCGCCCATGCGCCAATCGTCCAGCCGGTCGCTTGCAGGCCATGCATCGGGCGCGGGCATGCGCGCCGGGGCGGGTTGCGGCGCGGGCACCTCGCGATCCTTCACCGCGCGCCACATCGGGCTGTAGACCTTGTAGAACCCGCCGGTGCCGGTCTCGACGGTCCACGGCTCGAACAACAGGTGCGCGTTGTGACTTTGCGCCTTGATATTTCGCTCTGTCAGAGCCGCCTTTATCTCGGTGTCGCGGGCGATGGATGCAGGATCATATAGCCGCGACCAGTGCACCGCCCCCGCCCCCAGTTCGCGGGCAAGCGACAAGATCACCTCTTGCGCCCTGCCCCGCCGCAGGATCAACCGGCTGCCGCGCCCCTCCAGATCGCGCGCCAGCGCCGCCAGCGACAGGCCCAGCCGCCATTTCGGCGCGGCCCCGAGGGCCTCGACGCCCTCGTCATGGATGAAGACGGGGATCACCGGCCCACCATCCGCACAGGCAGCAATCAGCGCGGGATGATCAGACAGCCGCATATCACGCCGCAGCCATAGTAATACCGGTTTGATGCCAGACATCCCCCGCCCCTCGTGTTTACGATATGTTACGCGGGGGGCCGGGGACCGGATCAAAGAATATCGTCAAGCGCCACCATCAGCCGGGCAACCTCGTCCGCGCTTGTGTAATGCACGAAGCTGAGCCGCAGCACGCCGTGGCCGGGGTCGATCCCCATCGCCCCGAGCGGGCGCTGCGCGTAGAAATCGCCGCCCCCCGCCATGATGCCATGCGCCGCGAGCACGGCGGCGGCCTCGGCACCGGGGCGATCGAGCGCCAGCGCCACCGTGGGCGCGCGCGCGGCGGCATCGCCGGGGCCAAGAAGGCGCACCGAATTGCGCTCCTTCAGATGATCGAGCAGCGGCTGCAACAGCGCCACCTCATGCGCGCGCATCAGGTCATGCACGCCCCTGTTGCGCTCTGTCGGGCTGCCGGTGATGCCGTGATGTGCCGCCAGCGCGTCGATATAATCGGCGATGCCCGCGCAGGCCGCCACCTGCGCGTGATCCGGCCCCGCAGGCGTGAACCGCTTGTAAAGCACGTCGCCGTTGAAATGATGCGCCTGATTGGGCAAGAGCCGCGCCAGCTCGCGACGAATGACCATGATGCCCTGATGCGGGCCATAGGTCTTGTAGGCCGAGAACAGGTAGATATCCGGCCCCATCCGCCCGACCTCGGGCAGGCCGTGGGGGGCATAGCTCACCCCGTCAACGCAGACAAACGCCCCCGCCGCGTGCGCCACCGCGGTGATCTCCACAACCGGGTTGACCGCGCCCACCACGTTGGAGCAATGCGGGAAACACACCAGCCGCACCCGCTCATCCAGCAGGTTTTCAAGGTCCGCCGGATCGAGCAAGCCGCTCTCGGGGTCGACCTTCCATTCGCGCACGTCAAAGCCCGCCTCGGCCAGCCGCCGCCACGGGCCGGAATTGGCCTCATGATCCTGGTTGGTGACGATGATCGCATCGCCGGGCTCCATCCATTGCCGGAACGCCTGCGCCAGAACATAGGTGTTGGCGCTGGTCGAGGGGCCGAAACTCAGCTCGTCAGTGCCGATCCCCAGCATCGCCGCAAGCCTCTGCCGTGCCTCGTCCATCTCCTCGCCCGCAAGGCGGCTGGCCTCATAAGGGCCGTAGGGCTGCACCTTGCGGCTGCGGTAATAGCGCTCCAGCCGAGCGATCACCGGCGCGCAGGTATAAGAGCCGCCCGCGTTCTCGAAAAACGCCTGACCGTCAAGCGACGGCTCGGCAAAGGCCGGGAATTGCGCCCGCACGAAATCATTGTCCAGCGTTACCATCGTCATCCCCCCTAGTGTTTCGCCGCCACCAAACAGCAAAGCCCCCCGGCGTGCAACAGCCGGGGGGCTTTGGTCGTGATCCGGGCTGCGGGAACCCGGCGTTACCGTTTCTCGGAGGCCAGCCCCTTCCAGATCATCAGGCAGAGCAACAGCAGGATGATCGTGAACGGCAGGCCCGTGGAAATCACCATCGCCTGAAGCGAGGTCAACCCGCCGCCAATCAGCAGCGCGATGGCCACCAGCCCCTCGAAGGTGCACCAGAACACCCGCTGCGGCACCGGCGCATCGACCTTGCCGCCCGCGGTGATCGTGTCGATCACGAGGCTGCCACTGTCGGACGAGGTCACGAAGAACACGATCACCAGCACGATGCCGATGGTCGAAGTGATCGATGCGAGCGGCAGGCTGTCCAGCATCGCGAACAGCGACAAGGGCGGGTTGTAGCTGTCGATCACCTGCGCCTTGACGGCGCTGGTTTCGGGATTGGCGATGATATCGTTGATCGCCGCCCCGCCGAACACCGCCATCCAGAATACGCAGACAACCGACGGGATGATGAGCACGCAGGTGATGAATTCGCGCACCGTGCGGCCCCGGCTCACGCGGGCGATGAACATGCCCACGAAGGGTGACCAGCTGATCCACCACGCCCAGTAAAACGCCGTCCAGCCCTGCATATAGCCGGTATCCTCGCGCCCGAACGGGTTCGACAGCGGGATAACCTCCTTGAAATAGGCCCCGATACCAGTCACGAACTCGCTCAGGATACTGGCCGCCCCGGCGGCGATGACCACAAAGACCAGAAGCGCCAGCGCGATCACCATGTTGATCTCCGACAGCACCTTGACGCCACCATCAAGCCCGCGCAGCACCGAGACAAGCGCAATCGCGGTGATGCCGATGATGAGGATCACCTGCGTCGTCACCCCCTCGGGGATACCATAGACATAGTTGAGCCCGGCATTGGCCTGCTGTGCGCCAAGGCCCAGCGAAGTGGCCAGGCCAAAGAGCGTGGCAAAGACGGCCAGCGTGTCGATGATATGGCCGGTCCAGCCCCAGACCCGATCGCCCAGGATCGGGTAAAAGGCCGAACGGATGGTGAGCGGCAGGCCCTTGTTATAGCTGAACAGCGCCAGCGCCAGCGCCACCACGGCATAGATCGCCCAAGGATGCAACGCCCAGTGATAGCTGGTTGCCGCCAGCGCCATGCGCCGCGCCTCGGCGATATTCGCCTCGATGAGCACCCCATCCTCTGTAAAGGGCCGCACCGCGCCCAACGGCTCGTCGCCCCAGGGCGTGCCAAAGTAATAGGCAGGCTCCAGCACGCCAAAGAACATGAGCCCGATGCCCATGCCCGCGGCAAACAGCATCGCGAACCAGCCGGTATAGCTGTAATCGGGCGATGCCTCGGTGCCACCAAGGCGCACCGAGCCATAGGGCGTCACGATGAGCAGCAGGCAGAAGATGACGAAGATATTGGCCGCCGACAGGAAGAACCAATCAAACGTCGTGGTCAGCGCGGGCCTGAGCCAGCCGAAGAAATCCGCCGCATGTTGCGGCGCGATGAGCGCATAAGCGACAAACGCGATCACAACCAGCCCCGAGATCACGAAGACGGGGTTGTGAATGTCGAGGCCGAACGGCCCAATCTTCGTCTGAATATTGTCCTGACCGATCTGATAATCGGTCTCGATGATCTCCGAATGCCCTTCCGGCTCGGGGATACCCTGGTTGGCGGTATCGTCTGACATCCCGTGTCCCTCCTGTTTGTCCAGCGGCGAAGCGGGCAGGTGCGAGGCGTGCCCCCCACCCGTTCCCGCCGGGCTTTTCCTCGTCCGAAGGCGGGCAGCTTGCCGCCGCCGGACATATCTGCCGCCCATCGGGCGGTCTGCGCGTATCCCAAGGGTAACGCGGGTTACGCCCGGTCTTCAACCGGGTGCGGTGGGATTCATGCGGAAAACGACACACCGCGCCTAGGGATGACGGTTTTACGACGCCTCTGCCCGCGCGCGGTAATGGGCGAGCACATAGAGCCGGATGGCCGAGGCCAGCCCCGTTGCGGGGTCGCGCGCCGCGTCGATCTCGGCGGCAAGCGCGTTGAGCGCGCGGCCCTCGGCTTGGGCGATCTCACGGAAGGCCTGCCAGAATTCATCCTCCAGCGACACGCTGGTGCGGTGCCCTTGCAGGGTGAGCGAGCGCTTGACCGGTCGCGCGGTCATCGCAGGCAAGGGGTGGGGGCGCTGCCCCCGTCGCCGCAAGCGGCGACCCCCCCGGAATATTTAAGGCAAGATGAAGCGCGCATCACTCCTCCTCGCGGCGGTGGGCGTCGAGATGCGCGCGGGCGCGAGCGAAGGCCGTTTTCTCTTCGGCCTTCTGCGCCTTGGTTCGGCCAAAGCGGGCCGCGTTCTCGTCGGCGCGGGCCTTTTTCGCGGCCCGCGCGCGCTCTTTTCTCAACCGGTTGAGGTTGACCGGCCCCTCGCTCATTTCGGGCCGATCATGTCCTCGGGGCGCACCACGCGGTCAAAGGTTTCGCCATCGACAAAGCCAAGGGCAATCGCCTCTTCCCGTAGGGTGGTGCCGTTTTTGTGCGCGGTCTTGGCAACCTTGGTGGCATTGTCATAGCCGATGGTGGGGGCAAGGGCCGTAACCAGCATCAGGCTTTCCTTCATAAGCTTGTCGATGCGCGGCGCGTTGGCCTGAATGCCGTTGAGCATGCGCGCGGTGAAGCTGGCGGTGGCATCGCCCAAAAGCTGGATGGATTGCAACAGGTTATAGGCCATCATCGGATTGTAGACGTTAAGTTCAAAATGCCCCTGCGACCCTGCGAACTTGATCGCTGCGTCGTTGCCCATGACATGCGCCGCCACCTGCGTCAGCGCCTCGGCCTGCGTCGGGTTGACCTTGCCGGGCATGATCGAACTGCCCGGCTCGTTCTCGGGCAGGATCAATTCGCCAAGGCCAGAGCGCGGGCCCGAGCCGAGAAAGCGGATGTCGTTGGCGATCTTGTAGCACGACCCCGCCACCGTCGCCAAAGCCCCCGACAGGAACACCATCGCGTCATGCGCGGCCAGCGCCTCGAACTTGTTGGGCGCAGTGACAAAAGGCAGACCGGTGATCGCGGCCATATTGGCCGCCACGGTCGTATCCCAGCCATGCGCGGTGTTGAGGCCGGTGCCCACCGCCGTGCCGCCCTGTGCCAGCTCATAGATGCCGGGCAGGCAGGCGTTGACGCGCGCAATCCCCTGCCGCACCTGATGCGCGTAGCCGGAAAATTCCTGCCCAAGGGTCAGCGGCGTCGCATCCTGCGTATGGGTGCGGCCGATCTTGATGATGTCCTTGAACTCGGCCGATTTGGCCTCCAGCCCCGAGGCCAGCGCCTCCAGCCCCGGCATGAGCACATCGCGCACGCTCATGGCGGCGGCGATATGCATGGCGGTGGGGAAGGTATCGTTCGAGGATTGCCCCATGTTGCAATGATCATTGGGATGCACCGGGTCCTTGGAGCCGATGGTGCCGCCGAGGATCTCAATCGCGCGGTTGGCGATGACCTCGTTGGCGTTCATGTTGGATTGGGTGCCAGACCCCGTCTGCCACACCACAAGCGGGAAATTGTCATCGAATTTACCCTCGATCACCTCGCCCGCCGCCTGAATGATCGCCTCGGCCAGCCGCGAATCGAGCTTGCCGCTCGCCTTGTTGGCCTCTGCGCAGGCCTTCTTGATGACGCCCAAGGCCCGCACGATGGGCACGGGCTGACGCTCCCAGCCGATGGGGAAATTCATGATCGAGCGCTGCGTCTGCGCGCCCCAGTATTTATCGGCGGGCACGTCGAGCGGGCCGAAGCTGTCGGATTCGGTGCGGGTGGCGGTCATGTCGGGCACTCCTTGGCGGTTTGCCCCGTCATATCGCAGGTATCGAAAAGATCAATACTGTATACGACGGGATACAAAGGTGCGCCCGCATGATGACGCAACCGGCAGGGGCGGGTTCTCTCCCCGAGGTCAAGCGCCGCCCTCGGCACCGCCTCGATGCAGATCAGCGGCGCAGCCAACACAGGCCGCCCACCGCGAGCCGTGCGGTTCGCGCCGCAAACCGGTCGGTTGTCGGGCGCGGATTAATGGCTTAGACCGCGCCTTGACACCGTTTGACCGAGGAATCCCGCCCATGCGCCTGAGCCGTTATTTCCTGCCCGTTCTCAAGGAAACCCCCGCCGAGGCGCAGATCGCCAGCCACCGGCTGATGCTGCGCGCGGGCATGATCAAGCAGGCCAGCGCCGGGATTTATTCCTGGCTGCCCCTGGGCTTCAAGGTGTTGCGCAAGCTCGAGAACATCGTCCACGAAGAACAGGTGCGCGCGGGTCATATCCCGATGCTGATGCCGACGCTGCAATCGGCCGATCTGTGGCGCGAGAGCGGGCGCTATGACGATTACGGCGCCGAGATGCTGCGCATCACCGACCGCCACGGGCGCGACATGCTCTACGGTCCCACGAACGAGGAGTTGATCACCGATATTTTCCGAAGCCATGTCGGCAGCTATCGCGACCTGCCGCTGACGCTCTACCATATCCAATGGAAATTCCGCGACGAGACGCGCCCGCGTTTCGGCGTCATGCGGGGCCGTGAATTCCTGATGAAGGACGGCTATAATTTTGATTTGACAAAAGAGGACGCGCTGCACGCCTATAACCGCCATCTGGTGAGCTACCTGCGCACCTACGAGCGGATGGGGCTTCAGGCGATCCCGATGCGCGCCGATAGCGGCCCCATCGGTGGCGACGACACGCATGAATTCCTCGTGCTGGCCGAGACGGGCGAATCGGAGGTGTTCTATGACAGCGCCATCACCGATCTGAAATTCGGCGACCGCGAGATTGATTATGACGATCCCGCGCAATGCCGCGCCGTGCTCGATGAATTCACCGCGCGCTATGCCCGCACCGATGAGACCCATGACGAGGCCCTGTTTGCGCAAATCCCCGAAGAGCGCCGCCGCGTCGCGCGCGGCATCGAGGTGGGGCAGATCTTCTATTTCGGCACCAAGTATTCCGAGCCGATGGGGGCCACGGTGCAGGGCCCCGATGGCAAACCGGTGCCGGTGCATATGGGCAGCCATGGCATTGGCGTCTCGCGCCTCATCGGCGCGATCATCGAGGCGTCGCACGACGAGCGCGGCATCATCTGGCCCGAGGGGGTGACGCCCTATCATGCGGGGATCGTCAATCTCAAGCAGGGCGATGCGGAGGCGGATGCCGCCTGCGAGGCAATTTATGCGTCTCTTGAGGCACTTGGGCTGGAGCCGCTTTACGATGACCGCGACGAGCGCGCAGGCGGCAAATTCGCCACGATGGACCTCATAGGCCTGCCGTGGCGGATCACGGTGGGGCCGCGCGGATTGAAGAACGGCGTGGTGGAACTCACCTCGCGGCGCACGGGCGAAAGCGAGGAATTGCCCCCCGAGCAGGCGGTGGCGCGGCTCGCAGACCTCTATGCCGGGCACGTTCTGCGGCCGAGTATCTGAGCGGCGATCCGCCTCTTGACCTTCGCACATGGATCGCGCAAATCGGCGCGCATCGGGGCCTTAGCTCAGCTGGGAGAGCGCGTCGTTCGCAATGACGAGGTCAGGGGTTCGATCCCCCTAGGCTCCACCATCGCACCGCTTGTGCCAGAATGTGCCAGAACGTGCGCGCATCAACGCGCGGGCCGATTGCGGGCGGTCACATGCGCACGCCCGTGCCCTGCAACACCCCGTGTTCGAGCGCGTAGCGCGTCAGCCCCGCCGTCGAGGCGATGCCAAGCTTGCGCTTGATATTCTTGCGATGCGTCTCGACCGTGCGCACGGAAATATCGAGCGCGCGCGCCACCTCCTTGTTCGCCTTGCCCTGCGCGAGCATCAGAAGGATGGTCTGTTCGCGGTTGGTGAGCTGTTCGCGGTCCGGCGCGGTGAAGGGTGCGAGCGAGCCTTGCGCGCCAGTGCACAGGTAGCGTTGCCCGGCCATGACCGCGTCGATGGCGTGCTTGATCTCGTCCACGGGCACGTCCTTGAGCACATAGCCCAGCGCCCCGTGGCTCAGCGCCGAGGAAATGTATTCGGGGCTGTCATGCATCGACAGGATCAGGATGCGGGTGCCGGGGCGGCGCTCCAGCAGGATTTCGGTGGTCGACAGCCCGCCGATCCCCGGCATGTTGAGATCGAGCAGCACCACGTCGGGGGCAAGCTCGGCCACGCGGTCGATGATCGCCTGCCCGTCACATAGCGCTGCGATGACCTCGATATCGTCATAGCCTTCGAGGATGGACTGGATGCCCTCGGTGACCATCGGGTGATCGTCAACGATGACAACGCGGGTGCGCGCTTGGGTCATGCCGTTGCCCTTTTCGTGTCTGGGACCGTCTCGGTCTGGCCCTGCGGGGTGAGAAGATGGGTGAGCGGCACGGTGGCCTCGATCTCGGTGCCCTGCGGCGAGGAGCGGATGACAAGCCGCCCGTCGATCTGCTCGATACGTTCCTGCATGTTGCGCAGCCCGATGCCGCCGCCCGCGCCGGGTCGCGCCTGCCCCGCATCGAGGCCGCAGCCATTGTCGGTGATGCGCAGCGTGCCGCCACCCGCATGGCCGCGCAGGTCGATATGAACGCGGGTCGCGCCGGAATGCCGCTCGATATTGGTGAGCGCCTCCTGCGCCACGCGGTAAAGCGCGATCTTGGCCTCCTCGTCGAGCCGGTTACGAAACACCACCGTGTCGAACCGGGTGGCGATACCCGTGCGCCGCCCGAAATCCTCGGCCAGCGCCTTGAGCGCGGGGCCAAGCCCGAGATCGTCGAGCGCGCCGGGGCGCAGGTCACGGCTGATGCGGCGCACCTCCTGGATGGCAGTGGACAGATGCGCGGCCCCGCGCGTGAGCGTATCCTCGGCGCGTGCATCGCCTGCGGCCAGCCGCCTGCGCGCGGTTTCCAGCGCATAGCGCACGCCGACGAGGATCTGGCTGATACCGTCGTGCAATTCGCGCGCGACGCGGCCGCGCTCTTCCTCCTGCGCGTCGAACACGCGCTGCGTGAGTTTCTTGAGCTTGGCATCGGCAAGGCGGCGCTCGCGGATGGTGATGGAGAGGCCGGTGACAAAGACGAAGATCAGCGCGAGTATGGTCGCCCCACCGAGATAGGCGAATGTGCGCCGCACCCGCGCCTCGACCTGCTGGCGCGAGGTGGCAACGGTGGCGATCACATCGTCGATGAAAACGCCGGTGCCGATCGCCCAGCGCCAATCCTGAAGCCCGATCACATAGGCCACCATCTGCCGACGCTCGCCGGTCGAGGGCTTGGGCCAGACAAAGCTGTGATAGCCCCCGCCCGAACGCGCCAGCCGGATCAGCTCGTCGGTGACGGGCACGCCCGAGGGATCTTCGAGCCCGGTCCAGTCGCGGCCGATCAATTCGGTGCGCCGGGGGCTGACAAGATTGGTGCCATCATAGTCGAACACGAAGAAATAGCCATCCTGGCCATAGAGCATGGCCGCGAGGATCTGGCTCACCTCGCGCATCGCCGCACGGTCATCGGGGGCGGCGCGGCCATAGATGTTGACAAAAGCGGTGCGCGCGATGGAGATGTAATTGCGCAGCTCGGCGCGCTTGGCCGCGATAAGCTGCGCCTCCAGCGTCTTGATCTCGCGTTCAGCCATCTGGCGCGCCTCCAGCGTCACCACGAGCGCCACTACCGCCGCCATGAGAATGAGCGGCAGCGTGGCGATCAGGAACAGTTTCTGTCCGTAGTTGAGCCGAAGGCGTGCAAACATGCGATCCCGGATACCCGCACGCGCGCCGCAAATCCAGCGTTTCGCGCGGCTCAGCGGTCGGGGTCGTGCCAATCGGCCTCGGGCACCGCGCGCCGCCGCAGGCGCAGCGCCAGCCCGAGCGCCACACCCACACCGATAGCGAGCGCGAGATCGGTCAGCACCGTCAGCACCAGCGTGAGCACCAGAAGCACCTGATCGGAGCGCCGCGCCGCCAGATGCCGCCGCCAGTGCTGCACCTCGGACATGTTCCACGCGGTGATGAGCAACAGCCCCGCCAGCGCGGGCATGGCAAGATAGCCCGCCAGCGGCGCGGCCAGGATCATCACGACAAGGATGGTCAGCGCGTGCACCATCCCCGCCACCGGCGTGCGCCCGCCCGCGTGCACATTGGTGGCGGTGCGCGCAATCGCCCCGGTCGCGGGCAAGCCGCCAAAGAGCGCCGAGCCGATATTGGCCGCGCCACCCGCGATCACCTCGGCATTGGGCCGGGTGTTGCCGTCGATCATCCGGTCGGCGACCGAGGCCGACAAGAGCGATTCCACCCCGGCCAGGAACGCGATGATGAGCGCCGAGGGCAGCAGATCGAGCATCCGCTCGATACCGAGCGCCGGGATATGGGGCATGGGCAGCGTGGCAGGCAGCGCGCCGAAGCGCGAATAAAGCGTATCGACCGGCAGGTTCAGCACCGCCACCGCCGCCGAACAGACCGCCATCGCCACGATCAGCCCCGGCAAGCGGGGCGCAAGCCAACGCAGCGCCACGATTGCGGCGATGGTCGCGATGCCGATCACAAGCGCCTGCGGGTTGAGCGTGGCGCGCGCGTCCCACAGGGCGGCGATCTTGGGCAGGAAATCGGCGGGCAGTTGCGCGGTATCGAGGCCGAAAAGATCGGCAAGCTGGCTTGTGGCGATGATGATGGCGATACCGATGGTAAAGCCGTTGATGACCGCCTCGGGGATATGCCGCACGAGGCTTCCGGCCTTGAGGCGGCCTGCGACCAGCATGATGACCCCCGCCATCAGCGTCGCCAGTATCAGCCCGTCATGGCCGTGCTCGGCGATGACGCCATAGACCACGACGATGAAGGCCCCCGTCGGCCCGCCGATCTGCACCCGGCTGCCGCCGAGTGCCGATATGAGAAACCCGCCAATGATCGCGGTCACAAGCCCGGTGGCCGGGTCCGCCCCCGAGGCGATGGCGATGGCGATGCTGAGCGGCAGGGCAACCATCGCCACGGTGATCCCGGCCAAGAGATCGGCGCGAAACAGCGCGGCGGTATAGCCCGACAGGGTAGTGAGGATCTTTGGCTTCATGACGATGTTGAACACCCGCAAAGGACGATATGCAAGTGATGCGCGCGGCGCGCAAAAATCGCCGCTCTACGCAGTAATCGGTATTTGCAGGTCACGAATCGCGGTCTAAGGTCTGCGCACGATCTGCGGGCTGTCCGTAAGAGGCATATCCGCGCCAACACAACCGGGAGGAAAATAATGGATCGTCGTTCGTTTCTGACAAAGACCGCACTGGGCGGCGGTGCCGCCGCGGCGACGCTGGCCGCGCCCGCAATCGCGCAGGGCAACCGCACGCTTACGATGGTGACAACCTGGGGCCGTGGCCTTGCCGGTGTGTTCGACGCCGCACAGCGCGTGGCCGACACCATCAACGGCATGACCGATGGCAGCCTGACGGTCGATATCAAGGGCGCGGGCGAGCTTGTTGGCGCGTTCGAGGTGTTCGACGCCGTGACCGCTGGTCAGGCTGACATGTATCACGGGGCCGATTACTATTTCGTCGGTCAGCACCCGGCCTATGCCTTCTTTACCTCGGTGCCCTTCGGGATGACCGCGCAAGAGCTGGTCAACTGGTATTACCACGGCGACGGCGCGGGCTTTCACGACGAGCTGGGCCAGATCTTTGGCCTCAAATCCTTCCTCGCGGGCAATACCGGCGCGCAGGCCGGTGGCTGGTTCAACAAGGAAATCACAGGTCCCGAGGATTTCAACGGTCTCAAGTTCCGGATGCCGGGCCTTGGCGGCAAGGCGCTGGGCAAGCTGGGCGCAAGCGTGCAGAACCTGCCCGGCTCGGAAGTGTATCAGGCGCTGGCAAGCGGTGCCATCGACGGCACCGAGTGGATCGGCCCCTGGGCGGATGAAAAGGCCGGTTTCCAGGAAATCACCAAGACCTATTACACCGCCGGTTTCCACGAGCCGGGCGCGGGCCTGTCGGTGGGCATGAACCGCGAGGTCTTCGAGAGCCTCAGCGCGCCACAGCAAAAGATGGTCGAGATCGCCTGCGCCGAGGCGCATCAGTGGAACCTCGCGCAGTTCCTCGCCAACAACTCGGCGGCGCTTCAGCGGCTGCAATCGGCGGGCGTCAAGACGATGGAATTCCCCGAAAGCGTCTGGGATGCGTTCGGCAAGGCCGCCGACGAGACCCATCAGGAGAACATGGGCGACGACATCTACAAGCGCGTCTATGACAGCTACATGGCGTCGATGGCCTCTTCGTCATCGTGGATCGCAAAATCCGACGGAGCCTATACCGCGCAGCGCGACCGCGTGCTGGGCTGATCCATCATCCTTGACCAGAACGGCGCAGGCCCCGGCATTCCGGGGCCTGTGACCATACCCGGTTAAGGGGCAGATGCGTGGCCGCAACCGGGCGCGCAAGGGGGGAAGATGATCGACGCAACCCTATGGATTCTTCAGAATATCGGCATGGCCTTCTATAATCTCGGCTATGCGGTCAGCCATCCGGGCCTGTGGCTCGACTGGTCCGACAAACAGGCGATCGTGCGGGTCGTCTATTATGGCGGATCGGTGGAATTCTTTTTCGTGGTATTCACCACCTTCCTGGTGCTGACCGGCATCGGGCTGTGGCGCAACGGCTTCATGTGGGGGTGCGTGCGGGTGCTGGAGGGGTTTGCCAACACGGTGGGCCGCCTTGTCGCCTGGGCCGGGCTGATCATGGTGCTGCAACAGATCGTCATCGTCTTTATCCAGCGCATCTTCGCGCGGCCCGACATCGTTCTGGGCTTCGGTATCCCGCTGCAATTCGACATCAGTTGGTGGGGCGAGGAACTCAAGCTTTACAACGCGATGGTGGTGGCGCTGTGCTGCACCTACACCTTCGTTCAGGGCGGCCATGTGCGGGTGGACCTCGTTTACGCGCAGGTCAGCCACCGCGCCAAGCGCGTGATCGACATGGCCGGCAGCCTCATCTTCATGATGCCGATGGCGGTGCTTATCTGGATGTATGGCTGGTTTTTTCTCTGGCGGCACCTGATCGTGCCGAAACCCTCGGCCTCGGATCAGCTTGACCGGCTGTTGATGAAATCGCGGGCGCTGCGCTGGAATGTCGAGACCATCGGTTTCAGCCCGAACGGGTTCAACGGCTATTTCCTCTTCAAGGTGCTGCTGGTGTTCTTCGCGGGCATGGTTTTCCTGCACGCGATGGCGTTTTTCTGGCGGTCCTGGCTGGAATGGAAGGAAGGGCCGGAAAGCGTCGGCAAACACCTCGACCGCGACACGCTGGGCGAGGGCGAAGAAGCCTATGAAGGCACGCATTAAAGGGACGGGAAACCATGCTATTCGGACTTGACGGCGTCGAGATCGGCCTTCTCATCGTATTCCTGTGCCTGTTCGGGGGGATCTTATCGGGCTTTCCGGTAGCCTTTGCCATTGGCGGCGCGGGCGTTGTCTCTTTCGCGATCATCGCCGGGCTGGATAGCGCGGGGCTGTTGATCCATCAGGCCATCGACACCGGAAGCGCAGCCTATGACGCGGTGGTGGCCACCGGTGTGCGGCCCGATTCCATCTCGATCTTCCGATACCCCGACCTGCCGCGCACCGGCGTGCCGGTGTTTCCGCAGGGCTGGGAGATGGCGCTGGATCGCAACGTGTCGTTCATCGTCAACCGGATCAACGAGCGGGTGCTGGCGGGAGCCGCCATCGAGACGCTGCTGGCGGTGCTGATGTTCGTGATGATGGGGATCACGCTGGAACGCTCCAAGATCGCCAACGACCTGCTGACCACGATGGCACGGGTGTTTGGCCCGCTGCCGGGGGGCCTCGCCGTGTCGGTGGTGGTGGTGGGCGCGTTCCTTGCCGCCTCTACCGGGATCGTCGGCGCCACAGTGGTGACGATGGGCCTGTTGAGCCTGCCCACGATGCTGCGCAACGGCTATAGCCCGCAACTCTCCACCGGGGTGATCGCGGCCTCGGGCACGTTGGGGCAGATCATCCCGCCCTCGATCGTGATCGTGCTCTTGGGCACGCTGGCGGGCGATCTTTATTCGGTGTCGCAGGAAAACCGCGCGCAGGAGGCCGGGTGCACCGACGCGCTGACCTATCTGGGAGAGCCTGCGGTGGTCTCGGTCGGCACGCTGTTTCAGGCGGCGCTCTTGCCCGGCATCCTGCTGGCGCTGCTCTATGCGCTCTATGCCTTTGGCTATGCGCTGGTGAATCCGAAAAAGGCCCCGGCGGTCCAGTTCGGTGCCGCGACCGGAGAGCCGATCACCGCGACCGAGCGGTTTACCTGGTTCGCGGGCCTGCCGGTCGCGCTGATCGCGGGCATGATGCTGCTGTCATCGCTGGGCGTGGTCGGCTCGCAAAGCCTGCGCGTGGACAGCTTTACCGATATGGGCCAGACCGCATCGCTGCGCACCAATGTGAGCGACGAGTGCAAGGCCTCGATGATCGCGCTGCACGGCCAATCGGCCTGGGATACTGCCGTGGCGGAACAGGAGGCCATCGACGCCGCTGGCGGTGTCGAGCAAAGCGTGCGCCTCAGCCCCGAGGAGATCGAGGCGCTGATCGCTGAAAAATCCGCCGATGCGGCCCCCATCGGCACCGGCGTGGCTACGATCATGCTGATGCTGGCGCTGGTCCTAGTGCTGGCGCGCGGCGTGAAGCCCTCGGCCTCGCCCGCGCCGCTGCTGGTGGGCGCGCTGGGGATCGTGCTGGGGCTTGTGGTCGATATCCTGCTCATCGCGCCCTCGGCCTCGTCGGGGGTGACATGGCTGTTGCTGGCGGTGCCGATGGCGATGGCGCTCTATGGCGCGGCGCATGGCGCGGCGCGGCTGGCCGGAAACGAGCTTATCCGCGTGGTATTCCCTCCCCTGGTGCTTATCGTGGCGGTGCTCGGCTCGATCCTTGGCGGCATCACCAATCCGACGCCCGCCGCCGCCCTTGGCGCGGGCGGGGCGATCATGCTGGCGGCCTACCGCAAGCTGCGCGACCAGGACCGCTCGCCACGGATCATACTGTTTTCCACGCTGGCGGTGGTGGTGGCGATCCTCATCGGCATCAATTTCGACCTGCGGATCAACCAGGACGGGGTGAGCTTCGAGAGCTGGGTGGCCTTCTTCTTTGCCTATGCCGCCTATCTCTACGCATTGTTCGGCCTCTTGTTTGCCTGCTGGGTGCTCTATGCTGGCGGCGTGCTCAGCCCGGTGGTGCGCGAGACCGCCAAGGTCACGAGCATGGTGTTCACCATCCTGATCGGCTCGCAGCTTCTCAACCTCGTGGTGATCTCTTTCGGGGGCGAGCATTACATCCAGGATTTCCTCAAATCGTTTGATAACGAATTCAAGGTCTTCCTGATCGTGATGCTGGTGCTCTTCATCCTCGGCTTCGTGCTCGATTTCCTCGAAATCATCTATATCGTGATCCCGATCGTCGGCCCGGTGATCTATGGTGGCAGTTTCGATCCGAAATGGGTGACGATCATGATCGCGGTGAACCTGCAAACCTCGTTCCTCACGCCACCCTTCGGCTTTGCGCTCTTCTACCTGCGCGGGGTGGCCCCGCCAGGGGTGACCACGGGCCATATCTACGCGGGCGTCGCGCCCTTCGTGCTCATCCAGGTGCTGGGGCTGGCGATCTTGTGGTTCTTCCCAGGTATCGTCACGATCCTGCCCGATCTGATGGGCTGAGGCGGGGGGCCCCACCATCCCCCGCACCGCCTCGCATCGGTGGGGTGTCACCCACCCTACCGCCCTTAACCTCCCCTTTACCAATCGTCCTGCACACTACCCCTATGCAAAACCGCAATTCTCCCCTCTCGCCCGATATTTGGCTGCATGATCTCTTCACCTCCAAGGCGGTGCAAGAGGGGGCCGTGATCCGGCGCAAGGCTCGTGACATCGAGCGGTTCGCGGGGATGGGCCAGTTCATGCGCGAAATTCACCGGCGCGGATACCAGGTAGTCGAAAATTCCGGTCAGATCATCATCTTCTGCAACCGCGCGCCAGTGCGCTGGCTCACCCCGCCGCCGATTTCTTTAAAAGAAATCGGCACGAAATCTTTTCAGGATTTCGCACCCCCCGATCATCCTTGACGCCCCCAGTTGAAAACCGCACTGTCCGCGCGATCTCGAGACAGGAGCCGGAATGGTCGCGACCCCTCCCCCCTTTGCCGCGTTTGAGTGGATGATCGCGTGGCGCTACCTGCGCGCGCGCCGCGCCGAGGGCGGGGTGAGCGTGATGACCTGGATCAGCCTCATCGGCATCACGCTGGCGGTTTTCGCGCTCATTGCCACGCTGTCGGTGCGCTCGGGGTTTCGGGCCGAGTTCGTCGATACCATCCTTGGGGCCAATGCCCATGCCACCGTCTATCAGGCCGGGCAGGCCGATGCGGTGACGGGGCGCATCGACCGCACCATCGCCGAATATGACGCGATAGCCGCGCGCCTGCGGGCGCTGCCCGAGGTCACCCGCGCCGCGCCGCTGGTCAAGGGGCAGGTGATGGCCACCGCGCAGGGGCGCAACGCGGGCGTCGAGGTGTTCGGCATCGCGCCGGAAAACCTTGTCACCATCCCGCGCGTGGCCAACCAGGAAACGGCGCAGGGGGACATCGCGCGCTTTGCCGAAGGCATCGCCATCGGCTCTGGCGTGGCGCGCGAATTGGGGCTGGGCGTGGGCGACCGCATCCGCCTGATCTCGCCCGACGGGGTCAAGACGCCGCTGGGCACAAGCCCGCGGATCAAATCCTACGAGGTGGTCTATGTGTTCACCGCCGGGCGCTATGATATCGACCGGGTGCGCGTCTACCTGCCCTTTGCCGAGGCGCAGAGTTTCTTTAACCGCGACGGGCGCGCAGACGAGATCGAGGTGATGGTGCGCGCGCCCGAACGCATCGAGGCGCTGGTGCCCGATCTGTTGCGCGCGGCCGGAGAGCGGGCGCTGGTCTGGACCTGGCGGGATTCCAGCGGCGCGTTTCTGCGGGCGCTGGAGGTGGAGGATAACGTGATGTTCGTGATCCTCTCGATTTTGGTGCTCATTGCCACGCTCAACATCACCTCGGGGCTGGTGATGCTGGTCAAGAACAAGGGCCGCGATATCGGTATTCTGCGCACGATGGGCCTCAGCGAAGGCTCGATCCTGCGGGTGTTTTTCATCTGCGGGGCGTTCACCGGCCTTCTTGGCACGGCGGCGGGGGTGGTTTTGGGATGCCTCTTCGCGATCTATATAGACCCGGTTTTTTCCTTTGTGAACATGATGATGGGCGGGCAGGTCTGGGATCCGTCGATCCGCGGTATCTATCACCTGCCGGCGAAATTGCAGGCAGGCGACGTGGGCACCGCCGTGGCGCTGTCGCTGGGGCTGAGCTTTGTCGTCACGATATTCCCGGCACGGCGGGCGGCGCGGATGAACCCGGTGGAGGCGCTGCGCTATGAGTGACGCGATGCTGCGCCTTGCGGGCGTCGAGAAGGGGTATAATCGCGGCGAAGTGGGCGAGATCCGCGTGCTTCAGACCGTGGATCTTGCGGTTGGGCGCGGCGAGATGGTGGCGCTGGTCGCGCCCTCGGGGGCGGGCAAATCGACGCTCTTGCACATCGCCGGGCTGCTGGATACGGCGGATGCGGGCACGGTCGAGATCGACGGCGCGGATGTGACCGGCCTCGGTGACCGGCGGCGCACCGCGCTGCGGCGGCGAGAGATCGGCTTCGTCTATCAATTCCACCACCTGCTGCCGGAATTCTCGGCGCTGGAGAACGTGATGCTGCCGCAGCTTGCCAATGCCGTGCCGCGCCGCGAGGCCGAGGCGCGGGCGCGCGCGCTTCTGGCCGAGGTAGGGGTGGCGGCGCGCGCGGAGCACCGTCCGGCGGCGATGTCGGGGGGCGAACAGCAACGGGTGGCGTTCTGCCGCGCGCTCGCGAACCGGCCCGGCCTGCTTTTGGCCGACGAGCCGACCGGCAACCTCGATCCCGGCACCGCCGAACAGGTCTTTGCCACGCTGGAGGCGCTGGTGCGGGGTGAGGGGCTGGCGGCGCTGATTGCCACGCATAACCTCGATCTTGCGGCGCGGATGGATCGCGTGGTGCGGCTCGATCAGGGCCGGGTGGTGGTGCCATGAAACGGGTGATTGCAACACTGGCCTGTCTGGCCGCAACCGGGACGACAACCGGGGCTGTGGCACAGGATGCCCGCATCGGCGAGCGGCTTTATGCGCGCTATTGCACCGCCTGCCACGGCGCGACCGGCGCGGGCGACGGGCCAATGGTGCGGGTGCTGACGGTCGATCCGCCCGATCTCACGCGGCTTGCCGCGCAAAATGACGGGGCGTTCCCACGCAGGCGGGTGATCTGGCGGATCGACGGGCGCGACCCGATCCTTGCGCATGGCAACGAGATGCCGGTTTACGGCGACCTGCTGGCGGGTGCACGGCTCGACATTCGCGACGAGACCGGCGAGATGATCCGCAGCACGCAGCCGATGGCCGATCTGCTGGCCTTTCTCGAAGGCTTGCAGGCGCGGTGATACGCGCTATCTACGCGCCACAACAGCGGAGGAAATGCCATGCGTCGCGCCGTTTTGTCGATCCTTTTCGCCATGCTGCTGCCGGGCCTTGTTCAGGCGCAGGACAGCGCCGCGCGCGCTGTCATCGCCGACCAGATTGCCGCCTTTCAGGCCGATGACGTGACCCGCGCCTATGACCTTGCCAGCCCGTTCATTCAAGGCAAGTTCCAGACTCCCGAGATTTTCGGGCGGATGGTGCGCGAGGGCTATCCGATGGTGTGGCGGCCCTCGGAGGTGACCTTTCTGGAGGCGCGCGAGGTGGGGGGGCGGCTCTGGCAGGACGTTTTCCTGCGCGACGCGGCGGGGCGCGGCTTTATCGCCGAATACGAGATGATCGAGATTGAGGGCGCGCTCCGGATCAACGGCGTGCGCATCCGCGAGGCCCCCGAGACAAACGTGTAATCGCCCGGCGGCCCACCGTCACGGTGGGCTGAGACCCGGTTAACGGCACGTTGATACCTCCCTTTCCTGGCGCGCGGCCCATGAGTGGCCCATGAGCGGCAGATGGAAAGGGACCCCCATGAACAAGGCAATCACCCAAGGCATCATCTTCATGCCCCAGCCCTTTGCGGCGGGGCTTGACCAATGGTCGAGCGGCGACGGGCGGCCCGGCTCGGCCACCTATGACGGGGCCGCCAACGCGGCCTTTGTCCCCGCCGATCAGGATTTCGGCGGCGCGCTGGAAGTGCAGAAGATCGAGGCGGTGCAGCGCCTGCGTTACATGGCCGAGACGCCGATCCTGCCCGGCTGTTACCTGCGCATCCGCGCGCGGATCAAGGCCATCGCGGGCAACCTGCCCAATGTTCGCATCGCCGCCTTTGCCGGGGGCGCGGGGGGTGCCGCGCTCCCTGGCGTGACGGTCACGGGGCCGCAGGTGACGCTGACGACCTATGGCGAGGTGGTCGAGGTTGCCGCCATCGTCGGCACCGGGCAGCGCATGGGCGTTGACATGGTCTGGGGGCCGCAGGCGGTCTTCGGCCATTTCGGGCTTGATCTCACCGGGCCATCGGGCGGCGTGGTGCGGATCGACGATATCGAGATCGAGGATGTCAGCCGGTTCTTCCTGCGCGACGTGATCGCCACCGTGGACGTGCGCGATTTCGGGGCCATCGGCGACGGGGTGACGGATGATCACGCCGCGTTCGAGGCCGCCGATACCGCCGCCGGGGGCCGCGAGATCATCGTGCCCGCAGGCACCTATTTCCTCGGATCAAGCACCACCATTCAGGCCCGTATCCGGTTCGAGGGCACGGTGGTGATGCCCGATGCGGCAATCCTGTCGCTGACCAAGAATTTCGACCTGCCCGCCTATATCGACGCCTTCGGCGACAGCGAACTGGCATTCAAGAAGGCCTATCAGGCGCTCTTGAACAACGCGGGCCATGTCACGCTCGATCTGGCGGGGCGCAAGGTCGCGCTGCGCGAACCAGTCGACATGCAGGCCGCCGTGGGCAACCGCACCACCTATAACCAGCGTCACGTCATCCAGAACGGGCAATTCTCGGTCTTTCCGACACCTGCATGGGACACAGATGTGGTAACATCGCAGGCCACCTATGCGCCGGAGAGCAACACGCGGCGCCTGTCGAACGTGGCGGATGTGGCCAATATCGCCGTGGGATCGCTGGTCGAGGGCAATGGCGTGGGCCGCGAGGTCTATGTCACGTCGCGCGATATCGCGGCGGGGCGGATCACGCTCAGCCAGCCACTATTCGATGCCGCGGGCACGCAGGTCTTTACCTTTCGGCGGTTCAAATACATGCTGGATTTCAGCGGGTTTGCCGATGTCTCGCGCATGGTGATCTCGGAGGTGGATTTCCAGTGCGCGGGCGATTGCAGCGCCGTGCTGCTGCCGCCGCAAGGCTCGGCCAACCACTTCCGCGACTGTTTCTTCACCCGCCCCAAGGATCGCGGCATCACCAGCCACGGCGAGGGCGATCAGGGCATGATGATCGACCGTTGCCAGTTCCTGTCGAACGAAAGCCCGCTGCTGGTGGCCGATCGCGTCTCGGTGGGCTTTAACGCCAATGCCAACGACCTCAAGATCCGCAACAACCGGGCGATGCATTTGCGGCATTTCGCGGTGATGGCGGGCAGCAGTTCGATCATCTCGGGCAACCACGTCTTTCAGGGCGATGGCGGCCCCATCGGGCCGCGCATGGCCGGGTTCGTGCTGACGCGGACCAACAATCGCGGCACGATCACCGGCAATTACATCTGCGATTGCTCGGTGGAATGGAGCAACGAGCACGACGCCGCCCCCGATTTCGCCAGCGAATTCTCGTTCAGCACGCTGAGCATCACCGGCAACGTGTTTCTGTCGCAAAGCACCGCGCCGTGGTTCACCTTCATCACCGTCAAGCCGCACGGGCCGGGGCATTTCATCAACGGGCTGAGCGTGACCAGCAACACCTTCCGCCTCATCGCCGGCAATATCGACCGGGTGGAGCGGGTCGATACGAGCTTTGCCGATCTGAATCATGACCGGGTGCGCAATATCCTGTTCGCAGGCAACAGTTTCAGCAACGTCAATATCGACACGCAGAACCCGCTTTTGCTGCGGCACACACAGGCAAGCGCCGCCGAGACATGGGTGATAAACCCGGCCCCGCACCTGCCGTTCCGGGGCTGGGCCAAATCGGTGGATGCGGTGGTGGTCGAGGGGCCGATCACCACGGCCTCGGGGGCGAGGCATTTCGCGATGCCCTACACGCAGGGGCGGCAGGGGCCGGATCAGGACCGGGTCAACCTGCGCTGGGGCACGGCGGTGCGCGGCACGGTGCTGGCCACGGTGCGGATGGACGATCCGCTCTGAGGGCTCAGAACTTGCGCCAGAGGCCAAGCTTGACGCCGCGAGCGCCGCCGCCCGAAAGCGGCTCTGTGAGGCCAAGCTCGAGATGCGCGCCGGGGCGCATCTCGTAGACGAGAGAGGGGGCAAGGCGCAGGTAGTCTTGCCCTTGATTGGGCAGCCCGGCCTGAAGCTGCATGATCGCCTTGACGCGCGTGCCAAGGGACAGGCCCGCGGTGAAATCGGCCTCGAAGGCGGCGCCGCCCTGCCAGAGGATCACGCGGGTATCGGCATTGAGCCAGCCGTGATGCTTGCCGATGGTGATGCCGCGCCCGATGGAGAGGCCGGGGCGCAGGGCGTTTTCCTCCTCGACCTGCCCCAGCCCGAATTCGGCCGCGAGCCTCGTCTTGCGCACGGAATCGCGCAGCGGCCAGCGCAGAAAGACGATGGCCTTGGTCATGCGCTGCGCATCGCCGCCCAGATCGACCCCGAAGGTCAGCCGCTCGGTGGCCCCATATTCGGCGTAGAGGCTGAAGCTTTGGCGGTAGAGGCCGAATTCGTCCCTTTCCTCGACCGTTGCCGAGGTGGCGAGAAACCCCTCGCCCTTGGCCCTTGGCCACGCGCCGCCCATCGCCGCCGTGGCCAGCCACGGTAGCACGACGAGCAGCAAGACCAGCCGTGAGGACATGGTTACCTCCGCCTTAACTGTGGGTTAAGAAGGGTAAACCGAGGGTTAAGAGTGCTGCGGAATTTACCGGCGCGGCGCGACGTGCTACCTCTGGTTCAGGAGGACAGCGCCATGCTTACCATCAGCCCCGACCGCTCTCATCAGACCGTGCTCACCACATTCGAGGTCACCCCCGGCACCTGCGCCGATGTGCTCGATCTGCTGAGCGTGGCCTATCGCGAGGTGATCTCGAAACAGCCCGGTTTCATCGCCGCAGCGCTGCATGTCAACGACGCGCAGACCCGCATCGCCAACTATTCCCAGTGGCACGCGCGCGAGGATTTCCTCGCGATGCTGCGCACCGAGGAGATGCGCGCGCGCAACCGCGACATCAACGCCCTGTGCAAGGGGTTCGAGCCGGTGATGTATGACGTGGTGAGCGTTCTGTGACGGGAAAAACGCCCGAAACCGACGTGCTTGCCGGGGAAATCCGCGCCCTGCGCGCCGAGGTAGAGCGGCTCAACAGCCACCGGTTCGTGCGTATCCACAACAACCTGCCGCGCCTTCTGGCGTTCAATTTCGCGCGCGGGCTGGCGGTGGGGCTCGGCACGGTGCTGGGGGCGACGGTGCTTTTGTCGGTGCTGGTCTGGTCATTGAGCCAGATCGAGTTCCTGCCGATCATCGGCGAATGGGCGGCGCAGATCGCCGAGCAGATGCGCGCCGCGCAGGAGTGATCTGGATCAAGGCGGCGCGGCCCGCTTCGCGCAATACTGCGAGAAATCAACGCGAAAGGACAATCCGATGTATGCCCATGTTCTGGTGCCCGTTTCCTTCGATGCCGAGCGCGACAGCGCCGGTGCCCTCGCCCTTGCGCGCCTTCTGGCGGGCGATGACGGGCATATCAGCCTGCTGCATGTGATCGAGCAGGTGCCCGCCTATGCAGCCTCCTACCTGCCCGCAGGCTATCAAAACGATGCGCGCCACACCATCGAGACGCGCCTCGCGGAAATGGCCGAGGCGCTGCCCGATGCCAGCGCCCATGTGGTGTCTGGCCATTCGGCGCGCACCATCCTTGATTGGGCCGAAAGCCACAAACCCGATTGCATCGTGATCGCAAGCCACCGGCCCGGAATGCAGGATCTGCTGCTTGGCTCGACCGCGGCCAAGGTCGTCCGCCACGCCACCTGCGCGGTGCATGTGATTCGCTAAGGCAAGGGGTTGCCAAATGGCACCCCGGCCCCCACCTGCCTTTGGGACAATCACGGACAGGAGGATAGCGATGCAATGCCCGATTGACGGAACCGCGCTGGTGCTCGCAGAGCGCGCCGGGGTCGAGATAGACTATTGCCCGCAATGCCGGGGCGTCTGGCTCGACCGCGGCGAGCTTGACAAGATCATCGACCGCTCGGCCCTGGCCGAAGCCCCGCCGCGCGACATGGGCGACCACCGGAGCGATGACAGGGGCGACCACCGGGACCAATACGGCGGCCAACACGGCGGAAAATACGGCGGCAAGCCGCGCAAGAAACGCGGCGGATTCCTCGAAGAGTTGTTCGACTTCTGAGACCGTCCTTGCCCGGCGCGAAGCGGGTGTTTAGTGGGTGCTCATGGCTTATATTCTGACCGCCCTTCTCACCCTCGCGATCACGCTGCTGACGCTCATGCCGCAGATGCCGGGGCCTGCTGGCATACCCGGTCTCGACAAGCTGGCGCATGGCGTCGCCTTCGCGGCGCTCTGCGGGCCGCTGGCCTGGCGCTATCCGCGCATGTGGCGCGCCGTGGCGCTTGCCGCGCTGGCCTATGGCGGGGTGATCGAGATCATCCAGCCCCTGACCGGCCGCGCGGCGGAATGGGGTGATCTGCTGGCCGACGGCACGGGCGCGTTTCTCGGTGCATTCACCGCGTCACGCCTGGGATCAAGGAAATTTGGTGGAGCCTAGGGGGATCGAACCCCTGACCTCTTGCATGCCATGCAAGCGCTCTCCCAGCTGAGCTAAGGCCCCGAAATTTCGGCCCTCGCGGGCCGTGCGCCGGTGATTAGACAAGGCGGCGGGCGGGATCAAGAGGAAAATCCCGCCCGCGCGGGATTACATGTCCTCGTCAGACTCCACGTCGGCGATATCGTCGAGCGAGACGGTATCCTCGTCGTCATCCTCGAGCAGGTCATCGTCAAGCTCGACATCGACCGCGTCATCCTCGATCAGGTCGCCGCTGTCGTCTTCCTTGGTCGAGGCCTTGAGCTTCTTGGTGACCGCATCCTCGGCGTCGGGCGTCATGGCGCGCGACTTGCCCGACACGATCTCGACCACTTCGCCCGTATAGGGGCTGACGATCGGATCCTTGTTCAGGTCGTAGAAACGCTTGCCGGTGGTCGGGCAGACACGCTTGACGCCCCATTCTTCCTTGGGCATGGATGATCCTCTTTTCAACTGTCGATCTTGCACACGATCCGGCGCACCTGCCATAACCTCTGGCAACTGTCAAAGGCTTTGAGGCGGGCGCGGTGTCACGCTCATCGGAGGCTATATGGGCCAGCATCTCCTTCCCGGCAACCCCCCCGTTGCCCTGACCCTGCGCAAGAGCGGGCGGGCGCGGCGGCTGTCGCTTCGGGTGTCGGGGCTTGACGGTCAGGTGACGCTCACGGTGCCGCAGGGCGTGAGCGAAACCGAGGCGCTCGGCTTTGCCCGGAGCCGCGCCGACTGGCTGCGCCGGACGCTGGCCGCGCAGCCCTCTGGCGTGACCATCGCACCGGGGGCAATGCTGCCCATCGAGGGCGAGCTATGCGAGGTCGTGCCGGGATCGGGGCGGCAGGTGCGGCTCGGGCGTGGCCTGGTGCATGTGCCGGGGGCGGAAGACATGCTGGCCCCGCGCCTGCGCGCGTGGCTGCGGGCACGGGCGCGCGACCGACTGGCGGCGGCGTCGGACCATCACGCGCAGCGGCTGGGGCTGGGCTACAGCCGCCTTGCCTTGCGCGACACGCGCTCGCGCTGGGGGTCGTGCTCGGCGCAGGGCGCGCTCAGCTATTCCTGGCGGCTGATTCTCGCGCCGCCCGAGGTGCTCGACTATGTCGCTGCGCATGAGGTGGCGCATCTTGCCGAGATGAACCATTCGCCCGCCTTCTGGGCGGTGGTGGCGCGGCTTCTGCCCGGCTATGATGCCCCGCGCGCATGGCTCCGGCGCGAGGGGGCGGGCTTGCACCGCTATCGGTTTGAGTGACCGGCTTTGATGATTGACTGCTTCGGATGGTTGACTGGCCCGCGATTTGTGATCACATGGTCCCATGCTGATCTCGCCCCGCCCCGATCCGGCCCCGGCGGCCCATGACCGTCTTTATCGGGGCTTGCGCACGCGCATCATGCATGGCGAGATTGCCCCCGGTCAGGCGCTTACCCTGCGCGGCATCGCGACCGAATACGAGGTGTCGATGACGCCCGCGCGCGAGGCGCTGCGTCGGCTTGTCGCCGAGGGGGCGCTGACGCTGTCAAGCTCGGGCCGCGTGGCGACCCCGGAGCTTGGCAATGACCGGATCGAGGAGCTGGCGGCGCTGCGCTCGCTCCTGGAGGTTGAACTGGCAAGCCGCGCCCTGCCGCGCGCGCATCTCGCGCTGATCGACCGGCTTCAGTCGATCAACGCGCGCATCGCCGAGGATATCGCCCGGCGCGACGCCATTGCCTATATCCGGCGCAACCTCGAATTTCACCGCACGCTCTACCTGCGCGCGCAGGCCCCGGCGATGCTGGCGATGGCCGAAACCGTGTGGCTGCAACTCGGCCCCACGATGCGCGCACTCTACGGGCGGCTGCGCCACAAGGAGCCGCCGCATTTCCACCGCCTCATCATCGCCGCGCTCAAGGCGGGCGACGAGCCAAGCCTGCGGCTTGCCGTGCGCTCGGACGTGACGCAGGGGCTGCGGATGCTGGTGGGCTGAGGCATGGATTTTGCCCCCATCCTCATCACGCTGGGCGTGATCTTTCTCGCCGGACTCGCCGCCGACACGATCGGGCGGCGCACGCGCCTGCCACGGGTGACGCTGCTGCTGATCTGTGGCATGGCGGTGGGGGGCGCGGGCCTCGATCTCATCCCGGCGGATCTGCGCGCGCTCTACGACATCCTGTCGGTGACGGCGCTGACGATGGTGGCGTTCCTCCTGGGCAACGCGCTCACCCTCGGCACGCTGCAACGGCACGGGCGCGCGATCCTCGCGGTCTCGATCATGGTCGTGATCGCCACGGTGGTGCTGGTGGCGGGGGGATTGTGGCTCCTGGGCCTGCCCGCGCCGGTGGCGCTGCTGCTCGGGGCGATCGCCACCGCGACCGACCCGACCGCGACGCAGGATGCGCTGCGCCAATCGGGCGCGCGCGGCCCGTTTGCCGATCGCGTGCGGGGCATCGTCGCCATCGACGACGCCTGGGGGCTTCTGACCTTCTCGCTTGCGATGGTGGTGGCCGCCGGCATGGGCAGCGCCGTCGATATGTCACATCTCGGTCGCGCGCTGTGGGAAATCGGCGGGGCGCTGGGGCTGGGGCTGATGATCGGGCTGCCTGCGGCGCATCTCACCGGTCGTCTGGCACCGGGCGAGCCGCAACTGACCGAGGCGCTTGGCGTGGTGTTTCTCACCGCAGGGCTGGCGCTTGTGGCGGAGGTGTCGTTCCTGCTGGCGGGGATGGCGGCGGGGGCGGTGATCGCCAATCGCGCGCATCACCACGAGCGCGCCTTTCACGAGATCGAGCACATCCAGTGGCCGTTCATGATCCTGTTCTTCGTGCTGGCCGGTGCCTCGCTCGACATCGGCCAGATCGCCACGCTGGGGACAGTCGTGGTGGGCTATGTCGCGCTGCGCATCGCCGGGCGGCTGGCGGGCGGCTGGATCGGCGGCACGGTCGCAAAGGCACCGCCGGCGCATCGCGCATGGTATGGCGTGGCGCTGCTGCCGCAGGCCGGCGTGGCCGTCGGCATGGCGCTCATCGCCGCACGGGAATTTCCCGCGCAGGCCGATCTGATCCTCGGGCTGACCATCGCGACAACCGTGATCTTCGAGGTGATCGGCCCGCTGGCAACGCTTCTGGCCGCGCGGCGGGCGGGCGCGTGAGCGTGCTCAGGCCGCCAGCCCCTTGGCCCCCAGCTTGAGGAATTTCTCGCGGCGGTCGCGGATGAGGGCGGCGCGGTCCTTGGCCGCCAGCCCGTCGATCATCGCCGAAATCGCCGTGCCAACCGCCGAAATGGTCGCCTTGCGGTCGCGATGCGCGCCGCCCAGCGGCTCGGGGATGATGCGATCGGCCACGCCGAGCCGCTCCAGATCCTGCGCGGTAAGGCGCAGCGCCTCGGCGGCCTCGCGCATCTTCTCGGCATCCTTCCACAGGATCGAGGCGCAGCCCTCGGGCGAGATCACCGAATAGACCGAATGTTCCAGCATCGCCACGCGGTTGGCGCTGGCAAAGGCCACCGCGCCGCCCGATCCGCCCTCGCCGATGATGACCGAGACCAGCGGAACGCCGATACTCAGGCAGGTCTCGGTCGCGCGCGCGATGGCCTCGGATTGCCCGCGCTCCTCGGCGCCCTTGCCGGGATAGGCGCCGGGCGTGTCCACCAGCGTCACCACCGGCAGGCCGAACCGGTCGGCCATCTGCATCAGCCGCACCGCCTTGCGATAGCCCTCGGGCCGGGCCATGCCGAAATTACGGGTGAGCCGGCTTTGCGTATCGTGCCCCTTCTCGTGGCCGATCACCATGACCGGGCGATCCCCGAGTCGCGCCAGCCCGCCCATCACGGCCTCGTCCTCGCCAAAGGCGCGGTCCCCGGCCAGCGGCGTGTATTCGGTAAAGAGCGCGGCAATGTAATCGCTGCAATGCGGGCGGTCGGGGTGGCGCGCCACCTGGCATTTGCGCCACGGCGTCAACGACTTGTAGAGATCGCGCAGCAGGTCGGCGGCCTTGCGATCAAGCGCGCCGGCCTCCTGCTCCACGTCCATCTCCTTGTTGGCGCGCGCCAGCGCGCGCAGTTCTTCGGCCTTGCCCTCGATCTCGGCGAGGGGTTTTTCAAAGTCGAGATAGTTGGTCATCGCGCTCAAGCCTTCCGATCTGCCGCGAGGTATATGGCGGGCTTCGCGCGGATTTGCAATCGCCACCACGCGGGAAGGGGCGCGCGCATCGCTGCGCACGCCCCGCTTTTTCTCACCCCTTAGGGGTAATTACTCGATGATCTTGCCGACAGGCCCGATGGCGCGTCTCGGGATCATCGCGCGATCTGCGATCACTCGATGATCTTCGACACAGGCCCGATGGCGCGTCTCGGGATCATCGCGCGATCTGCGATCACTCGATGATCTTCGACACGACGCCCGCGCCGACGGTGCGGCCGCCTTCGCGGATGGCGAAACGCAGCCCGTCTTCCATCGCGATCGGCGCGATCAGCTCGACGCCGAATTTGAGGTTGTCGCCGGGCATCACCATTTCCGTGCCCTCGGGCAGCTCCACCGTGCCGGTCACATCCGTGGTGCGGAAGTAGAATTGCGGGCGGTAGTTGGCAAAGAACGGCGTGTGACGGCCACCCTCTTCCTTGGTCAGGATATAGGCCTCGGCCTCGAACTTGGTGTGCGGCGTCACCGATTTCGGCTTGCACAGGACCTGGCCACGCTCGACATCCTCGCGTGCGACACCGCGCAGAAGCGCGCCGATATTGTCGCCCGCCTCGCCGCGATCCAGCAGTTTGCGGAACATTTCCACGCCGGTGCAGGTGGTCTTGCGGGTGTCGCGGATGCCCACGATCTCAAGCTCGTCGCCCACGTTGACAACGCCACGCTCGACCCGACCGGTCACAACCGTGCCGCGGCCCGAGATCGAGAACACGTCCTCGATCGGCATGAGGAACGGCAGGTCCACGGCGCGCGCGGGCGTCGGGATATACGCGTCCACCGCCGCCATCAGCTCGCGGATCGAGTTTTCACCGATCTCGGGGTCGCGCCCCTCCATCGCCGCCAGAGCAGAGCCCTTGACGATCGGAATATCGTCGCCGGGATAGTCGTAGGAGGTCAGAAGCTCGCGCACTTCCATCTCGACCAGTTCCAGCAGCTCCTCGTCATCGACCTGGTCGACCTTGTTGAGGTAAACCACCATGAAGGGGATACCCACCTGGCGGCCCAGCAGGATATGCTCGCGCGTCTGCGGCATCGGGCCGTCGGCGGCGTTCACCACCAGGATCGCGCCATCCATCTGCGCGGCACCGGTGATCATGTTCTTGACATAGTCGGCGTGGCCGGGGCAATCGACGTGGGCGTAGTGGCGGGTTTCGGTCTCGTATTCCACATGCGCGGTCGAGATCGTGATCCCGCGCGCCTTTTCCTCGGGCGCGCCGTCGATCTGGTCATAGGCCCGGAAATCGCCGAAATACTTGGTGATCGCCGCCGTCAGCGTCGTCTTGCCGTGGTCAACATGGCCGATCGTGCCGATGTTCACATGCGGTTTCGAACGGTCAAACTTTTCCTTTGCCATCTCTCAGGGCACCTTGTCAGTTGGGGGGCCACCGGGCCCGGTTTTGCTCCGCGCGCCGTTTAGGCGGTTACGGGGGGAAAATCAAGCGCGACATGCCGCGACGGCGCGGGCAGGTCTGGCGCACGCGCCCCCTACCCCGCAGGCCACAGAACCGGCACCAGCGTCGCCACCAAAAGCACCGCCATCACCCGGTTGAAAAGCCGCAACCGCGCCGGGTTGCGCAGCAGCCTGCGCATCTGTTGGCCCAGCACCGTCCAGCTCGTGGTGCTGATCGTGCCGCAGGCCACGTAGACCCCCGCCACCCACAGAACCGCCGCCAGATCGCGGCCCGTGGCATAAAGCGTGATCGCCGAGAGCGCCATGCTCCAGGCCTTGGGGTTGACCCACTGGAACGCCGCCGATTGCAGGAAGGTGAGCGGGCGGCCCTCGGGGGCGGCCTCTGCCGAGGCGGGCGGCGCGGCATGGGCGATTTTCCACGCCAGCCAAAGCAGATAGGCCACCGAGGCCAGCTTGAGCAGCATATAGCTCGCAGGCCAGATATCAAAGACCTGCATCACCCCCAGCCCGACGCCCACCACCATCATCGGAAAGCCAAGACCCACCCCCAGCATATGCGGAATGCTCCGCCAGAAGCCGAAATTGGTCCCCGACGCCATCAGCATCAGGTTGTTCGGCCCCGGCGTGATGACGGTGACAAAGGCGAAGGTCGCAAGCGCGGTAAGAAGCTCAATGGTCATGCGTGCAACACTATGCGGAGTGTTGCGCATTTGGATTGCGTTTTATTGCTATATATATTTTATTATGCAATAAAATCGCCCCATGGATGAGATAAACACCCGTATATTGCAAGAACTCACCCGCGATGGCCGGATCAGCAACCTGCACCTTGCCGATCGCGTGGGTCTCTCGCCCTCGGCCTGCCTGCGCCGGGTGCAGGAGCTTGAGCGGCGCGGCGTGATCGCGGGCTATCGCGCGGTGCTCGACCGGGCCGCGATGGGCGTGGGCTTTACCGCCTATATCACCGTCGGCCTCAGCAGCCACACCAAGGCCAGCCAGGAGGCGTTCGAACGTGCGATGAACCGCGCGTCGGAGGTGGTGGAATGCCACAACATCACCGGCGCGGTGGAATACATGCTGCGCGTCGAGGCCACCGACCTGCCCGCCTACAAGCGGTTTCACACCGATGTTCTGGGCACGCTGCCGCAGGTCAACGCGATCACGTCCTATGTGGTGATGGGCTCGCCCAAGGACCGGCGCGCGTGATACATGACCGGGGGCCGCCGGCCCGGCCCCTCGCTCACCCCGCCAGCCCGCGCCCCCGCAGCAGCGCCGCAACCCCCGGCATCCGCCCGCGAAACGCCTCGTAAAGCGCGCCCGCCTCCTCGGACCCGCCGCGCGACAGGATATGCCGCTCCAGCGCCGCCGCGCAGCCGGCGTCAAAGGCACCGCCCGCCTCGTCAAAGGCGGCAAAGGCATCGGCATCCATCACCTCGGACCACATGTAGCTGTAATAGCCCGAGGAATAGCCATCCCCGGCAAAGACATGCGCGAAATGCGGGCTGGCATGGCGCATGGCAATGGCGGGCGGCATGTCCAGATCGGCCAGCACCTCGGCCTGCCGCGCCATGACATCGTCGGGCGGCGTGCCCTCGTGAAAGGCCAGATCGACCAGCGCCGAGGCGACATATTCCACCGTCTGAAAGCCCATATCGAAATTGGCCGCCCCCAGCACCTTGTCGAGCAGATCCTTCGGCATCGGCGCGCCGGTCTCGACATGGCGGGCGTGGCGCTCCAGCACCTCGGGCACCTCCAGCCAATGCTCGAAAAGCTGGCTGGGCAATTCCACGAAATCGCGGGCCACATTGGTGCCCGACAGCGATTCGTAGGTCACATCCGACAGCATCTGGTGCAGCGCGTGACCAAATTCGTGAAACAGCGTGCGCGCGTCGTCATAGCTGAGCAGCGCCGGGTCGCCCTTAGCGAAATTGCACACGTTGATGACCACCGGCCCCTGAGCCTCTGGCCACTTTGCCTGCCCGCGCATGGCCGAACACCATGCGCCCGAGCGTTTCGAGGCGCGCGCGAAATAATCGCCGATGAAAACGGCGACGTGACGGCCCGCGCGCGTCACCTCCCAGGCGCGGCAATCGGGGTGGTATAGGGCCACGTCGAGGGGCGCGAATTCCAGCCCGAACAGGCGATGCGCGCAGTCGAACGCCGCGCCGATCATCGCGTCAAGCGACAGGTATGGCTTCACCGCCGCCTCGTCGAGATCATGCTCCGCCTGCCGCCGCTTCTCGGCGTAATAGCGCCAGTCCCACGGCTCCAATTCGCCATTGATCCCGTCCGCGCGCATCATCGCGGTGAGCCGCTCGGCGTCGCGTCCGGCCTGCGCGCGCGCAGGCTCCCACACCGCCATCAGCAGATCGCGCACCGCCTGCGGCGTGCCCGCCATCTGCGTCTCCAGCTTGTAGGCGGCAAAGCTGTCATAGCCCAAAAGCGCCGCGCGCTCCTCGCGCAGCGCGAGCGTCTCGGCGGCAATGGCGCGATTGTCGGTCGCGCCGCCCATCGCCCCGCGCGCGGCCCAGGCCTCAAACGTCCGACGGCGCAGGTCGCGCCGGTCCGAGAATTGCAAAAACGGCACGATGAGCGAGCGCGACAGCGTGATGACCGGCCCCGAAAGCCCCGCCTCGCGCCCCGCCGCGCGGGCGGTCTCGATCACGAAATCGGGCAGGCCATCAAGATCGCCCTCTCCCAGTTCCATCCGCCAGCCCGCCTCGTCGGCGAGCAGGTTCTGCGTGAAGGCCGTGCCAAGCTCTGCCAGCCGCGCCATGATCGCGCGCATCCGCGCCTCTGCCGCGCCCGTCAGCGCCGCCCCCGCGCGCACGAACCCCCGCCGCGTGAGCAGCAAGAGCCGCGCCTCCTCGGGCGACAACCCGAGCGTATCGCGCGCCTGCCACAACGCCTCGATCCGGGCATAAAGCGCCTTGTTGCCATAAAGCTCCGACGACCACGCCGCCAGCCTCGGCGCGAAATCGCGCTGCAACGCCTGCCGCGCCGAATTGCTGTCGGCCCCGGCCACGGTGAAAAACACCGACAGCACCCGGTCAAGCGCCTTCCCCGAGACCTCCAGCGCCTCGATAGTGTTGGCGAATGTGGGCGGCTCGGGCGCGTCGGCAATCGCCTGCATCTCGGCGCGCGCCTGCGCCAGGGCCGCGTCAAACGCGGGCGCGAAATCCGCGTCGGAAATTGCGTCGAACGGCGCAAGGCCAAAGGGCGCGGTCCACTCAGCCAGCAGCGGGTTGCTCATCTCTCTCTCCTTGTCTGCCACAAACCGGGCAATCGGCGCGGGGCCGCAGCGCGATCTTGCGGCTCTCGCCATACAGCGCGTCATAGATCAGCATCTCACCGCGAAGCGGCGTGCCCGCCCCGGTGATGACCTTGATCGCCTCGGCGGCCATCATCGAGCCCACCACGCCGGGCAACGGCCCAAGCACGCCCGCCTCGGCGCAGGACGGCGCTAGGCCCGATGCGGGGGCCTCGGGAAAGATACATTGATAACAGGGCGCGCCGCGCGCGGGATCAAACACGCTCACCTGCCCCTCCCATTGCGACAATGCGCCGGAAATCAACGGCTTGCCTTGCGAAGCTGCGGTAGAATTGGCCAGGTAGCGGGTGGCGAAATTATCGGTGCCGTCCACGATCAGATCATACTCGGCAAACAGGTCGGCGGCGATCTCGGGCGTCAGGCGGCGGCCATAGGGGCGGACCGTGACAGCGGGGTTTTGCGCCTGCATCGCACGCATGGCCGATTCCACTTTTAGACAACCGATGTCCTCATCCCTGTGGATAACTTGCCGTTGCAGGTTGGAATTATCCACTTCGTCATCGTCGATCACGCCAATGGTGCCCACCCCGGCGGCGGCGAGGTAAAGCAAGACAGGCGATCCCAGCCCCCCCGCCCCGATCACCAGGACCCGCGCCTGTTTCAGCGCCTTCTGCCCCGGCCCGCCCAATTCGCGCAGCACGATGTGGCGGGCATAGCGGTCAAGCTCCGCCTCTGAAAACAGCGGCCTAGGCGCGGCAACCGCCGCCACCCGCGCCCCCGCACGCGCGCGCAACCACCCAAGCCCCGCGCGATAGATCAGCACCAACCCCGCCGCGCCGCCAATCATCAGCCAGAGCGCGGCCTCCTCGCCGGTGGCCATGCGGATCGGATGCCCCGCAGGCAGCACCAGATGCGCCAGCGTGACAGCGACCCAAAGCCCCGCGATCATCCCCCAGCGCAGGGGCCGGGGCGTGCCCATCGCCGCGCCCACGCCCCAGAGCACGGCAGCCATGACCAGCACCAACAACATCAACCAATCCCCGTGGAGCCAAAGCCGCCCGCGCCGCGCGCGGTCTCGTCCAGCACCTCGACCGGGACAAACCGCGCCTGCACCACCGGGGCCACCACCATCTGCGCGATACGCGCGCCATGGGTGATCTCGAACGGCGCGTCGCCTGCATTCATCACGATCACCCCCAGCGGCCCGCGATAGTCGCTGTCGATGGTGCCGGGGCTGTTGGGCAGGGTGATCCCGTGCTTCAGCGCCAGCCCCGAGCGCGGGCGCAGTTGCACCTCGTAGCCTGCGGGCACCGCGATGCGCAGCCCCGTGGGCACCAGCACCCGCGCGCCGGGCACCAGCACCGCGGCCCCCCGGTCGGGAAAATTGGCGCGCAGATCCGCCCCCGCCGCCCCCGCCGTGGCATAGGCGGGCAGGCCCAGCGAGCGATCCGCCCCCTCGTCCCAGGCCACTTGGATACCTAGCATAGGCCCCCCTTCATCTTGCCCAAAATATCCAGATCTCTCACGCCAGCGCCTGCGCGATCCGCTCGACGAGGCGCGCCGCCACCTCGGCCTTGCCCATGCGCGGCCAGGCCTCCGTGCCCTCCGCGGTGATGATCGTCACCGCGTTCTCGGCCCCGCCCATGATGCCGGTGGCGGCGCTCACATCATTGGCCACGATCCAGTCGCAGCCCTTGCGCGCGCGCTTGGCGGTGGCGTTTGCCACTACGTCATCGGTCTCGGCGGCAAAGCCCACCACGAGGCGCGGCCGCCCCTCGGCCAGCGCGCTCACCGTGGCGAGGATATCGGGGTTCTCGGCAAATTCGAGGTGCGGCAGCGCGCCCCCGGTCTTCTTCATCTTGCGGTCGCTCTCGCGCGCTACGCGCCAATCGGCCACGGCGGCGGCGAATATGGCGGCATCGGCGGGCAAGGCCCGCTCAACGGCGGCCAGCATCTCGCGCGCGGTCTCGACGCGGATCACCTCCACCCCCTCGGGCGGCGGCACGGTGGCGGGACCGGTGACAAAGACCACCTCGGCCCCAAGCGCCGCCAGCGCGCGGGCAATCGCCGTGCCCTGCGCCCCCGACGAGCGGTTGGCGAGATAGCGCACCGGGTCGATAGGCTCATGCGTCGGCCCCGAGGTGACAAGGATGCGCCGCCCCGTGAGGGGGCCATCGGCCAGCCCCGCCTCGACAGCCGCCACGATCTGCGGCACTTCGGCCATGCGACCGGGGCCATGCTCTCCACAGGCCATGTCGCCCTCATTCGGGCCGACAAAGCCGATCCCGTCACCGCGCAGCGTGGCGATGTTGCGCTGCGTGGCGGCGTGCTGCCACATGCGCACGTTCATCGCGGGCGCGAGCAGGACGGGCGTATCGGTCGCCAAGAGAAGCGTCGAGGCCAGATCATCGGCATGGCCTTGCGCCATCTTGGCAATCAGGTCGGCGGTGGCGGGCGCAACCACAATGACATCGGCAGAGCGGCTGAGTTCGATATGGCCCATCTCGGCCTCGTCGGTCAGGTCGAACAGGTCCGAGTAGACCTTGCGCCCCGCCAAGGCCGACACCGACAAGGGCGTGACAAACTCCGCCCCCGCGCGCGTCAGCACCGGCGTAACGCTGTGCCCCCGCTCGCGCAGGCGGCGGATGAGGTCGAGCGCCTTGTAGGCCGCGATACCGCCGCCGATAATCAGCAAGATACGTGACGCGCCGGGCATGGGCTCCTCCAACAGATACGCGCCGAGACTAGGGCGCGCATAAAACCGGCGCAAGGGCCGGGGGTGTTTGATATCTGGCAGATGGTGCCAAAGGGGAGGGCAGCCTGCGATGGAGTAGGATGCGATGCGGCAAGTGTCGTGACTGGCGTTGAGGGGACATTCAAGGCGAAGTCCCCTCGGACGGGCACCGCGCGGCTCAGCCCCAAGCATGACCGTCCACATCAGGCCAAAAATGCCCTCCCCCTATCGAAACGCCGCGCAGGGATCGGGGCGGTCCACCGCCGGGGTCGATACCACCTCGTCAAAGCCGCCCTGAAGCGGCGCGCCATCCTCGGTCTGGCCCAGCACGAAGACCTCCAGATCGGGCGCGACGCGACCCAGATACGAAGGCACGCCCCGGTCGCGGCGCGCGTGGCCGTTGCCGGTGATGACGGCGACCGGCCCGCCGGTTTCCTCCATCGCCTGCACCACGGCACGCGCCAGCACCGCGTCGCGCAGGCGCTGCACCGCGACCATGCCGGGCAGCATCTCCTCTGGCAGGGCATCGCAATGCGCGGCCATCTGCAACGCCTCGCGCGCGGCCTGCTCAGTCTCGGGCAACGGTTCGGTCAGACCATAGGTGGCCGCCCCGTCGCCAAAGCTCTCGGCCAGCCCTCCATCAAACACCGCGCGCGTCTCTTCGCGCGGCACCTGCGCGCCATATACGGCGGCCTCAGGTGCGGCCACGAAGATGGGATGATACATGGAAAAATCCGGCCAGCCGCTTGCCGCCCAATCAAGCGCCTCGGCCATCGCTTGCCGGTCGGCGATGAGCGCGGGGCTGACGCGGTCGGCCTGCGCTTCGCTCAGCATCTCGAAAACCAACGCGCGCGGCGCGATGGCCATCACGCGATCGGCCTGCATCGCGTGATGGGCGGGGTTGTCGTGGACCTCGCCCAGAATCCACACATCCTGCGCCGCCGCAGGCAGGGCGGCGAGGCAAAATCCAAGGGCAAGGCGCAGCATCATGCCAGCAGCGTTTGCACCTCTCCGGCGTACTTTTCAAGGTAGCGCCGCATCTTCTGGAACGCCGCCGCCTCGATCTGGCGCACGCGCTCCTTGCTGAGGTTCAACTCCTCACCAAGGCTTTCGAGCGTGCGCGGCACCTCGCGCAGCTTGCGCTCGCGCACGATGAAACGCTCGCGCTCGGTCAGATGGGTCATCGCCGCGCCCAGCCAGTCGCGCAGCGCGCGCCGGTCGTGATCGCGCTCCACCAATTCATCGCCGCGCGCGCCGTCATCCTCGATCGTGTCGATCCATTCGCGCCCGTCCTCCTCGGTGGATTGGGTGGCGTTGAGCGAGAAATCCCCGCCCGAGAGCCGCCCCTCCATCATCTCGACATCGCGCAGCGGCACGCCCACCTCATGCGCGATCATCTCGCGCAACTGGTGGCCATCGAGCGCCTCGCCATTGGCCATCGCCTCGCGCTCGATCCGGGCCTGAACCCGCTTCATGTTGAAAAAAAGCGACTTTTGCGACGAGGTAGAGCCGGTGCGCACCATCGACCAGTTGCGCATCACGTAATCCTGGATCGACGCCTTGATCCACCACACGGCATAGGTGGAAAACCGCACACCGCGATCGGGGTCGAACTTGTCGGCGGCCTTCATCAGGCCAAGGCCCGCCTCTTGGATAAGGTCATTCATCGGCGCGCCGTAGCGGCGGAATTTCGACGCCATCGAAATCGCCAGCCGCATATAGGCGGTGATGAGCCGGTGCAGCGCCGCCTCGTCACGCTGGTCGCGCCAGGCATAAGCCAGCGCAAGCTCTGTTTCGGCGTCCAGCATCTCCGCCTTCATCGCGGTGCGGGACATGGACCGGTTTTGCGGTGCATCGAGCGGCATGTGATCCCCCTGTCATGCGTCTGGTGCAAGAGCCCTCTTTCCGAGCATTTCACCGGGTGTTACGCAGGCAAAGCGCAATCGGATCACAATATGGAGAGTATGAGGCTCATGTTATCGCGGCTCACCCTGGTTCTTGGCGGGGCCGCCTCGGGAAAATCCGCCTTTGCCGAGGGGCTTGTGCGGCGCACCGGCCTTGCCCCGGTCTATCTGGCGACCGCCCGTGCGCATGACGATGAGATGCGCGCCAAGCTGCGCCAGCACCGCGCGCGGCGCGATGCGGCGTGGCGGACCGTCGAGGCCCCGCGCGATCTGGGCCCCGCGCTTGGATCGGTGACGGCGGGCGAGGTGGTGCTGCTCGATTGCGCGACGATGTGGCTCTCCAATCACATGCTGGCGGGCAGCGATCTGGCCGGGACCGAGGCCGCGCTCATGGCCGCGCTCGACGCCTGCGCCGCGCCGGTGGTGGTGGTCTCCAACGAGGTGGGCCTGTCGGTGGTGCCGGAAAACGCGCTGGCGCGGGCGTTCCAGCGCGCACAGGGCGAGCTCAACCAGCGGCTGGCCGCGCGCGCGGGGCTGGTGGTCAATGTCATCGCGGGGCTGCCGCAGGTGCTCAAGGGGGCGCTGCCATGAGCCGGTTTTACTGGGTGCGCCACGGCCCCACCCATGCGCGCGGGATGGTCGGCTGGTCCGACCTGCCCGCCGATCTGACCGATGCGCCCCGGCTGGCGCGGCTGGCGGCGCATCTGCCCGAAGGGGCGCTGGTGATCTCGTCGGATCTCACCCGCGCGCGCGCCACCGCAGATGCCATCACCGGGCCGCGCGCGCGGCTTGCGGATGATCCCGACCTGCGCGAAATCCATTTCGGCGCGTGGGAGTTGCAGGCCTTCGACGCCATCCCCGACCAGACCCGCCTGCGCGCCTTCTGGGACGCACCCGGCGATATCCGCCCGCCCGGCGGCGAAAGCTGGCACGAGGTATCGGCCCGCGTGGGCCGCGCAGTGGCGCGGATTCTGGCGGCGCATCCGGGGCGCGATATCGTTGCGGTGGCGCATATGGGGGTGATCCTGACGCAGGTGCAGGCGGCGCTCGGGCTCACCGCCTATGAGGCGTTCGGCCACCGCATCGAGCCGCTATCGGTGACAGAGCTGCACCGCCAAGGGCCGGAATGGCAGGTCCGGGCCATCAATCATTGCCCGTGACAGAGGGGTATACCTACAGCCGCAGCCGTTTGAACACCGGCTCGGGGATGGCGCGGATGATCGCCATCACCAGCCACCAGATGCGCGAGACATAGATCACATTGCGCCGCGCGCGCCCCGCGCGCAGCACCCGCCGCGCGAGCGTGTCGGGATCGGTGGTGAGCCGCTCGGGCAGGTCCATCCCCTCGGTCATGCGCGTGGCGACAAAGCCGGGCAGAACCGTCATCACATGCACGCCGCTGCCTGCCAGCCGGTTGCGCAGCCCCGAAAGATAGGCGGTAAACCCGGCCTTGGCCGCGCCGTAGACATAGTTGGTGGCGCGCCCGCGCTCGCCCGCGACCGAGCTTATGCCGATGATGAGGCCATGGCCGCGCGCCTCGAACCGGTTGGCGATGACCGCCAGCATCGTGGCGGGCCCCTCGAAATTGCTGCGGATGACGCGGCGTGCGGCGCTTGTGTCGCGCGCGCTCTCGGCCTGATCGCCCATCAGCCCCACCACCGAGATAGCGATCCCCGGCAGCGCGGGCAGGCTGTCGAGCAGCGCCTCGAAACCGTCGGTATCCAGCGCGTCGAATTCGTGCAGGCTCACCTCCACCCCGTGGCGCAGGGCGATATCCGCCTGCTCGGGCGCAAGGCTTGCCGCATCGCGCGCCGCCAACTGCACGGGGTGGCCCTGGGCGGCATAGGCGCGCGCCAGCGCCAGCCCGATATCCGAGCGCCCGCCGAGGATGAGAACCGGATCAACACTCACAGGCCAAGCCTTTCGGATTGCATCGAGGCAAAGGCCCCCGCCGCGCCGCTCTCGCTCCGCATCCGCGCGAAGCCCGCCGCGCGCGGGTCAGAGGCATGAAGCGTATCCGCCGACATGCGGGCATCCTTGGCGAGGTAGAACCGCCCGCCATGGTCGAGCGTGATGCGGTCGAGCGTCTGCATGAGCGTGAGCACCTTCTGCGATACCGGGAAATCCAGCGCCAGCGTATACCCCGGCATCGGAAAGGAAAAGCGCCCCTGCGAAGGCCCGAGTTTCTTGAGCACCGACAGGAAAGAGCCCTGCCCCGAGGCCGAAATCGCCGTCAAGAGCGCGGCAAGCCCCGCGCGCGCCCCCGCCTCGGGCAGGACGCATTGAAACTGCACAAAGCCGCGCCGGCCATAGATGCGGTTCCAGCCCAAGATCCCGTCGAGCGGGTAGAAATAGCTCTCCCACGGGACAAGGGAGGTGCCGCTGTTGCGCGCGCCCGCGCGATAATAGAGCGCGTTGAACGCCGTCACCGTCCAGCGGTTGAGCGCAAAGCCCGGCGCGTTGAGGGGCAGGCGCAGCCTGCGCCCCGGCGGCGGGCCGAACGGCACCTGCCGATAGCGCATCGGCAGGGCCTCGCGGGGGGCGTGCTCGCCCAGCATGACGACCGACCGGCCCAGCGCCGCGCCCCGGCTCAGACAGTCGATCCAGGCCACCGAATAGGGCGCGTCGGCGGCTTCCTCGAACGCCGCCATCGCCCCCGCGAGATCGGGCACCGCGCGCGAGGCTTGACGTATCCAGCCGGTCTCCACCGGGCGCAGGCGAATGGCCGCGCGCAGGATCACGCCCGTCAGCCCCATGCCGCCCACGGTCCACGCAAACAGCGCGGCATTCTCCTCGCGCGAGGCGCGCGTCACCGTGCCATCTGGCCCCATCACCTCGATCCAGTCGGTGAAATTGCCGAAACCGCCGTCGATATGGTGGTTCTTGCCATGCACATCGGCGGCGATGGCCCCGCCCAGCGTCACGAATTGCGTGCCGGGGGTGACGGCGGGAAACCAGCCGCGCGGCAGGAAGGCGGCGATGATGTCGCCCAGCAAAACGCCTGCCTCGGCCACAAGCTGCCCGGTTTTCGCGTCAAAGCCCAGCATCCGGTCAAGCCGCCGCATCGACACAGTGTTGCGCCGGTTCAGCGCGCTGTCGCCATAGGCGCGGCCATTGCCCCGCGCGATCATCGGCCCGCCCGCCAGCGCCGCGCGCAAGGCGGCCTCGTCGCGCGGGGTGCTCACCGCGCAGTCGGCGACGGGATAACGGCCCCAGCCTGCAAGCCTCATGCCGCGCCCCCCGGTGCCGCCGCCGCAGGTGCAAAGACGAACCGCCGGTCGAGGTGATACTTGGTCACATAGCCCACCGCCAGCCCCAGCACCGCGCCCGCCTCGCGCATGGCATCCGTGCGCCAGATCAGCCAGAACGCCGTTTCGCTGCCCCAGAACAGCGCCGTCGTCACCAGCCCCATCGCCGTGTAAAGCGCGAATTTCCGGCCATGCGCGGCCATGCCCGTCTCGCGGTCCAGGAATATCCAGCGCTTGTCGAGCAGGTATTTGACCACCAGCCCGGTCAGCGTGCCCGCCGCAATCGCCACCGCCAGCCCGAACCCCGGCACCGCCCAAGGCAGCGACAGCACCGCGCGCTGCGTGGCGAGGTTGACCAGCACCGCCACCACAGCAAAAGCCGCGTAGCGCAAAATGAGCGTGCGCCCCCTCACAACAGCGCCGCCCCGGCGGCAAGCCCACCCATGAGGCCAAGGCAGACAAGGCTTACCGGGTCGCGCAGCGCGAACACGATCGGATCGTCATGCATCCCCCCCCGGCTGGTGATGAGGGCCACCCGCGTGATCCAGTAGAGCAGCACCAGGCAAATCCCCCACAAGAGCCACGGCGCGCCGTAAAGCCGTTGCACCGTCGGCGCGTCGAGATAGAGCGCCAGCACCAGCACCGAGACATAGCCCGAGGCCACCGCCACCTGTCTCACAAGCGGCAGGTCCTCGACCGTGTAGCCGCGCCGCTCGGCCACGGGCAGGCCACGGCCGAAAAGGTCCACAAGCTCGGCCTGCCGCTTGATCGCCGCCAGCGCCACGAAAAAGAACATCGAGAACGCCAGCAGCCAGACCGAGGGCAAGAGCCCCGTGGCAAGCCCGCCCGCGAGGATGCGCATGGTATAAAGCCCCGCCAGCGTGCAGATATCGGCGATGGCGACCCGCTTGAGCGTGAGTGAATAGGTGACCGTAAGCCCGAAATAGCCCGCGATCATCGCCAGGAGCGGCCCGCCCCCCAGCGCCGCCAGCCCCAGCCCGCCCCCAAGCAGCATGGGCACCATCACCGTGGCCCGCGCAATCGGCACGCGGCCCGAGGCAATCGCGCGCCGCGCCTTGCGCGGATGCGCCCGGTCGGCGCGCAGATCCATCAGGTCGTTGAAGACATAGCCCGCCGAACTCACGAGACAGAAGGCCACAAAGGCGAGCAGCGCCTGCGCCATCACCGCGCCCTCGACCGCGTGGGCCGCGATCATCGGCACGAAAACCAGCAGGTTCTTGAGCCATTGATGCGGCCGCAGCGCCGCAAGCCACGCGCCGCGCCCGCCCGCGCTCTGCAAATGCGTGACATGCACGCCGGTCTTTTCCAGCTTTTGGCGCAGCGCGGCGGGGGCATCGACGGTAATCGCGCGCCGCGCACCCGCCCAGACCGGCAGATCGGCCCTGCTGTCGCCGATATAGGCATACGGCTCGGCCCCGTAGATATCCGCGATCACCCGCGCCTTTTGCGCGCCCTTGAGATTGCTTTCCCCATCCGAGCCATGCGCGGCGTCGAAAAGGCCCAGATGCGCGGCAATGCTGTCGGCCACGGCCTGATCGGCGGCGGTTACAAGAACCGCGCGCCCGCCCCGCGCGCGCCAATCGCGGATATGGTCGAGCACCACCTCGTTATAGGGCAGATAGGCCGCATCGGGTGGGCCAAGCGCGGCCAGCGCCTGCTTGAGCGCCGCGCGCCCCCGGCCAAGCGCGCGCAGCGCGACGGGGATCGCGCCCCAGCTTTGCGAAAGCGCCGCCCAGAAGCATTCAAACAGCGTATCCGACCGGATCAAAGTTCCGTCAAGATCCACCACCAACAGGGGAATGTCGTCGCGACTGTCCTTCGGGGTCATGCCTCGTCTTGCCCTTTCACGCGGCGCTGGCGTGAGCTTATTACCACAATTTCCGGCGCGAAAGCGGCCTTGGCGGCCTCTCTACGGAAGGCCCGGCGCAGCGCATCGCCGTGCCCACCGCGCGCCCTGCGCTCAGCCCATGCCAAGCGCCTCTTTATACATCTCGAGTATGGCTTCTTCTTCGGCGATGTCGTCGCGGTCGCGCTTGCGCAGCGCGATCACCTTGCGCATCACCTTGGTATCATAGCCGCGCCCCTTGGCCTCGGCCATCACCTCCTTTTGCTGGTCGGCGATGTCCTTCTTCTCGGCCTCCAGCCGCTCGAACCGCTCGATGAACTGGCGCAGCTCGTCCGCGGTGACACGGTAGGTCGTGTCGGATGTCATGTCATTCATCAAGGGCCTCCGATCCTGTTCAGGCAAACTGACTAGCCCCGCCGCACGCCCCGCGCAAGCATCATCGCACCCTTGCGCGCCCTTGCGCAACGTTGCGCTTTGGCCTAGGCCCTCGACGCGGAACCGATGGGAGGGCGCGCGATGGAAATGCTGGTCTGGGGCGGCGCGGCTGTCTCGCTTGCCGGGCTTGCGGGGCTGGTGTGGTGCATTCTCAAGGTCTGGCGCCTGCGCCGCGCCGGGCTCTCTGACGCCGACATGCGCAGCGCGGTGCAGGCGGTGTTGCCGGTCAATCTCGGGGCGCTGTTTCTGTCGGTCACCGGGCTGATGATGGTGGTCGTGGGCATCATGCTCGGCTGAGCACGGCCACGCCCGCCGCGCCCGCGCGCCGGAAATAGCCCTGCCCCTCGCGCACCCGCGCCGCGATCCCCGGCTGCGGTGCCCAGAGCGGGGGGGCGAGCGGGGCAAGCGCCTTCATATCCCCCAGCACGGCCAGAAGCCCGCGATCATCGGCGGCAAAAAGCGGCCCGCCCCGGTCGCGCGCCACGCCCAGCGCGCCGATGGCCAGCAGATCGGCATCGCCCGGACGCGCCAGCGCCCCCGCCGCCAGCAGCCGCTCGGCGGTATTGACCAGCACGGCATGGAGCGCCCCGGCCACGCCCACGCGCCCCGGCAGCGCGCCGCCCGCGCCGTCATCGCGGCGCGCGCGCGGCCCCTCGGGCGGGTGCTCGTAAAAGCCGCGCCCGACGGCGCGCCCGCGCGCCCCGCGCGCGATCCGCACGGCCAGCGGGCCATCGGGGGCGGGCGGCGGCATTTTCAACCATGCCGCCAGCGCCACCAGCCGCGCCTGCGCCGCGTCCAGCCCCTCGTCATCCATGCCAAGGCAGGGCGGCACGGCAAGGCCCAGCGCCGCCGCGCCGCGATCCACCTCCTGCGGTGATAGCCCCGCGCGCAACAGCGCCAGCGCCGCAAAATCCAGCGCGCCCGCCAGCACCCGGCCCGCCCCCGGCCCGGCCTGCGGCAGGGCCGTGCGCACCACGCCCAGCCGCGCGCGCGCCAGAAGCCGCGCCAGCGCCGCCACATCGCCCGCCGCAGCCCCCGGCCCGACGCCGATCTCGGCCATAGCCGCGCCCGGCCAGACACGCAGCCACAGCCCCTCGCGCCCGAACCCCGCGCCGCTATCAAACGCTACCCGTGCCGCCCCCGCAGGCGCGGCTCCCGGTGCCGCCTCGATCCACAGATCAGCGCCCTCGTCGCCACCGGGCACCGCCCCCGCCGCCACCAGCCGCTCGGCCAGTGCCGCAGGCAGCGCCCCGGCCAGCCCGATCCGGGCAGGCCCGCGCGCCCCGGCCACGTGCATTTCCGGCAAGGCGCGCGCGCGCCCCTCGGCCAGGCGCAGATGACAGAGCGCCCGCGCCTCACGGCTTTGCGCGCACTCCTCCGCCAGCACCGCCTCGAAATCGAGCCCCTGCGCCAGCGGTAAAAGCTGCGCCGCCTCCACCGCGCGCAGGATATCGCCCGCCGCGCCCCCGGCCTGTCCCATACGGGCGCGCACGGTGGCAATCGCGCGCTGATAGCCGCGAGGGTCCGACAGGCCCCGGCGCGGATCGCTGCGCGCAGGATCCGGCGGGGCGGCGGCAAGGGTGCGGGCAAGCGCCAACGCCGCCGCCTCCACCTCGGCCTCCTCGACCACCACCCGGTCAAAGAGCGGGCGCAGCCGCGCCTCTCCCGCCTGCACCACGCGCCCCGAAAGCATCATTTCCAGCGCCACCTGCGCGCCGAGGATGCGCGGCAGGCGCTGCGTCGCCCCGGCACAGGGTATCCGCGCCAGCGCGATCTCGGGCAGCGACAGCCGCGCGCCCTCATGCGCCACGCGGCCCTTTGCGGCCAACGCCAGCGACAGCCCCGCCCCCGCGACCTCGCCGTGCAGCGCCGCGACCACGGGCCGCGCGCATCCGGCCACGGCGCGGCACAGGTCCTCGATGCCCGGAGCGCGCAGCCCCGCCGCATCCTCCGACAGATCAAGCCCCGCCGAAAACCCGCGCCCCGCCCCGGCGATCACGACCGCGTCGCAGGCCTCCTCCGCCTCCGCCTCGTCCAGCGCCGCGATGAGCGCCGCGCGCATCTGCGGCACAAGCGCATTGGCGACGGGCCGATCGAGCCGCAGCACCATCACCCCGCCGATCTGCGCGCGTTGAACTGTGTCGCTCACGATCCCCCCGCCTTTTGCTTTTGCGTTGCGGGGATTGAACCGGGAAACCGGCGCGCGCGCAAGCGTCGTGGCGCGCGCGCGCCGCAGGCTCAGACCGGCATGTTGTCGAATTCGGCCTCGATCGCCTCGCTGAGCAACACGGCATGAAGCGCCCGTATCCGCTCTGGCACCGCGCGCCCCTCCTCGCGCAGCCGTGCGATCACGTGGCGAAGGCGCGGCTCATGGCGATAACGCGCATCGGGCGTCTCGGCGCCGATGAGCGCCTGAAGGCGATCAAGTTCCTGGTCGAGATAAGTCATGATGTTCCTCCCAAAGGCGCGACAACCATAGCGTGTTTCGCGCGAATTCTAAACCCGTATCCTGCCCGAGCTGTGACATTGTGAACGGATCAGGCCGCGCCCGTTGCGCAATCGCGGCAGAGCGGCGTCTCGGGCAGGATATCGAGCCGTTCGCGCGCGATCCGCTCGCCGCAGCCGGTGCAGATGCCGTAACTGCCCGCGCGCAACCGCCCGAGCGCGGCGCGGATGCGCGCGATCTCGGCCTCGCCGCTCTGGCCAAGGCGCTCAAGCACCTCGTCGCCCTCGCGCTCGGTCGCGGCCTCTTCCCAGTCAGGGGCGCGGGGGGCGTCAAGCTCTGCCTCGATGGCGTGCAGCCGCGCATCGAGCTGGCGCAGACGCCGCAACAGTGCGGCACGGTATGGTGCGGTATCGTGCATTCTTGCCTCCCAGTCATCCGCCTGTCCGAATGGCATCGAGCATAGCCTGTGTTGCGCGCGCGCGCCTTGACGCAGGTCAACCGCTCACCGGGGTCAGCGCCGTGCCGTCTGTCGGCGTGCCCTCCGTAGCCTGCGTTGCGCCCTCCCCGGCTGCGCCCTTGGCCACCAATCCTGCCCCGCCACCCGCGTCGGGCACGGCCTCACGGCCCACAGCCGCCGCCGGGCGGCCCTCTGTCCCTTCCCCGCCAAGCCGCAGCGCGCGCCAGCCGTCGCGGCGGCCAAGCCGTCCTTCGGCGGCCACATGCCCGCCCGCCGCGACAAGCCGCACCCGGCGCAGGCTCTGCACCGGCAGGCCAAGCCGCTGGCCCACCTCGAGCGACATCGCCGCGCTGAGCGGCAGGTGGATGCGCGCCAGCACCGCGTCGAGCACCACCGGCGCCGCGAGCGCCACAGCCGCCACATCCTCGGGCGCGGGCACCTGAACCGGCCCGCCGCCCCGCCCCGCGCCCTTGCGCGCCACGGGGTCGGGGGCAGGCAAAGGCGGCAAAAGCAGGTCAAGCCGCCCGGTGCGCAGACCGGGGCCAAGATCGACGGTCAGGCGAAAGAATTCGAATTCCGGGGCCACCAGCAACAGCGCCAGCGCGCGCGCATCCTCCATCCTGTCGCCAAAGTGAAAGCCGCGCGGCGCAGGCTCTGCCCCGCTCTCGCCCATCCCGTCGTCAAAGCCCGCGAGCAGCGCATCCACCAGCGGGGCGACCATCGCCGCGTCTGTGCGCGTGGGCACCCGCGCCCGCACCTCGCCGGGGCGCACGCGCCCGGTGGTCTGCACCTCGATCAGCGCCGCAAGCAGGCCGGGATCGAGCCGCATCGCCGCGCGCGCACCCGCCCGTCCGTCGAGCAGCAGGAACAGACCATCCGCGCCAAGCGCGGCCTCGACCTCGCCCGCCTCGACGCGCCGCTGTTCCACCGTCGCCACCACCAGCGGCAGATCGAGCAGCGTATCTGCGGCGCGCGCCAGCGCCAGCCGCAGCGCGCGCACCGGCGACATCACCCGCGGGTCTGCCCCCTCGCGCGCGGCGCGCGTCTTGCGCCTTATGACCGAAGCCTTGTTCTGATCCGCCATCCGCTTTGGCCGTCCACCTTCTGTGTCCGGCACCGACCCTAGGCGCGCAGGGTTACGATTTTGCTAATCCCAGTGCTTCTAATCCCGGTGCTTACTCTGCCGCCATCTGCGCCGAGCGCGGCAGGCTCACGCGAAACGCCGCCCCGGCCTGGCCCGGAAGATAGCTGACATCGCCCCCCAGCCGCGCCATGATCTCGCGGCAAATGGCCAGACCAAGCCCCGCGCCACCGGCCTTGGTCTCGCCGATGCGCGAGAATTTCTCGAAGATCACGGCGTGTTTGTCGGTCGGGATGCCGCAGCCATTATCCACGAAATCCACCACCAGCCCATCGGCTCCCGACGCCGCCACCCGGATCGACAGCACCGCCGGATCGGCATCGCAATATTTTCGCGCGTTGCTGATGACATTTATAAAGACCTGCGCCAGCCGGTCGAGATCGGTCGAGAGCGCCACCTGTTCGGCCTCGCGGTCGCGGCGGATGATGAAATGCTCGCCCTCGCCGCCCGCCGCGCGCACCGCGCGATCCAGAAGCGACTCCAGCGTGCCGCTTTGCACGTTGAGATTGACCTGCCCGTTTTCCAGCACGCTGAGATCAAGCAGATCATCGAGGAGCCGCGTCAGGCGCACGGTCTCGTCATGGATGATCGCGGCGTATTTGGTCTGCTCTTCGGGGCTGAGATCGCCGGTATCGCGCAGGATTTCCGAAAACGCCCGGATCGAGGTCATCGGCGTGCGCAATTCGTGGCTGATCTGCGACAGGAAGCCGTCCTTTTGCACCGATATCTGGGTGAGCTTCTCGTTGGCCTGCCGGAGTTGGCGCGCGGTGCGCGCAAGCTCCTGGCTCTTGGCCTCGAGCTGGCTGGAATATTCCATGATCTGCGCGGTCTCGTCGGCCACCGCCATCAGGTCGCGCACCGAGACCGCCGCGCCGCCGACGATCTGCGCGATCATCGCATGGGCGGTGGCAGCCCCCACCGATCCGGCCAGCACGCGCTCCAGCTCTTGCAGGAAATCGGGGCTTGGCTCGGGCAGGTAGCCCGCCACGCCCTGCCGCGCAGCGGCGGCGGAAAACAGCGCCTGCGCCTCGCGCGCGCCCATGATGCGCTGCGTCATGATGAGCAGGTCCTCGCTCTGCGCCATGCCCCCCGACCAGCCCCCCGGCGTGGCGGAATGGTCAAAGACATTGACGAATTGCGCGCCCTGCAACCGCTCCAGCGGCTGCGGAAAGCTCAACAGCGAGCCAAGCAGGAACGCCCCCCCATTCAACAGCAGCGACCACATCAGCGCGTGCAGCACCGGGTCCATCCCCTCGGCCCCGAAGAGCGCATAGGGTCGCAGCCAGCCGATGCCCCAGGGCCCCGCCGCGCGCACCGCCTCGGACATGAAGACCGAGGGGCCGAAGCTCGGCAGGAACAGGCAGTAAAGCCACACCGCCGACCCCACGCACAGCCCCGCCAGCGCGCCGGTGCGCGTCGCCCCGCGCCAGAACAGCCCCCCCATCAGCGCGGGCAGGAACTGCGCCACGCCGACGAAGGCGATGAGGCCGATCGCCGCCAGCGCGGTGCCCCCACCGGAGATGCGGAAATAGATATAGCCCAGAAACAGCACGCCGATGATGCTCAGCCGCCGCGCGGTCAGGGCCACGTTGCGCACATCGCCCGATACCATCGCCGCACCGCCGGTGTAATGCAGCCAGATCGGCATCACCACATGGTTCGACACCATCGTCGAGAGCGCGATGGCCGCCACGATCACCATCGAGGTGGCGCTGGAAAACCCGCCGAGAAACGACAGGATCGCCAGCCCGTCGCGCCCCTCGCTGAGCGGCAGGGTCAGCACGAAGAGATCGGGATTGGCCCCCACCGGCATCACATCGAGCCCCACCGCCGCGATCGGCAGCACGAACAGGCTCATCAGCATCAGATAGCCGGGAAAGGCCCAGCCGGCGGTGCGCAGATGGTCCTCGTCCTCGTTCTCGACCACCATCACCTGGAACATGCGCGGCAGGCACAAAAACGCCATTGCCGACAGCATCGTCAGCCCCACCCAGCGCCCGGCGCTGACATCGAAACGCGCGATGGCCGAGGCCTCGATCCGGTCAAGCGTCGCGCCCACGCCGCCCGCCAGCCCCCAGACCACGAACACGCCCACCGCAAGCAGCGCGCAGAGCTTGACCACCGCCTCCATCGCGATGGCCATGACCACACCGTGATGGCGCTCGTTGGCGTCAAGGTTGCGGGTGCCGAAAAGGATCGTGAACACCGCCAGCCCCGCCGCCACCCAGAGCGCGGTGGATTGCATGTCGGGCAGGGTCGTGGCGGTGGGGTCGGTCTCGGCAAAGGCCGCGAAGGAGAGCGTGACCGATTGCAGTTGCAGCGCGATATAGGGCGTGGTGGCGATCACCGCCAGCACGGTCACCAGCACCGCCAGCAGGTTCGACTTGCCATAGCGCGACGATATCAGATCGGCAATCGAGGTGATGCGCTGGCTGCGCCCCACCCGCACCAGGCGGCGCAGCGTCCACCACCAGCCGATCATCACCAGCGTCGGGCCAAGATAGATGGTGACGAATTCAAGCCCCGAGCGCGCGGCAAACCCCACCGCCCCGTAAAACGTCCACGCCGTGCAGTAGATCGACAGCGACAATGTGTAGACAACCGGCGAGCGCAGCCACCGCACCCGCCCCACCCGCGCCGCGCGATCCGCGCCGAAGGCCACCGTAAACAGCAACACCACGTATAACAGGCAGACCAGAACGAGGGTGTTGAGAACGGTCATTCCATGCCCCCGCCCGCGCCCTTATCCCCGGCGCGGTCCTCCTCCTCGCCGCGCAAGTATCGCGACACCAGCCCCGAAATCGCGACCAGCACCACCCACAGCCCGAAGACATAGATCATCGTCCCCACCGTGCGCGCGCCGCCCTCTGCCCCTTTCCACAACAGCGGCACGCAAAACAGGACACCGCCCGCCAGCGGCAAGAGCCGTGCAGCATCGGCCAGGCGGCGGCGGCGATAGCTGCGCCGCGCCAGAAAGACCGAGACGCGCTCGGGGCTCATGCGCCCGCCAGCGCGCGCACAGCATCAAGCACGTCGGCATTGGAAAACGGCTTGGTCATGTAGCGGCTTGCGCCCGCGCGCTCGGCCATCTCGCGGTCGCGGGTCTGGCCGCGGGCGGTGAGCATCAGGACCGGCACGCCCGCGAACTCGGCATCGCCGCGAATCTCGCCCAGGATGTCAAAGCCGCTCTTGCCCGGCAACATCACGTCCAGGATGATGAGGTCCGGCGCACGCCGCCGCACCGCCTCCATCGCGTCATGGCCGTTGGCATGGGTCTTCACCTCCCAGCCATCGCGCGACAGGATGAAACTTACCGCCTCTATGATGTTCGGTTCGTCCTCGATCAGCAGAACCATTTTTCCCATGCCATCGGCCTCCCCTCCGATGAGACGGCTTTGCCGCCGCCCGGATGACTATTCCCAAATTCGCCCGCCCTGTCAAAAGCCCTCTGCCAGAATCGACGGCTCGCGCCGCGCGCGACAGGCGACCAGCGGGCAGATGCGGCAGCTTACCCCGATCTCCTCGACCGCGCCGCCCGCAGCGCCCGGATCGGGGCGCAGCAGCATATGCCCGCGCACCGGGGCCGGGCGGTCGAAGCCGGGCGCGCCCTCGGGCACGGCCACCGCCAGCGCCTCGACCGCCTCGCCGCCGCGCCCGGCCTGCCGCACCCGCCTGCGCAGCGGGGCCAGCGGCTGCGACAGCGCCTGATAGAGCGGCCAGAGCGCGCAGGCCCCGGCCAGGCGCGGCATGGCAAAGCCCTCGATCGGCTTGCGAAAGATCAGCGTGCCCGAGGCGTCGCAAATCACCAGTCCGACCGGCCCCGCCTCGGCCTCGGGCAGCGTCGCCAGCCGCCGGAACACCTGCGCCAGCCCCGCGCCGGTGGCCCCGGCCAGCGTGGCAGGGTCCGGCCCCAGCTTGCGCAGCCGCGCCAGGAACGGGGACATCGGCAGCGCGCGCGCATCGTCAAGATACTGCGTCAATACCGCGCCCAGCAGGGTTTGCGCCGGCCCCGACAGCCCGCGCCCGGCCTCGGCCTGCACCAGCCGCGCGACCGTCTTCGGCCCCGCCGCCTCGCGCTCCAGCTCGTCGAAATGAAAGCCGCGCGCCGCCAGCGCCGCGTGCATCTCGTCCTGCGGCGATTGCACCTCGGCATCGCGGTTGGGCGCGCCTTCGAGATATTTCACCAGCGCCTGCGCGCCCTCGGTGAGGCGGGCGCTGTCCTCGTTGATGTTGCGGTGAAACCGCGCCGTCCATTCCGGCTCCAGCGCCTCGGTCTCGACCAGGATCGACGCGGTCGCGCGGATCGCCGTCACCGCAGAAATCACCTCGTGCAGCGAATCTGCCAGGAACGGATCATGCGCCAGCCGGTCGGTCAGCGTCTCGATGGTGCGCTCCAACTCGCCGTTGCGGCGATAAAGCCCGGTCACCAGCCCCGCCCAGCCGGGAAAGCGCTCGGCGAATTCCTCGGCACGGTCGCGTTCGGGGGCGGCATCATCGGCGGCCCCCGCCGCCTCGCGCAGCCCCGACACCAGCGTCGCCGCCGCCCCCTCGCTCAGCAATGACGCCTCGACATCGAGCGCGGTGGCCAGCCGCAACAACGTCTTGCCGCCGATTCTGCGGCGGTTATGCTCGATCAGGTTGAGGTATGAGGGCGAAATACCCACCCTTTGCGCAAGCTCTGTCTGCCGGATACCGGCAAGCACCCGTCTTTCACGGATGCGTGTTCCGATCATGAACCGTTCGGGCATCTATTTTTCCCCGCCTCGGGCTGGACTTGCTGCACCTGCGTGAGAACTTCTTTACAACAAGACGAGCACGCATGTCGATTTTTTTACAAAATAAATGTTTCCGTAAAGGCGCTTGTTGCGAAATTTTCTGACACTCCGGCATACTGATGCTGTGCAGGTCCGTCCTGCGCCGGGGCCGTGCAGAGGAGCGGGGCCCCAAAAGATCATAATGGGAGGAATCCATGACCAAATCCAACTTCACGCGCCGCGGCGTGCTCAAGACGGGTGCGGGTGCGAGCGCAGGACTGGCAATGCCGATGTTCTTTACCGCGTCGAGCGCCGCTGCCTTCACCAACGCGCCCACCGGCGGCACCGTCACCCTCGGCTTCAACGTGCCGCAGACCGGCCCCTATGCCGACGAAGGCAATGACGAGCTTCTCGCGCAGCAGCTTGCGGTCGAGCACCTCAACGGCGAGGGCGATGGCGGCTGCCTCAACACCTTCACCTCCAAGGCGCTCAAGGGCAACGGCATCCTCGGCAAGAAGGTCACCTTCGTCACCGGCGACACGCAGACCAAATCGGACGCCGCGCGCGCCAGCGCCAAGTCGATGATCGAAAAAGACGGCGCGATCATGGTCAATGGCGGATCGAGCTCGGGCGTGGCCGTGGCCGTGCAGGGCCTGTGCCAGGATGCGGGCATCATCTTCATGGCCGGTCTCACGCACTCGAACGACACCACCGGCAAGGACCGCAAGGCCAACGGCTTCCGCCACTTCTTCAACGCCTACATGTCGGGCGCGGCGCTGGCGCCGGTGCTGGCCAAGGAAATGGGCACCGATCGTCGCGCCTATCACCTGACCGCCGATTACACCTGGGGCTGGACCCAGGAGGAATCGATTATCGCCTCCACCGAGGCGATGGGCTGGGAGACCGTCAACGCGGTCAAGACCCCGCTCGCCTCGACCGACTTCTCGTCCTATATCGCGCCGGTGCTGAACTCGGGTGCCGATGTGCTGGTTCTGAACCACTATGGCGGCAACATGGTCAACTCGCTGACCAACGCGGTGCAGTTCGGCCTGCTCGACAAGGTCGTGAACGGCAAGGACTTCAAGATCGTCGTGCCGCTCTACTCGGAGCTGATGGCCGCCGGTGCCGGCGAGAACATCAAGGGTGTGCTCGGCTCGATGAACTGGAACTGGCAGTTGCAGGACGAGGGCACCAAGGCCTTCGTCAAGTCCTTCGGCGAGAAATACGGCAAGCCGCCGTCGAACTCGGCGCAGACCTGCTATGCGCAGGTGCTGCTTTATGCCGATGCCTGCGAGCGCGCGGGCACGTTCAACCCCTGCGGTGTGGGCGAGGCGCTCGAGGGCTTCGAATTCGACGGGCTGGGCAACGGCAAGACGCTCTACCGTGCCGACGATCACCAGTGCTTCAAGGATGTGCTCGTTGTGCGCGGGGCGCAGAACCCGACCAACCAGTATGACACGCTGGAAATCGTCGAGGTGACGCCGGTCGAGCAGGTCACCTACGCGCCGAACCACCCGATGTTCGGGGGCGACGAGGCCTCGCTCGGCGAGTGCAATCCGGGCGCCTGATCGCCCTGCATTCCTGACCCAGACCCCGGCCGCGCACGCCCGTGCGCGGCCGGGCCAGCGCCGCCGCGCTCAACCGACAGGTGGGATATATGGACTCTTTCATTCTGCAAATCCTCAATGGTCTCGACAAGGGATCCGCCTATGCGCTGATCGCGCTCGGGCTGACGCTCATCTTCGGCACGCTCGGGGTGGTCAATTTCGCCCACGGCGCGCTGTTCATGATCGGCGCGTTCTGTGCCGTCACGCTGCAACGTCTGCTCTCGATCAGCCACACGGTGATCGACGAGACACAGAAAGATTTTCTCGGCAATCCGCTGGAGGTCGAACGCCCCTATGTGATGGACTGGTTCGGCCCCGATATCGGCGGCGGGCTGATAGAATGGTCGGTGCCGCTGGCGATCCTCTTTGCCATTCCCGTCATGGTCGGCGTCGGCTACGCGATGGAGCGCGGCCTCATCAAGCATTTCTACAACCGCCCGCACGCGGATCAGATCCTCGTGACCTTCGGCCTCGCGATCGTGCTTCAGGAAATCATCAAGTATTTCTTCGGCGCGAACCCGATCCCCACCCCCGCCCCCGACGCCCTCAACGGGGTGGTCAATTTCGGCGCGGCGCTGGGGCTCGAGGTGACTTACCCGCTCTGGCGGATCGTCTACTTCTGCTTTGCTGCGGTCATCATCGGCGCGATATTTGCCTTCCTGCAATTCACCACTTTCGGCATGGTGGTGCGCGCGGGCATGGCCGACCGCGAGACGGTGGGCCTTCTGGGCATCAATATCGACAAGCGCTTTACCATCATGTTCGGCATCGCCGCCGCCGTGGCGGGACTTGCGGGCGTGATGTATACCCCGATCAACTCGCCCAACTATCACATGGGCATGGATTTCCTGGTGCTCAGCTTCGTGGTGGTCGTCGTCGGCGGCATGGGCAGCCTGCCCGGTGCCGTGCTGGCGGGCTTCATGCTCGGTATCCTCGAAAGTTTCGCATCCACGACCTGGGCCACCACCACCATTCCCGGCATCAACCAGGTCATCATCTACCTTGTCGCCATCATCGTCCTTCTGACCCGCCCGCGCGGTCTGATGGGGCGCAAAGGCGTGATGGAGGACTAAGCCAATGTTTGGACTGAACAAGAAAGACGGAACACTGTTCCTCATCGTCATCGCGATGACGCTGCTGGCTCCGTTCATCTTCAACCCGTTCCCAACCGACAGCGCCATGGCGCAGTTCAACGCGGGCTACCCGGACTTGCTGCAACGCTTCGTGATTTTCGGCATCTTCGCCATCGGGTTCAACATCCTGTTTGGCCTCACCGGCTATCTCAGCTTTGGCCATGCCGCGTTCCTCGGGGTCGGCTCCTACGCGGCGGTGTGGATATTCAAGCTGTTTACCTACAACGTGATCCCCGCGATCGTCTTCGCGGTCATCCTCGCGGCGGTGTTCTCGGTGCTGATCGGCTATATCTCGCTGCGCCGGTCGGGCATCTACTTCTCGATCTTGACGCTGGCCTTTGCGCAGATGTCCTTTGCGCTCGCCTATTCGGTGCTGTCGAACCCCAAGTTCAACCTCACCAATGGCGAGACCGGGCTTCAGGTCTATGACGTGGACCCGCAGATGTTTCACCGCGAGGGGTTGCCGGACATGCCGCATCTCTTTGGCCTGCCGATGCGCGCCACCTACGAAATGAACCTTGGCGGCTGGGCGTTCAACTTCAACGTCGGTTATTACTTTGCCGGGCTGTTCATGTTGCTGGCCTTCTACCTCGCGATCCGCATCTTCCGCTCGCCCTTTGGCATGATGCTGCGCGCGATCAAGTCCAACAATACCCGCATGACCTATACCGGCCTCAACGCCAAACCCTATGCGCTCGCAGCCTTTGTCGTGTCGGGGATGTATGCGGGGCTGGCGGGCGGGCTTCTGGCGGCGATGGACCCGCTTGCCGGGGCAGAGCGCATGTTCTGGACGGCCAGCGGAGAGGTGGTGCTGATGACCATTCTCGGCGGTGCCGGCACGCTCATCGGGCCGGTGCTGGGCGCGGGCCTCATCAAATACATGGAAAACATCGTCTCCAAGATCAACGACAGCGTGTTGCACCAGTGGTTTGCCTTCCTGCCCGACGGGATGGAGGATGTGATGGTCACGCTCATCCATCCCTTTGTCGGCAAGGGCTGGCACCTGACGCTGGGCATGATCTTTGTCCTGGTGGTGATCTTCCTGCCCGGCGGGCTGGTCGAGGGCGGACAGCGCATCGCGCGGCTCTTTCGCGGCAAGAAGGCCCGCGAGGCCGAAAAATCCACCCAATCCAACCCCGCCGAATGAGGAACGCCAGACATGGGTATTCTTGAAATCAAGAACGTCAACAAGCGCTTCGGCGGCTTGCAGGCGCTGGGCAATGTCAATCTCGACGTGGCCGAAAACAGCGTCCACGCCATCATCGGCCCCAACGGCGCGGGCAAATCCACCCTGCTCAACTGTCTCATCGGCAAGCTGATCCCCGATACCGGATCGGTGATGTTCCAGGGCCAGTCGGTTCTGGGGCGCAAGCCCTACGAGATCAACCAGATGGGCATTTCCCGCGTGTTCCAGACGCCCGAGATATTCGGTGACCTCACGGTGCTGGAAAACATGATGATCCCGATCTTCGCCAAGCGCGATGGCGTGTTCCGGATGCATGCCTTCGAGAATTCGTCGGATGAGCGCGAGATCGTCGAACAGGCCGAACATATGCTGGAAAGCCTCGGCATGGCCGATGCGCGGCACGATCATTCCGCATCCATGTCGCGCGGCAACAAGCGGCGGCTGGAAATCGGCATGTGCCTCGCGCAAGAGCCGAAACTCCTGCTGCTCGACGAGCCGACGGCGGGCATGGCGCGCGCCGATACCAACAACACCATCGACCTGCTGAAGCAGATCAAGGACGAGCGCGACATCACCATCGCCATCATCGAGCATGACATGCACGTGGTGTTCAGCCTCGCCGAGCGGATCACCGTGCTGGCACAGGGCACGCCGCTGGTCGAGGATACCCCCGAAAACATCAAGGGCCATCCCAAGGTGCGCGAAGCGTATCTTGGTGAATCGGCCTGACGAGGAGCGCGCGACATGAACGTCAAACCCGATTTTTCCAAGGGCCACAGCCACGCCGAAACCGCCCCCGCCTTTCTCTCCGTGTGGAACATGGAGAGCTATTACGGCGAGAGCTATATCGTGCAGAACATCTCCTTCAACGTCCACGAGGGCGAGATCCTCGCCCTTCTGGGCCGCAACGGCGCAGGCAAGACCACCACGCTGCGCTCCATCGCGCGGATGGACAGCCCGCAGGTGACGCATGGCGAGATCTGGCTCGATCACCAGCCGCTCCACAAGATGAAAAGCCACGAGGCGGCGGCGGCGGGCATCGGCCTTGTCCCCGAGGACCGGCGCATCATCCCCGGCCTGACGGTCGAGGAAAACCTGCAACTGGCGCAGATCGCGCCGCCCGTCGGCTGGTCGCTCGATCGTCTTTACGAGCTGTTCCCCCGCCTGCGCGAGCGCCGCATGCAGGAGGGCGTGACGCTCTCGGGCGGCGAGCAACAGATGCTTGCGGTGGCCCGCGCGCTGGCGCGTGACATCAAGGTGCTGCTTCTGGACGAGCCGTATGAGGGCCTCGCCCCGGTGATCGTGGACGAGATCGAGAAGACGCTGCGCATCATCAAGGAACAGGGCATCACAACCATCATCGTGGAGCAGAACGCCGTGCGCGCGCTGGAGCTCGCCGACCGCGCGGTGATCCTTGATACCGGCGGCATCGTATTCGACGGCACCGCCGCCGAAGTTCTTGAAAACGAAGAGCTTCGCACCGAATACTTGGCGATCTGACAGCGGGAGCGCCCCGCCGCCGCTCTCGCGGTTGACAGCGGGGCGTCTGTCGTTTTCGATCCCGTCGCAACAGCGAGGAGGAGCCACCATGACCGATCAGACCTATGCCCCAAGCGCGGACTTCGCCGCCAATGCCCATATCGACGCCGCGCGATACAAGGAAATGTATGCCGCCTCGGTGGCCGACCCCGAGGGGTTCTGGCGCGAGCATGGCAAGCGGGTTGACTGGATCAAGCCCTATAGCCGCGTCAAGGATGTGAATTTCGAGTTCGGCAATGTCTCGATCAAATGGTTCGAGGATGGCACGCTCAACGTCGCGGCCAACTGTATCGACCGGCATCTGGCCACGCGCGGCGACCAGACCGCGATCATCTGGGAGCCTGACGAGCCGGGCGACGAGGCGCTGCACATCACCTACAAGGAATTGCACGCGCAGACCTGCCGCATGGCCAATGTGCTGAAATCGCTTGGCATCGGGCGCGGCGACCGCGTCGTGATCTACCTGCCGATGATCCCCGAGGCGGCCTATGCGATGCTGGCCTGTGCCCGTATCGGCGCGATCCATTCCATCGTTTTCGCGGGCTTCTCGCCCGATGCTCTGGGCGCGCGCGTGAATGGCTGCGACGCCAAGCTGGTCATCACCGCCGATCACGCCCCGCGCGGGGGCCGCGCGACCAAATTGAAAGACAACGTCAACCAGGCGCTGCTGCACGACACCGACGATGTAAAATGCCTCGTGGTCAAGCGCACCGGCGCTCAGGTGGCGTGGCGGCATGATCTGGATTTCTGGTGGCATGAAGAGGCCGAGAAGGTCAGCGCCGAGTGCCCGCCCGAGGAAATGGGGGCCGAAGATCCGCTCTTTATCCTCTACACGTCTGGGTCCACCGGCCAGCCCAAGGGCGTGGTGCATACCTCCGGCGGCTACCTGGTCTATGCCGCGATGACGCAAGAGCTTGTTTTTGACTATCATGAGGGCGACGTGTTCTGGTGCACCGCCGATGTCGGCTGGGTGACGGGTCACAGCTATATCGTCTACGGACCGCTGGCCAATGGGGCCACGACCCTGATGTTCGAGGGCGTGCCCACCTATCCCGACGCCTCGCGTTTCTGGCAGGTCTGCGAGAAGCACAAGGTCAACCAGTTCTACACCGCCCCCACCGCCATTCGCGCGCTGATGGGGCAAGGCACCGAGTACGTAAGCCGCTGCGATCTTTCGTCGCTCAAGGTGCTGGGCACCGTGGGCGAGCCGATCAACCCTGAGGCCTGGAACTGGTATAACGAGAATGTCGGCCAAGGCCGCTGCCCCATCGTCGATACCTGGTGGCAGACCGAGACCGGCGGCCACCTTTTGACCCCCCTGCCCGGCGCGATCCCGACCAAACCCGGCAGCGCCACGGTGCCCTTCTTCGGCATCACCCCGGCGGTGCTGGAGCCGGAATCGGGCAAGGAAATCACCGAGACCGAGGCCGCGGGCGTGCTCGCGCTCAAGGATAGCTGGCCGGGGCAGATGCGCACCGTCTGGGGCGATCACGCCCGGTTCGAGGCCACCTATTTCCAGCAATACAAGGGCTATTACTTCTCGGGCGATGGCTGTCGGCGCGACGCGGATGGCTATTACTGGATCACCGGTCGCGTGGATGACGTGATCAACGTCTCCGGCCACCGCATGGGCACGGCCGAGGTCGAATCGGCGCTGGTGGCCCATGCACAGGTCGCCGAGGCCGCCGTGGTCGGCTACCCGCACGATATCAAGGGCCAGGGCATCTATGCCTATGTGACGCTCATGAACGGGGTGGAACCGACCGAGGAGTTGCGCAAGGAACTGGAAAAATGGGTCCGCACCGAGATCGGCCCCATCGCCAAGCCCGACCTCATCCAATGGGCCCCCGGCCTGCCGAAAACCCGCTCGGGCAAGATCATGCGCCGCATCCTGCGCAAGATCGCCGAGAACGATTACGGCAGCCTTGGCGACACCTCGACGCTGGCCGATCCGTCGGTGGTCGAAGACCTGATCGAGAACCGCATGAACCGCGCCTGACACCCCCGCCCCCCGGCATATGCGCCGGGGGGCAATGTGCCCGTGCCGTGCGGCCTCAGACCCCGAGACAATGCCGCATGATCGCCTTTTGCGCGTGCAGGCGGTTCTCGGCCTCGTCAAAGATGACCGAGGACGGGCCGTCCATCACCCCCGATGTCACCTCTTCGCCGCGATGCGCGGGCAGGCAATGCATGAAGAGCGCATCGGGCTTGGCCTGCGCCATGAGATCGGCATTCACCTGATAGGGGCGCAGCATGTTGTGGCGGCGCTCCTTGGTGGATTGGCTGTCATGCATCGACACCCAGGTATCGGTGACGATCAGATCGGCCCCCTCGACGGCCTTGGCCGGGTCGCGCTCGATGGTGACCGCGCGCCCCGCCTTGCGGGCCAGCCCGATGAATTCCGGCTCGGGATCGAGCTGCATCGGCCCGGTAAAGGTCAGATCGAACCCGAATTGCGCGGCGGCGTGCAGGAACGAGGCGCAGACATTGTTGCCGTCCCCGGACCACACGACCTTTTTGCCCGCGATCGGCCCGCGATGTTCCTCGAAGGTGAGGATATCGGCCATGATCTGGCAGGGATGGGTGCGGTCGGTCAGCCCGTTGATGACGGGCACATCGGCGTGCTCAGACATTTCCAGCAGCACCGATTCGTCAAAGGTGCGGATCATGATGAGATCGACATAGCGGCTCATGACGCGGGCGGTATCGGCGATGGTCTCGCCGTGGCCAAGCTGCATGTCGGTGCCCGACAGAACCAGCGTCTGCCCGCCCATCTGCCGCACGCCCACGTCAAAAGAGACGCGCGTGCGCGTCGAGGGCTTCTCGAAGATGAGCGCGACCATGCGGCCCGCGAGCGGCTGCTCGGCATCGGGCGTGCCACGCGGGCGACCCTCGCGCGCCTCTTTCATGCGGCGCGCGTCGTCGATGATCGCGCGCAGATCCGCGGGGTCGGTTTTGTGGATGTCGAGGAAATGGGTCATGGTGTCAGTCGCTTTCGTGGCGGAGCATATCGTGGGGGCCAGCCCCCAGACCCCCGGAGTATTTTGTCCAAGAAGAAGATCAGGCGGTTTCCACCGCGCTGGCGGCGGCGTCAAGGCGGGTGATCGCCTCGGCGATCTCGTCGTCAGTGATGGTGAGCGGCGGCAGCAGGCGGACCACGTTATCGGCGGCGGGCACCGTGGCGATGAGCGCGTCATAGCCCGCCTGCACCACATCCGCGTTGGCCGCCTTGCAGGTAACGCCCAGCATCAGGCCCAGCCCCCGCACCCCGGTGAACACATCCGGGTGTGCGGCCACCAGCCCCTCGAGGCGTTGCCGCAGCAGCCCCGCCTTGCGGTTCACCTCCGACAGAAATTCCGGCGTGGCGACATGCGCCATCACCGCGCAGCCCACCGCACAGCCCAGCGGATTGCCGCCATAGGTGGAGCCATGCGTGCCCGCCCCCATCGCGCTCGCCGCGCGCTCGGTCGCCAGCACCGCACCCAAGGGGAAGCCGCCGCCGATGCCCTTGGCCACCATCATGATATCGGGGGTGATGCCGGCCCATTCATGGGCGAAGAGCCGCCCCGTGCGCCCCATGCCGCATTGCACCTCGTCGAGGATGAGCAGGATGCCATGCTCGTCGCACAGCGCGCGCAGCCCCTTGAGGCATTGATCGGGCAGCGGGCGAATCCCGCCTTCGCCCTGCACCGGCTCGATCAGGATCGCGGCGGTATTGTCGTCGATGGCGGCATGGAGCGCGTCGTGATCGCCCCAGGGCAGGTGTTTGAAGCCCGGCAAGAGCGGGCCGAACCCCTTGGTCATCTTTTCCGACCCGGCGGCGGCGATTGCCGCCGAGGAGCGACCGTGAAAGGCGCCCTCGAAGGCGATGATATCGGTGCGCTCGGGCTGGCCCGCGTCATGGAAATGCTTGCGCGCCATCTTGACCGCCAATTCGCAGGCCTCGGTGCCGGAATTGGTGAAAAACACCGTATCGGCGAAGGTCGCCTCGACCAGCCTTTCGGCCAGCTCCTGTTGCGCGGGGATATTGTAGAGGTTCGAGGTATGCCAGAGCGCCCCCGCCTGCGCGGTGAGCGCCGCCACCAGATCGGGATGGGCATGGCCCAGCGCATTGACCGCGATCCCCGCGCCCAGATCGAGAAAGCGTCGCCCGTCGGCCTCGATCAGCCAGCTTCCCTCGCCCTTCACGAAAGTCAGGGGCGCACGGTTATAGGTGGGCAGGATCGGGGGGATCATGGCATGGTCCTTCAGCAATAAGCCCCTTGAGTGCCGCATGGGCGGGGGCAAGTCAACGTTTCGGGGAGTTGGCGCACGCGCGCCGGGGATCACAAGGGGACGAGACGTCAGGCGCGGATGCGTCGGCGTCGGGTCTCGGCATATGCGAAGAGCGTGATCATGCACGCGCTTTAGCCGGTTTCCTGCCCCTGGGGAAGCGGAATCTCGCGGGCCCGCACGGTGCCCAGGCGCGGATGCAACCGCCCGGCCAGATGCGCGCAACCCAGAAGCCCCACCCCGGCCAGCGCGAACACCCCCGTGAGCGGGGCCGCCAGCAGCACGAGCCAGGCCACGCCCGGCGTCACGATCCCCGAGACATCGCGGAAACTGGCATAGATCGCCGACATCTCGGTGCGCTCCGACGGTTTGACCGCCAGCAGAAAGGGCAACCCCGCCGAGATGTCGAGCAGCACCAGAAAGACCGAGGCCAGCGCCAGCGCCGCCACCGCCGCCACCGTCCCCGATAGCCAGCTGCCCATCAGGGCCGCGACGAGAAAGAGCGCGCCCGCCACGCTAAAGCCGGTGCGCACCGCCTGCCGGATCGAGCGGCGCTGCATCCAGGCCAGCATCAGCGGCGTGGCAAACAGCATCCCGTTGGAGACCGAAAGCAGCATCCCGCCCAGAGAGTCGCCCAAGCCCCGCTCCAGCGCGAAAATCGGCAGGTAGACCACATAGACCCACCACCCGCAGGAGCGCACGACCGCAAAGAGCCACCCCGCCACAAGCCGCGGCTGCGCGGCAAAGCGCGGCAGCCACGCGAGCGGATTGGGCGCGGGCCCGCGCGCGCGGGTGATGAGCCGCCCGTTGCCCAGCCTCTGCCACTGGAACACGCCCAGCATGGCCAGCACCGCCAACGCCGAAATGCCAAAGGGCAAGGGCCGCCAGACATCGAGCAGCGCCACGCCGAGCCACGGCCCCACCGTCCAGCCGAAGGCACCGAAGAACATGCGCGAGGTCTCGCAGCGGCCCAGATCGGACTTCGCGATATGATCGAGCACGTAGGCGTTGAAACAGACAAAGATCGTCACCGTCGCCGCCGTCACCAGCGCCAGCGCCGCCACCATCGCCAGCGGCCCGCCAAGCGCGCCGAGGCCCGCGCCGGTGGCAAACATCACGCAGCCCCCGGCATAGACCCGGCGGCGCGGCACGAAGCGGGTGAGATAGGGCACCATCAGCCCGGTGGAAAGCGACAGCAGGCCGACGAGGAAATAGACCTCCGACACGAGCGCAGCCGCGCCCAGCGCGCGGTAGATCTCCAGCGGCATGACCGAGATCAGGATGCCGCGCGCCATCGCCTCGAACCCCGCCAGCAGGCCGAAGCCGCGCACCGAAGCGGTGGGCGGATGGCGCAGCCAGTCGGGAACGGAACGCGGTTGCATGGGCTCTCCTCTGCCCCCGATTGGCACGGGCCGCGCGTGCTGGCTTGGCAAGGCGCGACGCGATGTCGTTTTCGGATCGCGGCACACGGGATTTTGTCGGAAGGCGAGGGCAGATTGCGCTTGCGGGTTGTGCGCGGCGCGCGCATGAACCTGCCATGTTCATCCCCCGCGCCCAAAATCCCGGCCTTGCCGCGCTGCTGACGGTTCTCGCGGCGGCGCTTCTGGCGGGCACCACGCTTCTGGCCAAGGCGCTTGGCACCGGCGCGCTCGGCCCCGCGCTCAGCCCGTTCCAGATCAGCCACGGGCGGTTTCTGTTCGCGTTTCTGGCTATCGCCGCGATGACCGCGCTCATCCGCCCGCGCATGACCCGGCCCGATCTGGCAACGCACGCGACACGCTCGGGCTTTGGCTGGGCCGGGGTCACGCTGATGTTTGCCGCCGCCGCCTTCATCCCGCTGTCGGACGCCACCGCGATCAGCTTTCTCAACCCGGTTTTCGGCATGGTGCTGGCGATCCCGCTGCTGGGCGAGAAGGTCGGGCCGGTGCGCTGGTGCGCCGCCGGGATCGCACTTCTCGGCGCGATGATCCTGATGCGCCCCGGTTCAGGCGTGATCGAGACCGGCGCGGCTCTGGCGCTTGGCGCGGCGCTCTGTCTGGGGGCCGAGCTTATCTTCATCAAGCGGCTTTCGGGGCGCGAAGGGCCGTGGCAGATCCTGCTGGTGAATAACGCCATCGGCCTCGCAATCGCCACGCTTGCCGTGCTCTGGGTCTGGATCGCACCCACTCCCGCGCAATGGGCGGCGCTTGTGGCGCTGGGCCTGCTGATGGCGCTGGCGCAGACCGCGTTTGTCAACGCCATGGCGCGGGGCGATGCGAGCTTTGTGGCACCTTTCTTCTACACCGCACTGGTTTTTGCGGCGCTTTATGATGGGGTGATCTTCGGGGTCTGGCCCGATGCGGTCTCGATCACGGGGGCGGGCGTCGTGCTGTGCGGGGCGGGGCTTCTGGTCTGGCGCGAGGGGCGGCGGCGCGCGCAGGTGACGCAACGCCCCCTTTGACAAGGCGGCCCGCCCTTTGGCTAAATCCACGCGAGGGAGGACGCCATGCCGCTCAGCATCCTGTTGCCGATGGTCGCGCTCGGCATCGCGGGGATCGCGCTGCTTTTGCATCTGCTTGGCCTGTCGCGGCGCGCGGTGCTGCCAGACGCGGCAGCGGCGCGGGCCGCGTGGCTGCGCGAATTTCCCGATGATGCGCCCGCGCGCGTGACGCTTTGCCAGGACCGCAGCGCCGCGCTGATCGAGACGCAGCACGGGCGCGGCGTGGTCTGGGCAATGGGCGCGGATACCACCGCGCGTTACCTGCAAGGCGCGCGGGTGCGGCGGGTGACAACCGGCCTTGCGCTCGATCTGCCCGATTACACCGCGCCGCGTATCCGCCTGACGCTCTCGCCCGAAGAGGCGGCGGCTTGGCAAGAGAGACTGGAGCGCCCCGCATGACCGACGCCATCACCTTTCCCGATGTGGTCACCCTCGCGGTGCCGTTCTTCATCGCGGCGATCCTCGCCGAACTGCTCTGGATCGTGCTCCGGGGGCGCGGCGGGCGGTATGAGACGCGCGACGCGCTCACCTCGCTGGTAATGGGGGCGGGCAACGTGGCCGAGGGCATCCTGCTGGGCTTTGTCGCCTACGGGGTCTTCATGCTGCTATGGGAGATCACGCCGCTCGATCTTGGCACGTCGCCTGGCGTGATCGTTCTGTGTTTCGTGCTCGATGACCTGCGTTATTACTGGGTGCATCGCTTTGGCCATCGCGTCCGCTGGGTCTGGGCCAGCCACGTCAATCACCATTCCTCGCAGCATTACAACCTGACCACCGCGCTGCGCCAGACATGGACCGGCACCTTCACCTTCATGATGGTGGTGCGCGCGCCGCTGATCCTTTTGGGCTTTCACCCAAGCCTGGTGCTTTTCGTGGGCGGGCTCAACCTCATCTACCAGTTCTGGATTCATACCGAGGCGATCGGCCGGATGCCCCGCTGGTTCGAATGGGTAATGAACACGCCCAGCCATCACCGGGTGCATCATGGGCGCAACCCGCGCTATCTCGATTGCAACTATGCGGGCGTGTTCATCATCTGGGACAGGCTCTTCGGCACTTTCGTGGTCGAGGATGCGCGCGAGCGCGTCGATTACGGGCTTGTCCACAATCTCGGCACGTTCAACCCCGTTCGCGTGGCCTTTCACGAATGGGTGGCGATTTTCCGCGACGTGACGCAGCCGGGGATACGCTGGCGCAACCGGCTGAATTACTGCCTGAAGCCACCGGGATGGAGCCATGATGGCAGCCGCCGCACATCCGACCAGATCAAGGCCGCGCATGGTGCCGCCACCGAAGGGCGGTAACGCGCGATCACACAGCGCACACGGCCTTGTCACTTGACCGTGAGGGGTCACTGCCGTCACCCTTGATCTCGCGAAGCTGCCACTGACAACTGCCGACGGTCCGTGTCCCGTCTTGTCGGCGGATCGTGGCCACACAGCGTTCCGGCGCCCTGCGCCAGTCTCGTTACTCGCGCCTTGGCCAGGGTGCCGGAAACCTGTGGAGCACTTACCAGCGCCCGGTGATCGCCCGCCATGCAAGGGCCGCGCCGCTGCGCGCGGGCGGCGGATCGAGGCGGCCCTGGGCCACGGCCCCCGGATCGCGCGCGGCGCGGGCGAGCACCGCCCTCACCTCCCAAAGCGGCAGGAAGGCTGCGCCCGCAGGGCGCGTGACGGCGCGTCGCCGGGCGCGGGCCGCGCGCAGATACGCCAGCCCCTCATTGGCCAGCCTCTGCACCGCCTGCGGTTGGCCGTCCGGCAGGGGGGCACGCCCCGCCGCCTCCAGCGCCGGGATCGCGCGCAGCCAGTTGGCCATGCCAAGGGCCAGCCCCGCAGGCCGCAGCGCCGCCTCGTCTGCCGCCCCCAGCCCCCGCGCCGCGACCCGCATCAGGTTGCCCGAGGTGGCATCGAGATAGGCCCAGAGCGCGGCCTCATCCTCGAAAGGCGCGCGCTCAATGTCCACGCGCCGCGCCTCGATCAGCGCATCGAGCAGGCGCGCGCCCGTCGCATCGAGCACCGCCGCTAGGGGCGTGGCCACCTCGTGCCGCCGCACCGCGCCGCCCTCTGCTATCTCGGCCAGCACGTCGCGCCACCATTGCAGGCGCATCTCGGCGATCATCGGCTCTTTCGTGACCCAGGGCGCGCGCGCCACCTCGATATTGAAGGCATAGAGCGGAAACAGCCGCCCCCGCGCCGCCACCGGGGCCGCCATCGTGGCGCGAAACCGCGCGGGATCGGCGCGCGCGACCAGATCGGCGCAGGCAGTCACATCGGCGTCAAAGCCTGCGCTCACACCGCCCCCTCGCGGATGAGCTTCCAGTTGATCGCATCCAGAAGCGCCTCGAACGAGGCATCGACGATGTTGGGGCTCACCCCCACCGTGGACCAGCGCCGCCCCTGCCCGTCCTCGCTGTCGATGATGACCCGCGTCACCGCCTCGGTGCCGCCTTGGGTGATGCGCACCTTGAAATCCACCAGGTGCATATCGGCGATCTGATCCTGATAGCGGCCAAGATCCTTGGCCAGCGCGCGCGCCAGCGCGTTGACCGGCCCCCGGTCGCAGCCCTCGGCATCCATCGATTCCGACACCGAGAGCTTCTTCTCGCCATCGACCTTGACCACCACGACCGCCTCCGAGAGGCTCACCATGCGGTCATACTTGTTCTTGCGCCGCTCTATCGTGACCTTGTAGCGCTTGACCTCGAAAAATGCGGGCATCTGCCCCAGTTCCTTGCGCGCGAGTATCTCGAAACTCGCCTGCGCGCTGTCATAGGTATAGCCCTCGTCCTCGCGCTCCTTGATCCGCTCCAGCAGGCGCGCCAAGGCCGGATCACCCGGTTCTACCACAATCCCCGCCTCGCTCAGCCGCTGGCGCAGGTTCGACTGCCCGGCCTGGTTGGACATCGGGATGATGCGCGCATTGCCGACCGTTTCAGGGTCGATATGCTCGTAGGTGGAGGGGTCTTTCAGGATCGCGCTCGCGTGCAGCCCCGCCTTGTGGGCAAAGGCCGAGGCCCCCACATAGGCCGCCTGCCGCAGCGGCACGCGGTTGAGGATTTCATCCAGTTGCCGGCTGATCGCGGTCAGACCGCGCAGGCCGTCGAGGCTCACCCCGGTCTGATAGCGGCTGGCATAGGGCTCCTTGAGCAAGAGCGTCGGGATGAGCGTGGTCAGGTTGGCATTGCCGCAGCGCTCGCCCAAACCATTGAGCGTACCTTGTATCTGCCGCACGCCGGCATCCACGGCGGCCAGACTGCCCGCAACCGCATTGCCGGTATCGTCATGGGTGTGGATGCCCAGACGGTCGCCGGGGATACCGCCCGCGATCACCTGCGCCACGATGCGCCCGATCTCGGTGGGCAAGGTGCCGCCATTGGTATCGCACAGCACGATCCACCGCGCGCCTGCGTCCATCGCGGCGTGCAGGCAGGTCAGCGCATAGGCGGGATTGGCCTTGTAGCCGTCAAAGAAATGCTCGGCATCGAACAGCGCCTCGCGGCCTTGCGCCACCAGATGGGCGATGGATTTGGCGATATTGTCGGTGTTCTCGTCAAGCCCGATCCCAAGCGCGGCGGTGACGTGGAAATCATGCGTCTTGCCGACAAGGCAGACGGCTGGCGTGCCTGCGTTGAGGACGGCGGCCAGCACGTCATCGTTTTCCGCCGAGCGCCCGGCGCGCTTGGTCATGCCAAAGGCGGTCATGGTCGCACGGGTTTTCGGGGCCGCGTCGAAAAACGCGCTGTCGGTGGGGTTGGCGCCGGGCCAGCCGCCCTCGATATGATCGACGCCGAGGCGGTCGAGCGCATGGGCGATCTGGATTTTCTCAGGCGTGGAAAAGCTCACGCCCTGCGTCTGCTGCCCGTCGCGCAGGGTGGTGTCGTAGAGGTAAAGGCGATCCTTGGTCATGTCGCGCCCCCGCTTGGCGTTAGCACCCCTTGCGCGGAATCAAGGCGCGGAACGCGCCGCCGCGCAGCGCCCGACCGCCCCCCGGGCGGGCGCTTCTGCAACGTAGCAATCCGCATACCCGTCGCAGTGGGCGGCACCATAAAGCGCTCCCTACAACCGTAGCAGCGCCCCCCCGCGGTCGGGCACTGCGCGGCTTGCAGGCGGTGTGCGAAAAGGCGCATCATTTTAATGACTCCAAGATTGAATTCAGACCGTCAATAAGCCTTTTGTTATTCATATCTGAGGAATGATCCGGGTTTGAAAACACCCAAGTTGGCGCTTCATCCTTGTGTGAAACTGGCCTGATACCGAGCAGCAATAATTTATCTCTGACTTCATCAGCCTGTTTGAAGTCTCGCGTCTGTCTCAAATCGTGCCATTCGGAAATGCAAGTTTCGATTTGATATATCGTTTCCTCAGCCAACCAGTCATCTTCGACCAATGCATCATAAGAATCGTCGTTATCCAGAAGTCCTAGAAGATGCGCACCAGCTCTAAGTTCGTCAATTCGCTTTTCTTTTGCGTAACGGTGTAGCGCCTGAATCGCGGAGTGCGTATCCAAGTCATTGGCTAAGCAGTCCAATAGTTCTTGGGGAATACTGTCGTCAGAGTCTTGGCTTTCGGTCGTTCCCACAAGTGACCACCAACGACGCAAATGGTTTCGCGCGACTTGCGCCTTCTCCGCCGTCCAATCCATCGGCTTCCTATAATGCGTGCTCAAAAACACGAACCGGATCACCTCCCCCGGCACGCCCTGATCCAGCAGATCGCGCACGGTAAAGAAATTGCCCAAGCTTTTGGACATCTTCTTGCCCTCGACCTGCAACATCTCGTTATGCATCCAGACCTGCGCGAACTGCCCCTCGGGATGCGCGCAGCAGCTTTGCGCGATCTCGTTCTCGTGGTGGGGGAACATCAGGTCATTGCCGCCGCCGTGAATATCGAACGACTCGCCCAGCAATTCATAACTCATCGCCGAGCATTCGATATGCCAGCCGGGCCGCCCGCGCCCCCAGGGGCTGTCCCACCCCGGCAGATCATCGCCCGAGGGCTTCCACAGCACGAAATCCATCGGGTTGCGCTTATACGGTGCCACCTCGACCCGCGCGCCCGCGATCATGTCCTCGACCGTGCGCCCCGACAGCGCGCCATAGGCGGCATAGCTCTCGACGGCAAAGAGCACATGGCCCTCGGCGGCGTAAGCGTGCCCCTTGGCGATCAAATCCTCGATCATCGCCACCATCTGCGGAATATATTGCGTGGCGCGCGGCATGTGGTCCGGCTCCAACGCCCCCAACGCGCTCATATCGTCGAGAAACCACTGCGTCGTCTCCGCCGTGATCTCGGCAATCGACCGCCCGCTCTCGGCGGCGCGGGCGTTGATCTTGTCGTCCACATCGGTGAAATTGCGCGCATAGGTGACGTGATCCGCGCCGTAGACATGCCGCAAGAGCCGGTAGAGCACGTCAAACACCACCACGGGCCGCGCATTGCCCAGGTGAGCGCGATCGTAGACCGTCGGCCCACAGACATACATCCGCACATTGCCGGGGTCCAAAGGCGCGAACACCTCCTTCCTGCGGGTGCGGGTGTTGTGCAGCTTGATCGTGGTCATCTTCGCCTCATGCGCTTGTCGAGGGCGGGCTTAGCAAGTTCGCCCCGGCTTGGAAACACCTGGAACCACCCCGGCGCTCAAGGCTTGGGCGGGGCCTTGGGGGTGAAGTCGCAGGTCACCGGCTTGATGTCGATGAGCGGCGTGCCGTCGAGACAGTCCAGCCCGCGCACCACCAGCGTATCCCGCTCCACCGCCACCAGCCGCACCCGCGACAGGCCGATGGGATTGGGCCGCTGCGGCGACCGCAGGGCGAAGGTGCCGAAATAGCGCTCGCCATCATTCTTGGGGTTCTGCACCACCAGATCGCGCCGCGCCCGGTCGAGCCAGTAGAGCAGGTCGAGATGGCCATATTCCGCCACTCCCATCAACGCCTCGGCCCAGGGCGCGAACACCTCCACCCGGCATTCCGGCCCCTCGACGCGTCCCTGCCGGGGGCAATCCTTGCGCTCGGCCCAGGGCGTATGGATGCGCCCAATGAAATAGAGCGCCGCATCCGTCGGCGGCCCCACCTCCACCAGCCTTTCGCCCGCGCGCACCCGACTTTCCATTGCTTTGCCCCCGTTATTGCCAATCCCGCGCCCCTTCTCTAGCACTGGATCATACCCGGCACCACGAGGAGAGCGCCCCTTGTTCCAGAGTTTCACCGAGACCGCCCGCCCCGAACAGGGACCGCCGCGCCTCGCGCTGTTGCGCCGCGCGATGGCCGAGGCGGGGCTTGTCGGCTATCTCGTGCCGCGCGCCGATGCGCATCAGGGCGAATATGTCGCAGCCTGCGACGACCGGCTTGCGTGGCTCACCGGGTTCACCGGCTCGGCGGGGATATGTGCTGTGCTGGGCGATGTGGCGGGGGTGTTCGTCGATGGCCGCTACCGCGTGCAGGCGCGCGCGCAGGTGGACACGGGCCATTTCACGCCGGTGGATTTTCCCGAGACGAAACCCGGCGCATGGCTGATGCAGCACCTGCCGGGGGGCGGCGCGGTGGGGTTCGATCCGTGGCTGTTTACGCCCGAGCAGCTCGAGGACCTGACCGCTGCCCTTCCCGAGGGTATCCGCCTGCAACCCGGCCCCAACCTGATCGACGCGATCTGGCCCGACCGCCCCGCCCCGCCCAAGGGCGCGATCCGGGCCTGGCCCGACGATCTTGCCGGGATGACCCATGCCGAGAAACGCGCGCGGCTGGCCGAAGACCTGCGGGCCTCGGGCACCCGCGCAGCCGTCATCACGCTCAGCGATTCGCTGGCCTGGCTGCTCAATATCCGCGGCAGCGACATCCCCCGCAACCCGGTGCCGCAGGGCTTTGCCATCCTGCACGATGACGGGCGGGTGGCGCTCTTCACCGATCCCGCCAAGCTTGATGAGGCCACGCGCGCGCATCTGGGCAATGAGGTGTCTCTGGCCACGCCCGACGCGTTCGGCCCCGCGCTCGACGCGCTCAAAGGCCCGGTGCGGCTTGACCGCAAGAGCGTGCCGGTCTGGGTGGTGGAGCGGCTCGACGCGGGCGGCGTGGCACATCGCTGGGGAGAAGACCCCTGCGTGCTGCCCAAGGCGCAGAAAACCGAAGCCGAGATCAAGGCCACCCGCGCCGCCCATCTGCGCGACGGCGCGGCGGTCTGCGAATTCCTGACGTGGTTCGACGCGCAAGCCCCCGGCACGCTGACCGAAATCGACGTGGTGACACGGCTGGAGGCGTGCCGCGCCGAGACCGGGCAGTTGCGCGATATCAGTTTCGACACCATTGCAGGCTCCGGCCCCAACGGTGCGCTGCCGCATTACCGGGTGAGCGAGGCCAGCAATCGACGGCTGATAGAGGGCGATCTCTTGGTGCTCGACAGCGGCGGGCAATATCTGGACGGCACCACCGACATCACCCGCACCCTGCCCGTGGGCGCGCCGGGGCGTGAGGAATGCGCGGCCTTCACCCGCGTGTTGCAAGGCATGATCGCCATTTCGCGGCTGCGCTTTCCCCGCGGCCTTGCGGGGCGCGATCTCGACGCGCTGGCGCGCTATCCGCTGTGGCTGGCCGATCAGGATTACGGCCACGGCACCGGGCATGGCGTGGGCGTCTATGCCTGCGTGCATGAAGGGCCGCAGCGCCTCTCGCGGGTTTCCGACGTGCCGCTCGCACCCGGCATGATCCTCTCGAACGAGCCGGGCTATTACCGCGAGGGGGCCTTTGGCATCCGTATCGAGAACCTGATCGTGGTGCGCGAGGCCGCCCCCCTCAAGGGCGGCGACGGGGCCACCCATCTCGATTTCGAGACGCTGACCTTTGCCCCCATCGACCGCCGCCTGATCGCCCGCGACATGCTGAGCGAGGCCGAGCGCCTCTGGCTCGACACCTATCACGACGCGTGCCGCGACAAGATAGGCCCTCTGCTTTCCAAGCCGGCGAGGATATGGTTGGATCACGCAACGCAACCTCTTTGACATAATTCTGTGAGCTTCCGGCGGCAGACCGGAAGCCAGAGACGCATATGGAAGGAACGACCGATGGCCAAGATCACCATTCGCAGGGCGGACGGCACCTGGACGGTGCGCGCAGGCGGTGCCGTCCTCGCCGAGAGCCGCAACGCGCTTGAGCTGACCGAGGGCGACTATCCCGCCGTGATCTATTTCCCGCGCGCCGATATCGCGATGGCCTTTCTCGAGGAAAGCGAAAAGTCCAGCCATTGCCCGTTCAAGGGCGATGCGCGCTATTACTCCATCCATACCAAGAGCCAGACCATCGACAACGCCGCCTGGAGCTATGAAGCGCCCACGCCCGAGGCCGCCGAGATCGCCGGGCACATGGCGTTTTACAACACCGACAAGGTCGCGGTGGAACGCGTCTGACGGGAGCACAGGGGTCGGTGCCAGACACGACGTGGCTGAAGCGGACGTTCGATATGATGCGGTGAGCCGCGCGAGTGCCCGACCGCGGGTGGGCGCTGCAACGGTTGCGCGTGGCACTTTATGCCTGCCAAATACTTGAACGACTATAAGGCGGTAAACGTTGCAAAAGCGCCCGCCCGTCCGGGCGGGTCATGCCGGAGGCATGCCTTCGGCATGACCGCTCGCGCGGCGGCGCGCAAGCACGCCTTGATTCCGCGCGGGGGACAAGAACCCAATGTCCGCTTCAAGCCATCCACGCCTCTTGCCACCCCGCATCCCGCAGCATGGCAGGCCAGCTTCTTCGTTTGTCCCTTCTGTCAGATACCGAACACGCAACCCTCAGCCATGCTCTTCCTTCGACACAGCAGCCAAGGCGCTGTTATAGGTCTTGAGCGCATCGACATGGAACAGCGCCCCGGCAAGATCGGGCGGCGCGCCCTCGCCCGACAGCGTCACCACCGGCAGGAACGGCACGCCTGCCCGCTCGAAGATCGGCATCGCCGTTTCGAGCGTGGCGCTCACATCGACATAAACCCCCTGCTCGATCAGCGACCAGCATTGATCGGCATCGGCCGCCCGCGGGTGATCGGGCGCGCGCATGAGCCGCGACACGCGGAACATACCCAGCAGGTAATCCTGCGGCCCGCCCGCAAGCCGGATACCGCGCCGCCGAAGTTGCGTGAGGAAAAACGACCGCCGCACCAGCCGCGCCGAGAGCGCCGTCGAGGTCGAAACGGCGACCATCACCGCAAGGCCGGTCTGCCAGTCGCCGGTCAGCTCGAACACGATCAGCGTGGTCGAGATCGGCGCGCCCAGCACCGCCGCCGCCACCGCCCCCATGCCCGCCAGCGCATAGAGCGTGGCCGCGCCGGAATAGTCGGGCAGGATCGCGGTCGCCAGCAGCCCATAGGCCAGCCCGGTCAGCGCGCCCACCATCAGCGAGGGCGAGAACACGCCCCCGCCCATGCGCCCGCCCAGCGTGATCGCCACCGCCAGCACCTTGAGCAAGGCGAACACAACCGCCTCGTGCCACACCAGCCGCCCGGTGAGCGCCTCGGACGTGGTCTCGTAGCCGACGCCGATGATATGCGGAAACCAGATCGCCAGCGCCCCCAGCATCAGCCCCGCCCCGGCGGGGCGCAGCCAGCGCGGCACGCGAAAGCGCAGTTGCAGATGCCCGGCCACGTCCTCGGCCATGAACACCGCCAGCATCATCGCCGCCGCCACCAGCCCGCAGACAAGGCCGAGGATGAGAAAGGCGGGCAGTTCGACGTAAAACGACAGAACGCTGGTGGCGGGCAGCGCGAATTCGGTCACATCTCCGAAATGCAGGCGGCTGACGACCGTGCCCGCGACGCTTGCGATCACGATGGGCGCAAAGGCATGGATCGCGAAATGCCGCAGCACCACCTCGAGCGCGAAAAGCGCCCCGGCGATGGGCGCGTTGAACGAGGCCGAGACGGCGGCGGCCACCGCGCATCCCAAAAGGTCACGCCCGGTGATGCCATCGGCATGGATGCGATCGTTCACCCATGTCGCGATCACGGCTGCAAGGTGAACCACCGGCCCCTCGCGCCCCGAAGAGCCGCCCGTGCCAAGCGTGATGAGCGAGGCGAGCGCCGAGGCCAGCCCCGCACGCCGCTCGACCCGCCCCTCGCTCAGCGCCGCGCCCTCGATCACGTCGGCGACCGCGCGCACCCGCCCGTCATCGGTGAAGCGGTGCAGGATCAGCCCGACCACCAGCCCCCCCGCCACCGGCACCAGCAGGATCCAGTACCACGGCATATGCCCGGCCAGCGAATGCAGCCGCGCCACGTTGTCGGTCTGGTAAAGCAGCCCCTCCAGCGCCGAGATGCCCTTGCGAAAGAGCACCGCCGCAAAGCCTGCGACGATCCCCACGATCAGCGCGATCACCCAGAACTGCAACTGGCTCGGGCCGCGCTTGCGCAACATCCGCCAACCGCCGCGCAGGCGGATCGTCGCCCGTCGCGGCATCCGGGCGAAAAACGATCTGTCCTCTGCCTGCTTCACGTCAACATCCGACCCGGCGTATCCCGTGCTGCTTTCGCATCGCGGCCCTATCGCCTAGGGTGTCGCGACATTCACGACCGGAGCCTGCCCCATGGACACGCAAAAAGCCCTCGACGACCTTCATTCCTGTCTAGGCCAACGGCTCAGCCGCTCCAAGTCCGATCTGGACCTGCACGGCGCGAGCGAGTCGTATTTCCCGCCAAGCCCGCCCGATGCCGTGGCCTATCCCGAAACCACCGCAGAGGTGGCGCAGATCATAGCCATCTGCGCGCGCCACCGCGTGCCGGTGGTGGGCTGGGGCACCGGCACCTCGCTCGAGGGGCAATCGCAGGCGTTTTCCGGCGGTGTGGTGGTGGATTTCAGCCGCATGAACCGCATCCTCGACGTGGCGCAGGCCGATATGGTGGCCCGCGTGCAGCCCGGCGTGACGCGCGAGGCCCTGAACGAGGAGTTGCGCGCCACGGGGCTGTTCTTTCCAGTCGATCCCGGTGCCAATGCCGCGCTTGGCGGCATGGCCGCGACCCGCGCCAGCGGCACCACCGCCGTGCGCTATGGCACGATGCGCGACAACGTGCTGGCGCTCGAGGTGGTGACGGCCAGGGGCGAGGTGATTCGCACCGGCACGGCGGCGCGCAAATCCTCGGCGGGCTATGATCTGACCGGGCTTTTCGTCGGCTCCGAGGGCACGCTCGGCCTCATCACCGAACTGACCTTGCGGCTTTACGGCCAGCCCGAGGCGATCTCGGCGGCGGTCTGCGCTTTTGAGACCGTGGCCGATGCGGTGGAGACGGTGATCGACACCATCCAATGCGGCGTGCCGATGGCGCGGATCGAGCTGATGGACGAGGCCAGCGTGCGCGCGGTCAACGCCTGGTCGCGCATGAACCTGCCCGAAAAACCCCACCTGCTGCTGGAATTCCACGGCAGCGACAGCGGCGTGCGCGAGCAGGCCGAGAGCTTTGGCGCGATTGCCGCCGACCACCACGGCTCGGGCTTTGACTGGGCGACGAGACCCGAGGCGCGCAGCGCGCTCTGGACCATGCGCCACAATGCCTATTACGCCATCCTCGCCAGCCGCCCCGGCGCGCGCGCCATCGTCACCGATATCTGCGTGCCGATCTCGCGGCTGGCCGAGGCCATCGAGGAGACCCGCGCCGATCTGGCAAGCGCGGGCGTGGCAGGGCCGATCCTCGGCCATGTCGGCGACGGCAATTTCCACGCCGTGCTGCTGGTGGACGCAGACGACAAGGCCGAGATCGCCCGCGCCAAGGCCGCCTCTGACCGGATGGTGGAGCGCGCGCTCCGCCTCGGCGGCACCGCCACCGGCGAGCACGGCATCGGCGTCGGCAAACTCGGCTATATGGAGCGCGAACACGGGCAGGGCTGGGCGATGATGGGCGCGATCAAGGCCGCGCTTGACCCCGATAACATCATGAACCCTGGCAAGATGGTGCCGCCGCGCAACTGAGCCGGGCTTGCCCTTTGGCGCGCGCGCGGGCAAAGACGGGGCATGAGCACCCTGCCCCAGACCCGTGGCGCGCTAACCCCCCGGCGCGCGCTCTCCGATCTTACCTGGCTGCGCGTCGGCGGCCCGGCGGACTGGCTGTTCCAGCCTGCGGATCTGGACGACCTGCGCGGGTTCCTTGCCGCGCTTGATCCTTCGGTTCCGGTCTTCGCCATGGGCGTCGGCTCCAACCTCATCGTGCGCGATGGCGGTATTCGCGGGGTGGTGATCCGGCTCGGGCGCGGCTTCAACGCGATCCGGGTAGAGGGTGGGCGCGTCATCGCGGGCGCGGCGGCGCTTGATGCGCATGTCGCGCGGCGCGCGGCAGAGGCGGGGGTGGATCTGACATTCCTGCGCACCATCCCCGGCAGCATCGGCGGCGCGGTGCGGATGAACGCCGGCTGCTACGGGGCCTATGTGGCCGATCACCTGATCGACGCGCAGGCGGTCACGCGCGCGGGCGTGGCGGTGACGCTAACGCCCGATGATCTGGGGTTTGCCTATCGTCACAGCGCCCTGCCCGAGGGCTGGATCATCACCGGGGCCACGTTTCACGGCCCCCCCGGAGACCCCGAGGCGCTCGCCGCGCGGATGGCCACGCAGATCGCCAAGCGCGACGCCACGCAGCCCACGAAGGAGCGCAGCGCGGGCAGCACGTTTCGCAACCCGGCGGGGTTCAGCAGCACCGGGCGCGCCGACGATACCCACGATCTCAAGGCATGGTCGGTGATCGACGCGGCGGGATTGCGCGGGGCGCGGCGCGGGGGCGCGCAGATGAGCGAAAAACACCCCAATTTCCTGATCAATACCGGCGGGGCCAGCGCCGCCGATCTCGAGGGCCTCGGCGAGGAGGTGCGAAAAAGGGTTTTCCAAAACAGCGGAATAGAGCTAGAGTGGGAGATCAAGAGGGTCGGAGAACCGGCCTCGGGCACAAGCCCGGACAAAGAGCTGGGCACAAGCCCCGGAAAAGAGCAGTCATAACGATAACGCGGTCGCGCAAAGCGGCCCGGCAGATTGAGGCAAAAGGTGGTTGGTTCGAGCAGAACAACCCCGTTGGTTGCAGTGATCATGGGCGGCCCCTCGGCAGAGCGCGAGGTGTCCCTGTCGTCAGGGCGTGAATGCGCCGCAGCGCTTCGGGAGGCAGGATACGAGGTGGCCGAGCTGGACGCCGCCGCCGACCTGTGCGCGCGCCTCTCTGACCTTGCTCCCGACGTGGTGTTCAACGCGCTGCATGGCCGCTGGGGCGAGGATGGCTGCGTGCAGGGGATGCTGGAATGGCTACGCATCCCCTATACCCATTCGGGCGTGCTCGCCTCGGCGCTGGCGATGGACAAGGCGCGCACCAAATCCGCCTATCGCGCCGCAGGCCTGCCGGTGGTGACAAGCGTTCTGGCCCCGCGCGACGAGGTGCGCGCGCGCCACGTCCTGCCCCCACCCTATGTGGTCAAGCCCAATAACGAAGGCTCCTCGGTGGGCGTCTACCTGGTGGCCGAGGCCGCCAACGCGCCGCCGCAACTGTCCGATGAGATGCCCGAGACGGTGATGGTCGAGACCTACGCGCCGGGGCGCGAATTGACCACCACGGTGATGGGTGACCGGGCTCTGACGGTGACCGATATCCTCACCGATGGCTGGTATGATTACGACGCCAAATACAAGCCCGGAGGCTCGCGCCATGTCGTCCCCGCCCAGGTGCCGCAAGAGATTTTCGACGCCTGCATGGACTATGCCCTGCGCGCCCACGAGGCGCTGGGGTGCCGCGGCCTCAGCCGCACCGATTTCCGCTGGGACGCGGCGCGCGGGCGTGACGGGCTGATCCTTCTGGAGACCAACACCCAGCCCGGCATGACGCCCACCTCGCTCAGCCCCGAACAGGCGGCGGCGGTGGGGGTATCCTTTCCCGAATTGATGCGCTGGATGGTGGAGGACGCCTCATGCGACCGGTGACGCCGCGCGCCGATCCCTCGCCCTCGCGGCTCAGCTACCGGCTGGAGCGGATGCGCCTCACCCCGGCCTATCGGCGGTTCATGCGCGCAGGCCTGCCGATGCTGATCGTGGCGGGACTGGCCTGGGGCTATCTGCACGATGCCGAGCGTCGCGCGGGCCTTTTCGACCGCGTCGCCGAGATCCGCCGCCAGATCGAGACGCGGCCCGAATTCATGGTCCACCTGATCGAGATCGACGGGGCCAGCACCGGCGTGCAGGAGGATATCCACGAGATTTTTCCCTATGACCTGCCCGCAAGCTCGTTCGATCTGGACATGCCCGCGATCCGCGAGATGATCGAGGGCCTGCCCGCCGTCGCGCGCGCCGATCTGCGGGTGCGCCAGGGCGGCGTGCTGCATATCGCGGTGACCGAGCGGGCGCCGGTGGCCCTGTGGCGCACGCGGCACGGGTTCGAGGTGCTCGACATCACCGGCGCGGCCATCGCCACCGCCGAGACGCGCAGCGCCCGCCCCGACCTGCCGGTGCTGAGCGGCACCGGGGCCGACAGGGTCGTGGCGCAGGCGCTCGAGCTTCTTGGCACCGCAACCGCGCTCAACCGTCCGCTGCGCGGCCTTGTGCGCATGGGCGAGCGGCGCTGGGATCTGGTGCTTGGCGATGGCAGGCGGGTGCAACTGCCCGAGGCCGCACCGGTGCGCGCGCTGGAGCGGGTGATCGTGCTCGACAAGGCCAGCGACATCCTCGAACGCGACATCGTGACCATCGACATGCGACTTGGCGCGCGCCCGACCGTGCGCATGAGCGAACACGCCATCGATGAATGGTGGCGGATCACACGCGCCTCGGGCGCGGCAGGACTAGCGACAGGACAGGCGGCAGGAGCGGACAGGAGATGATCGAGCTTTACCAATCCCAACGGGCGATGCGCGCCATGCGCAAGGCGGCGATCCAGCGCGGCGTGGTGGCGGTTCTGGACGTGGGCACATCCAAGATTTCCTGCCTCGTGCTGCGCTTTGACGGCACCGGGCGCTTTGCCGCCGCCGAAAAGGTCGGGCGCATGGCGGGCCAGGCCGGGTTCCGGGTGATCGGGGCGGCCACGACACGCTCGCGCGGGGTGCGTTTCGGCGAGATCGAGGCCATGGCCGAGACCGAGCGCGCGATCCGCACCGCCGTGCAGGCGGCGCAGAAAATGGCGCAGATCCGCGTCGATCACGTCATCGCCTGTTTCTCGGGCGCGGGGCCGCGCAGCTACGGGCTTGCCGGCGAGGTCGAGATCACCGGGCAGACCGTGACCGACCAGGATATCAGCCGCGTGCTGAGCGCCAGCGAGGTGCCCGATATCGGCGACGGGCGCGAGGTGCTGCACGCGCAGCCGGTGAATTTCGCGCTCGATCACCGCTCCGGCCTGATTGATCCGCGCGGCCAGATCGGCAACCGGCTGGCCTGTGACATGCATATGCTCACGGTGGATGCGGCGGCGGTCCAGAACCTCGCCCATTGCGTCAAGCGCTGCGACATGGAGCTCGCGGGCGTGGCGAACTCGGCCTATGTCTCGGGGGTGGCGGCGCTGGTCGAGGACGAGCAGGAACTGGGTGCCGCCTGCATCGATCTTGGCGGCGGCAGCTCCGGGCTGTCGATCTTCATCAAGAAGCACATGATCTATGCCGATACCGTGCGCATGGGCGGCGATCACGTCACCTCCGACATCTCGATGGGGTTGCAGATCCCGCAGGCCACCGCCGAGCGGATCAAGACCTTTTATGGCGGCGTCGTGGCCACCGGCATGGATGACCGCGAGATGATCGAGACCGGCGGCGAGACCGGCGATTTCGAGCATGACCGCCGCAAGGTCAGCCGCGCCGAGCTGATCGGCATCATGCGCCCGCGCGTCGAGGAAATCCTCGAAGAGGTGCGCGCCCGGCTTGATGCGGCGGGGTTCGAGCACCTGCCCAGCCAGCAGATCGTGCTCACGGGGGGCGGCAGCCAGATCCCCGGCCTCGACGGGCTGGCAAGCCGCATCCTCGGGCAGCGCGTGCGCCTCGGGCGGCCCTTGCGCGTGCATGGCCTGCCGCAGGCCGCCACCGGCCCGGCCTTCGCCAGCGCCGTCGGCATGTGCCTGTTCGCGGCCAACCCGCAGGACGAATGGTGGGATTTCGACATACCCGTGGATCGCTACCCGGCGCGGTCGCTGCGGCGCGCGGTCAAATGGTTTCGGGACAATTGGTAACCGCAATATGTGGCAAGATGAGCGAAATACCGCGAAAAAGCCCATGAAACATAGTATATTTGGTGGTGTGACGATGTTTTTTTGATGACGATTGACGCAACCATCGGTAAGAATGGGGACAATCAGGCGGAAAACGGCCTGCGCAGACAGGCCCAGAGACAGGCGGACAGAGCAATGACACTCAACCTTTCACTCCCCGGACATGACGACCTCAAGCCCCGGATCACCGTTTTCGGTGTCGGCGGCGCGGGCGGCAACGCGGTCAACAACATGATCGACAAGGCGCTTGACGGCGTCGATTTCGTCGTGGCCAACACCGACGCCCAGGCCCTCAGCCAGAGTCAGGCCGAAAGCCGCGTGCAACTTGGCGTGAAGGTGACCGAGGGCCTCGGCGCGGGTGCCAAGGCCTCGATCGGGGCCGCCGCCGCCGAAGAAAGCATCGAACAGATCGTCGATCACCTCGCAGGCGCGCATATGTGCTTTATCACTGCGGGCATGGGCGGCGGCACCGGCACCGGGGCCGCGCCGATCATCGCGCAGGCCGCGCGCGAGCTTGGCGTGCTGACCGTGGGCGTCGTCACCAAGCCGTTCCAGTTCGAGGGGGCCAAGCGGATGCGCCAGGCCGAGGCCGGTGTCGAAGCGCTGCAAAAGATGGTTGATACCCTCATCATCATCCCCAACCAGAACCTGTTTCGCCTCGCCAACGACAAGACCACCTTTACCGAGGCGTTCTCGATGGCCGATGACGTGCTCTATCAAGGCGTCAAGGGCGTGACCGACCTGATGGTGCGCCCCGGCCTCATCAACCTCGATTTCGCCGACGTGCGCGCGGTGATGGACGAGATGGGCAAGGCGATGATGGGCACCGGCGAGGCCGAGGGCGAAAACCGCGCCGTGCAAGCCGCCGAAAAGGCCATCGCCAACCCGCTCCTCGATGAAATCAGCCTGCGCGGCGCGCGCGGCGTGCTCATCAACATCACCGGCGGCCATGACCTGACCCTGTTCGAGCTTGACGAGGCCGCCAACCGCATCCGCGAAGAGGTGGACCCCGATGCCAATATCATCGTCGGCTCCACGCTTGACACCAATATGGAAGGCCGGATGCGCGTGAGCGTGGTCGCCACCGGGATCGACGTGACGGAGGCCACCACCGACATGCCGGTGCCGCGCCGCTCCATGGCACAGCCGCTGCGGCAGCCCGAGACGGTCGAGGCCGAGATGCACGCCGAACATGGTGCCGCCACTGCCGCGACCGAGGAGCCGTCGCTGTTTGACCGTGCCGAAGACAGCTACGCCGAACCGGCAGAGGCCAGCGCCTATGACGCGCGCGAGGCCGATGACGACCTGCCCCCGCCCGCCTACCAGCCCCGCGCCGAAGAGGCCGTGACCCAGCGCCAAGACAGCATGGAGATCGAGGACGAGCTTGACGCGTTCCTCGCGCCCCGCGCGCCTGCGCCCGGCACCCCCTCGCCCGACGCGATGCGGCGGCTTCAGGCGGCGGTGAACAATGCGCCCTCGCAGCCCCGCCAGCAGCGCCCCGCCCCGACCCGCGAGGCAGAGCCTGAGGCGCAGGAGGACAAGCCGCGTTTCGGGATCAATTCTCTCATCAACCGGATGACCGGCCATGGCGCTCAAGAGGACCCGCGCCCGGCGCGCCATCAACCGCCGATGCAGGCGGCCCGCGCGCCCCAGCCCGCGCCGCGCGCGCAGGAAGAAGAGGATCAGATCGAGATTCCGGCCTTCCTGCGGCGTCAGGCCAACTGAGAAAATAGCACTCTGAACCGCGATCTGGCCGCCCCTCGGGGCGGCCTTTTTATTATTCTAAATCAATTATTTAATTGAATGAGCAAGTTCCCGCCAGCCCCTGAGCCGCGATATTTCAGCCGGTCGCAAAGATTGAATTGAGCCTGCCCGGCGCGGCCTCTACGCCATCCATAGTCACGATTTCGTGATGATCGCCCGCAGGACGGAAGGCCACTGAGACCCTCCGCAAAAGCCGGGCGATCCGGGCAAGGACAAGGGCAGAAAAATGCAAAAAACAATCAGTCATGCAATCAGGTTCGACGGTATCGCGCTGCATTCCGGCAGGCCGGCCCGTCTCGTCATACGTCCGGCACCTGCCGGATCAGGCATCGTCTTTCGCCGCACCGATCTCGGGGCCGCAGCCCCCATCATTCCGGCCTCGTGGGACCGGGTCGTGCAATCGCCGCTTTGCACGCGGCTTGTCGGGGCGGATGGGGTCTCGGTCTCGACGGTCGAGCACGTGATGGCCGCGCTTGTCGGCTGCGGCATCCACAACGCCACGCTCGATATCGACGGATCGGAACTGCCCATCGTCGATGGCAGCGCCGCGCCCTTCGTGACGAAAATCCTTGCCGTGGGCCTCGTGTCGCAGGCCGCGCCGGTTCAGGCGTTCCGGATCGTGCGCCCGGTCGAGGTAAGCCGCGGCGCGACGCGCGCGCGGCTTTCGCCCAATGACACGTTGCGCATGGAGTTCACCATCGACTTTGCCGACGCGGCCATCGGCGTGCAGACCAAGACCCTCGACATGTCCGATGGCAGCTTCGTGCGCGAGCTGTCAAATGCACGCACCTTCTGCCGCAAGGCCGATGTCGATCTGATGCACGCCAAGGGGCTGGCGCTGGGCGGATCGCTGGAAAACGCCGTCGTCGTCGATGGCGACAAGGTGCTGAGCCCCGGCGGGCTGCGTCATGCCGACGAGGCGGTGCGGCACAAGATGCTCGACGCGCTGGGCGATCTGGGGCTGGCCGGCTTGCCGGTGATCGGCCTCTACCAGGGGGTGCGCGCGGGCCATGCGCTGACCAACGAGCTGATGCGCGCGGTGTTTTCCGATCCCGCGAATTACCGCATCTTCACCTGCGCCACCGTCCCGGCGGCACACCTGCCTGCCCTTGGGGCACCTTTTGGTGCGCTTGCCCGCGCCGCCTGATCCGCGATCGCGCCCGCGGCGCGCGCCCCGCGCCAAACCCGTTTTGCACCGCAGATTTATGTGCTAGAGGGTGCCGGTGGCGGGGTGGCCGCTGTTGCGAAACGACGGGAAGAATGTGCATGACTATCGGCAAGGGTCCGGCGCGGCTGGTAGGGGTGGCCTTCGTGGTGCTGCTTATCGCTGGCTGTGACGGCGGCAAAAGCGTCGAGCGCGGCAATATCAATTACGAGAATTTCACCGCGCAGCAGATTTTCGAGCGCGGAGAATACGATCTCGAACGCGGCAAGCCCAAGCTTGCGGCGCAAAGCTATGCCGAGGTCGAGCGGCTCTATCCCTATTCCGGCCTCGCCAAGCGCGCGGTCATCATGCAGGCCTGGGCCCATCATCAGGACAAATCCTACGAGGAAAGCCGCGCGGCAGCGCAGCGTTATATCGATTTCTACCCCGCCGACGAGGACGCGGCCTATGCCCAGTATCTTCTGGCGCTGAGCTATTACGACCAGATCGACGAAATCGGCCGCGACCAGAAACTGACCTTTCAGGCGTTGCAGGCGCTGCGCGAGGTCATCGAGCGCTATCCCGACAGCCAATATGCCAATGCCGCGCGGCTGAAATTCGATCTTGCCTTCGATCACCTCGCCTCCAAGGAAATGGAAATCGGGCGCTATTATCTCAAGCGCGACAACTTTACCGCCGCCGCCAATCGGTTTCGTGTGGTGGTCGAGGATTTCCAGACCACGACCCATACCGCCGAGGCGCTGCACCGGCTGGTCGAATCCTACCTGTCGCTTGGCCTGGTGAACGAGGCGCGCACGGCAGGCGCGATCCTTGGCCACAATTTCCGCGGCACCCAGTGGTATGAGGACAGCTACAAGCTCCTGACCGGGCGGGGCTATACGCTCGAGGCGGCGGGCGATGGCTGGCTCCAGGAAATCTATCGCCAGACCGTGCTTGGCCGGTGGCTCTAGGGGGGGCGGGGTGATCCCCCGCCCGAGGGATCGGCGTCATGCTTTGCGCGCTTGAAATCCGCGACATGCTCATCATCGACCGGCTGGAGCTTGGCTTCCGGCCCGGTCTGAACGTGCTCACCGGCGAGACCGGGGCCGGCAAATCCATCCTGCTCGATTGTCTCGGCTTCGTGCTGGGCTGGCGCGGGCGCGCCGAACTGGTCCGCGCCGGGGCCGAGCGTGGCGAGGTGGTGGCGGCCTTCGATCTGCACGCCGATCACCCGGCCCGCGCGGTGCTGGCCGAGGCGGGGCTGCCGGGTGACGAGGGCGAACTGATCCTGCGCCGGGTCAATAGCGCGGACGGGCGCAAGACCGCCTGGGTGAATGATCGCCGCGTCTCGGGCGAGGTGCTGCGGCAATTATCGGCCACGCTGGTGGAATTGCACGGCCAGCACGATGATCGCGGCCTGCTCGATCCGCGGGGCCACCGCGACATGCTCGACGCCTTTGCCGGGCTGGAGCCACAGCGCCAGGCGGTGCGCGCGGCATGGCGTGACCGCGCCGCCGCGCAAAAGGCGCTCGACGAGGCCGAGGCGGGGCTGGCCGAGATCCGCGCCGAGGAGGATTTCCTGCGCCACGCTGTGGCCGAGCTGGACAAGCTCGACCCGCAGCCCGGCGAGGAGGCCGCGCTCGATACCGAGCGCCGTCTGATGCAGGGGGCCGAGCGCATCCGCGAGGATATCGCCCGCGCGGCGCAGGCGCTTGGGCCCGAGGGGGCCGAGGGCGCGGCGGGCGATGCGCTGCGCTGGCTCGACGGGGTCGCCGACAAGGCCGAGGGGCGGCTCGACGCCGCGCTCGCCGCGCTCTCGCGCGCGCTGGTCGAGCTTGACGAGGCGGGGCGCGAGACCGGCCACGCGCTCGAGGCGCTTTCCTTCGATCCGTTCGAGCTTGAACGCTGCGAAGAGCGGCTCTTTGCCATTCGCGGGCTGGCGCGCAAGCATGACGTGCTGCCCGACGATCTGGCGGGCTTTGCCGACACATTGCGCGCGCGGCTCGCGGCGCTGGATGCAGGCGCGGGCGATCTGGCGGCGCTGCGCACGGCGCGCGACGACGCCGCCCGGCACTATGACGTGATCGCCCAAGCGCTCAGCGACGCGCGCCGGGGCGCCGCCGCAAGGCTCGATGCCGCCGTGATGGCCGAGCTTGCCCCGCTCAAGATGGAACGCGCGGTCTTTACCACCGAGACCACAGAGGCCGAGCCGGGGCCGCAGGGCCGCGACATGGTGAGCTTTACCGTCGCCACCAATCCCGGCGCGCCCTCCGGCCCGCTCTCGCGCATCGCCTCGGGTGGCGAACTCAGCCGCTTCCTGCTGGCGCTCAAGCTGTGCCTGTCGGCTCCCGAGACCGGCCTGACGATGATCTTCGACGAGATCGACCGCGGCGTTGGCGGGGCCACCGCCGACGCGGTTGGCCGCCGTCTCGCGCGGCTGGCGGCGGGCCGTCAGGTGCTGGTTGTCACCCACTCGCCGCAGGTCGCGGCGCGCGGGGCCTATCACTGGCGGGTGGAAAAACGCGTGGCCGATGATGTCACCCTCTCGACAGTGCGCGCGTTGAGCGACCCCGAGCGCGTGGCCGAGATCGCCCGGATGCTCTCGGGCGAGCATGTCACCCCCGAGGCCCGCGCCGCCGCCGAGGCGCTGATGGTCAGGTAGCCTGCGACCGCTGGCAGGGCCGGCGCGGGATGGCGCGGGGGCCTTGAGACGTCATTCGATACGATGCGACGAGCCGCGCGAGTGCCCGACCGCGGGTGGGCGCTGCAACGGGTGTGGAGTGCGCTTTATGGCGCAAAATACTTGAACGCTGATGCGGGATGCCACGTCGCAGAAGCGCCCGCCCGTCCCGGCGGTCGGGCGGGCGATCGGGCGGCGTGCGGGGCACGCCTTGATTCCGCGCGGGGGGAATATACTGCAAATGGCGGCTCCAGCCTCTTCGGCACGCCCCACACACCGAGCCGTCAGATACTCCCCCCCGATCAGCGCCCCGCGCGCGTATCGGGATGCAGCGACTTGCCCAGTATGTGATCGGATTTGTGCAGCACATGCTGCGCCGTCGAGACGATCAGCGGGTCCGGCGCATGGGCGATCCGGCGATCCTTGCCGGGGTATTCCAGCGAATTCAGGAAATGCAACATACAGTTGAGCCGCGCGCGCTTCTTGTCGTCGGATTTGACCACCGTCCAGGGCGCATCGGCGGTATCGGTGTAAAAGAACATCGCCTCCTTGGCCTCGGTGTAGTCGTCCCACTTATCGAGGCTGGCACGGTCGATCGGGCTGAGCTTCCACTGTTTCAGCGGGTCGGTCTCGCGGCTGGCGAAGCGCGCGCGCTGTTCGCCTTGGCTGACCGAGAACCAGTATTTGTAAAGCCGGACCCCCGAACGCACCAGCATCCGTTCAAGATCGGGGGTCTGGCGCATGAATTCGAGATACTCATGCGGCTCGCAAAAGCCCATCACCCGCTCCACGCCCGCGCGGTTATACCACGAGCGGTCGTAAAGCACGATCTCGCCCTCCGTGGGCAGATGCTCGATATAGCGCTGGAAATACCATTGCCCGCGCTCTATGTCCGAGGGCTTGTTGAGCGCCACGACACGCGCCGCGCGCGGGTTGAGGTGCTCGGTAAAGCGCTTGATCGTGCCCCCTTTGCCGGCCGCATCGCGCCCCTCGAAAATCAGCACGAATTTCTGCCCGGTCTCCTGCGCCCAAAGCTGCACCTTGAGCAATTCGGCCTGAATCCGCGCCTTTTGCGCCTCGTAGGTGCGACGGCTGAGCCGGGTCTGATAGGGATAATCCCCGTTCTCGAAGGCCTGCCGCAGCGTCGCGGTCTCTGGCGCTCTGCCCACCGGGGCAGTCGGGGCAACGGCCTGCGCCTCGGGGTCGGCGGTGGAGTCAAGGCTGGTGGTGGCGTCCGTCATCAAAAGGCTCCCGCTCGGGTCTGAATTGGTTGCGCCAATCCTAACCTTTGCCGGAACCCACCACCTTGATGCGTGTCAAAAAACCGTCACAAATCGCGCGATGGCGCTCAATGCGTCCAGACCTGCCGCCGCTTGGTGGCGAAATTTTCGGCATAGCCACCGGCGCGGATGTTGGGCTTGCGCCCATGCGGCTCTTGCACCACGGCGTCAATGCCGTGGTCGCTTGCATATTCAAGCGCGGCCTCCTTGGTGGAGAATCGCAACCGCACCTGCGCCTGCGTATCGGCATTCGAGGTCCAGCCCATCAGCGGGTCGATCTCCCGCGCGCTTTCAGAGACGAATTCCAGCACCCATTTCTGCGTATTGGCCACACCCGATTGCGTGGCGGTCCGGGCGGGTTTGTAGATGCGTGCGCGCATGGGGAACTCCGTTCATGTCACCGCAGATGTTATTCCAGATTGCGGCCCCGTCGGCAAGGGACGGATGGTCGCGATCACGCCGCCACCCCATCGGTGAATTGCAACCGCGCCAGCCGCGCATAAAGCCCGTTCTCGGCCACAAGGCTGTCATGCGTGCCCTGCGCGACGATGCGGCCCTGATCCATCACCACGATGCGGTCGGCCTTTTTCACCGTGGCAAGCCGATGCGCCACGATGATGGTGGTGCGCGTCTGCGCCATCGCCTCGACGGCGGTCTGCACCGCGCGTTCGCTCTCGGCGTCAAGCGCGCTCGTGGCCTCGTCGAGAAGCAGCACCGGCGCGTCACGCAGGATCGCACGGGCAATGGCGATGCGCTGTTTCTGCCCGCCCGAGAGCATCACGCCGCGCTCTCCCACATAGGTGTCATAGCCCTCGGGCAGCGCGGCGATGAACTCATGCGCATGGGCGGCGCGGGCGGCGGCCTCGATCTCGGCATCGCTCGCCTCGGGGCGGCCAAAGCGGATGTTCTCGCGCGCCGAGGCGGCAAAGATCACCGGCTCTTGCGGCACCAGCGCCAGCGCGCCGCGAAACGCGTGCCGCGCCATATCCGGCAGCGGCACACCGTCCAGCGTGATGCGCCCGGCACCGGGATCGTAGAACCGCAGGATCAACTGGATCACGCTGGTCTTGCCCGCCCCCGACGGCCCGACAAGCGCCACCGTCTCGCCGGGCTTGATGGTCAGGCTGAAATCATCGAGCGCCGGTGTCTCAGGCCGCGCCGGATAGGCGAATTGCACCCGCTCGAACACGATCTCGCCGCGCACCGGGCGCGGCACGGCCACGGGGGCTGTGGGGTCTTTGACCGGATCGTCGGCGCGCAGCAGCTCGACCAGCCGTTCGGTCGCGCCGGCCGCGCGCTGCATCTCGCCCCATATCTCCGACAGCGCCGCCACCGCGCCCGCCACCATCACCGAGTAGATCACGAATTGCACCAGCGCGCCGGCCGTCATCCCGCCCGCGCGCACATCGCGCGCCCCGATCCAGAGCACGCCGACAATGCCGGTGAACACGAGGAAGATCACGATCACCGTCATCAGCGCTCGGGTGTTGACCCGGCGGCGCGCGGCGTCATGGCTGCGCTCGGTCACATCGCCGAAATGCGCGCGGCTCTGCGCCTCGTGGGTAAAGGCCTGCACCGTCTGCACCGACAAGAGCGCCTCGGACGCATTGCCAGAGCTTTGCGCGATCCAGTCCTGGTTCTCGCGGCTCAGCACCCGCATCTTCCGCCCCAGAAACAGGATCGGCACTACCACCAGCGGCACGATCAGCAGCACCAGCCCGGTGAGCTTGGCCGAGGTCAGCAGCATCAGCGCCATGCCGCCCACGAACAGCAAAATATTGCGCAGCGCGATCGACACCGACGAACCGATCACCGACAGGATCAGCGTCGTGTCGGTGGTGATCCGGCTCAGCACCTCGCCGGTCATCACCCGCTCATAAAAGGCCGGGCTCATGCCGATCACGCGATCAAACACCGCCTTGCGAATATCAGCCACCACCCGCTCGCCCAGCCGCGAGACCAAGAGGTACCGCGCCCCCGTGCCCAGCGCCAGCAGCGCCGCGATAACAAGCGCCGCACCGAAATAGCGATCCAGAAGCCCGCCATCCTCGCCGCCGAAATTATCCACCACCCGGCGCACCGCCATCGGCAGCATCAGCGCGACAGCCGCCGTCAGCACCAGCGCGGATATGGCCGCCACCAGCAGCGCGCGATAGGGTCGCAGGAACGGCCACAGCTCTGCCAGCGCGCTCACGCGCCGCGATTTTTCGCGATCCAGCAGATCGGCCCCGTTCTCGGCCTTGCGCACCATCTTGTTCTCTCCGTTCCGCCTGCACCGGTTCTTGGCGAGTGCGGCGGGCGGGGTCAAGTGCCCCGATTGGTCGCAGGCCGCTCAGGGCAGCGGCGAAACCCCGATCACAAGCGGGTGCGCGGCGATGAGCAGACCATAGAGCGCAAGGCCAATCGCGAGGCGCAGCCCCGTGGCGGGCCATGAGGCGGGGCGCGGCGGCCAGAGCGGCCCGGCACGGCGCGCAGTGTCAAGCCGCGCCCAGTCTGCCCCCATCACGCGCTTGCGGCGACGATCCACGATCCATCGCCCCAGCAGGGCAAACCCCGCGAAAAGGCCAAAGAGCACGACATGCGCCAGATCGCCATTGGGCAGCAGATGCGCCCCCGCCCAAAGCGCCAGCGCCCAAAGCAGCGGGTGACGCGTGTAGCGGACAAGACCGGGGCGCGCGGGGTCGAACCCCGCCCCCTCGCGCCCGCCAAAAGAGAACGGGTTGGGCCGCGCCACCGCCAGCGCCACCAGTAGGCAGACCGCCAGCATCACCGCCAGCGTGACATGGCCCTGCCACGCAGCCCAGCCCCAGAGCGGCACATGCGGCGCGCGCCCCGCCGCCACGATCACCCAGTAAAGCACCCCCAGCGACAGGGCGGAATAGCCAAGCCCAAAGCCGCGCGCGCCCAGCCGCGCCACCAGCGCCGCCTTGACCGATGGCCTCAATGGCAATCTGTGGCTGAGAAAAAACATCGCCAGCGCAAGGATATATTCTGCCCAGCCCATGCCCTTGGCCCCCTTTACCACCCGTGCCTGAGCTTGGCTTAGCGCGCACGGAACCAGCGCGGCAAGCGTGATTTTCGCTTGCGCGAATCCCGCGCGGGGCGTATCGCGGGGCTGCTTCGGTCCGGGAATAAACTCCCGGATAATAGGGAATACGGTGCGATCCGGCCTTTGGATCAATTCCGTGACTGCCCCCGCAACTGTAAGCGGCGAGCGAAGCCGGGATACACCACTGCACCCTCGGGTGTGGGAAGGTCCGGCCAAGCGATGACCCGCAAGTCAGGAGACCTGCCGAAGTGATCACCCTATCCGGGCGCGGGGCGCGCCGTGGATAACGGACCTTTCCGTAGTGGTGGCACTTTCACCGTCTGCGGAGGGGGCATGTCCTTTCCAATGACCGATACGACTTGAAACGATGCCAAATCAGGCATTGGGGGACAAGACATGAGATATTTTGCCACCTGCGCGATCTGCGCCCTCGCGACGGCCCCCGCCGTCGCCCAAGAAGCGTTCGAGCTTGACACGATCACCGTTTCGGGCAGCCTCACACCACAGGAGATCGCCCGCACCGGTGCCTCGGTCGAGATCATCAACGGGCGCGACGTGGAAACCTCCGACACCGCGCTCACCAACCGGCTCGACCGGCTGCCCGGTGTCAATTCGACCAGCAACGGCCCGCTCGGGGCGTCTTCCTCGATCCAGTTGCGCGGCCTGCCCGCGCGCTATGTCGGGGTGCGGATCAACGGTATCGACATGTCAGACCCGTCGGGCACGCAGAACCAGTTCAATTTCGGCGGGCTCACCGGGGCGGGCCTCGGGCGGATCGAGGTGCTCAAGGGTTCGCAATCGGCGCTCTACGGCTCCGAGGCGATCGGCGGCGTGATCGACATCACGACATGGCAGCCCAGCCGCGATGGGCTGTCGGGCGAGGTGCGCGCCGAGGCGGGCGCGTTCTCCACCACGACCGGCGCGCTCAACCTCGGCTATCGCGGCGCGCGCGGCGAGGTGGCGCTGAGCTATAACCGTATCGACAGCGACGGCTTTTCGGCCAACGCCAACAATTCCGAGGATGACGGGTTCGAGCAGGACATGCTCACGCTCTCGGGCGAGGTTGACGCCACCGACGCCCTGACGGTCGGCGGCTCCATGATCTACCGCGACAACGAAGCCGATTTCGATCCGTTCGGCGGAACCGCCGGGCAGATTCTGACAGAGGAACTCGGCCTGCGCGGATTTGCCCGACTGCAAACCGGAGCGATCAATCACGAACTGTCCTATGGCTATTTCGACATCGAGCGGCGCGATACCTCACCGGGGGCCTTCACCCCGCGCTTTGACGGCGAGCGCGACGAATTCGCCTATCTCGGAAGCGCGGATATCGGATCGGCTGGCACGCTCAGTTTTGGTCTCGAATATACCGAGGAAAGCTTCAAGGCAGATACCAGCGGCTCCAACGACAATCTCGCGACGACGGTGGAATGGATCCTGCCCGCAAGCGACACAGTCGACATCTCGCTGGCGCTGCGCCACGACGAGGACGGCGAATTCGGCGGCGAGTTGACGGGCCGCGCCGCCGCCGTCTGGCGTCCCGGTGATGACTGGGCGGTGCGCGCGGTTGCCGGGACCGGCTTTCGCGCGCCGTCGCTTTTCGAGCGGTTCAGCGCCTTCGGCGACCCGAACCTGAAACCTGAGGACAGCGAAAGCTACGAGATCGGTGTCGAGCGGCTCTTCGGAAATGGCCGGATCGAGGCCACGCTGTTTCACATTACCATTGATGACCTGATCGACTTCGATCCAGGCGCCATCGCCTGCGGCTCGGGCTCTGGCTGTTTCGGACAGGTGCCCGGCGAAACCACGTCGAGGGGGATCGAGCTGTCAGCAGAGGCGCAAATCAACGCGTTCCTCAGCCTCTACGCGAACTACACATTCACCGACTCCGAAGAGGCCAATGGGCAGCAGAGGCCGCGCACGCCCAAGCATGACGCCGTCATCGGGCTCGACGCCACCCTGTCGGATCGCCTGTCGGGCAGCTTTGATATCCGCCACGTTGCCGATGTAGACCCGAGCGCCTTTGCGCCTGCGAACAACAAGGTGGGTGATTATACCCTCGTCGGCATGGGGCTGAGCCATGCCCTGACCGACAGCACAACCGCCTATATCCGCGTCGAGAACCTCTTTGACGAGGATTACGAAACGGCGGGCGGGTTCAACACCGCTGGCCGGTCGGCCTTTGTGGGGCTTCGTGCGTCGTTCTAGGCTCGTACCCTTTGTTCTGGCCCTCGCTTTTGCGGGGGCCGTCACCATGACGCGGGCCCATGCCGATCCGGTCCCGGCGCGCGTCGTGTCGATCAACCTGTGCACCGATCAGCTTGCGATGATGCTAGCCGCGCCGGGGCAGCTTGTTTCGGTGTCGCGCCTGGCCGCCGATCCGCATAGCTCGGCCATGGCCCGCGAGGCCCGCGCCTTTCCCGCCAATCAGGGCCGCGCCGAGGAGGTCTATCTCTTGCGGCCCGATCTGGTGCTGGCCGGGGCCTATAGCGATCCGGCCACGGTGGGGATGCTGCGCCGCATCGGCCTGCGGGTGGAACAGTTCGACACCGCGCGCTCGCTCGACGATACCCGCGCGCGCATCGCGCAGATGGCCGGGGTGCTGGGCCGCGAGGCGGCGGGCCGCGCGCTCATCGCCCGCTTTGACGCGCGCCTTGCCGCCTTGCGCCGCCAAGGGCCAAGCCATAGCGCCGCGCTCTATCATCCCAACGGCTACAGCCTCGGCGGCGGCACGCTCGCGGACGATATCCTGCGCGCGGCAGGCTTTGACAACATCGCCCGCGATCTTGGCCTGCGCGGCGGCGGCACGCTGGCGCTGGAACGGCTGGTGATGGCCGCGCCCGAGCTGCTCATCCGCGCCGAGCCGCTGCCCGGTGCCTCGCGCTCCGAGGCGGTCATGGCCCATCCCGCGCTCGAGCGGCTGAGCGCGGGCACCGCCGGGCTGCGCATCACCTCGCCCGACTGGATCTGCGGCACGCCGCATGTGCTTGGCGCGGTGGAGACACTGGTGCGCGCGCGCGAGGGGCTGGAATGAGACCGCTCGCGCTTGCCCTCTCGGCGCTGGTCGCGGCGCTGTTTCTCGCCTCACTGGCCGTTGGCCCGGCGGGGATCAGCCCGCTTGACGGGTTGGCGGCGCTGATCCTTGGCGGCGACGGCCCCACGCCGCTGGTGATGCGCGAGATCCGCCTGCCGCGCGCGATCCTGGGTGTGATGATCGGCGCGGCCCTCGGCCTCTCGGGCGCGGCGCTGCAAGGCTATCTGCGCAACCCGCTGGCCGAGCCGGGGCTGATCGGCGTCTCGGGCAGCGCGGCGCTGGGCGCGGTGCTGGCGATCCATACCGGGCTGGCGGCCACGCTGACCCTTGCGCTGCCGCTCGCAGCCCTTGCGGGCGCGGGCACCGGCGTTCTGCTGATCCTGATGCTGGCCGGGCCGCGCGGCGGCTCGATCACGCTCATCCTTGCCGGGATCGCGATTTCGGCGCTGGCCGCAGCGCTCACCTCGCTGGTGCTCAACCTATCGCCCAACCCCTATGCCGCCTCGGAAATCGTGTTCTGGATGATGGGCTCGCTCGCCGACCGCTCGATGACCCATGTGTGGCTCGCCTTGCCGCTGATGCTGGCGGGGGGGCTGGCGCTCCTCAGTCTCAGGCGCGGGCTTGACGCGCTGACGCTGGGCGAGGACGCGGCAGAGGCGATGGGCCTGCGCCTTGCCCGCCTGCGCCTCACGCTGGTGCTGGGCACGGCGGCGATGGTGGGGGCGTCGGTGGCGGTGGCCGGTGCCATCGGCTTTGTCGGCCTTGTCGTGCCGCACCTCTTGCGGCCCCTCGTCGGCGCGCGGCCCTCGCGGCTGCTCTGGGCCTCGGCCTTGGGTGGCGCGGCGATGCTGTTGGCGGCAGACCTTGCCGTGCGCCTGATCCTGCCCGAGCGCGACCTGAAACTCGGCGTGCTCACCGCCATCGTCGGCGCGCCGCTCTTCCTGCATCTCATCTACAAGACGCGGGGGGCGCAGCAATGAGCCTCCTGTCGCTCCGCGATCTTGGTGTCACGCTGCGGGGGCGCGCGATCCTCTCGGGCGTCACGCTCGATATGGGGCCGGGCGAGTTCGTCGGCCTGATCGGCCCCAACGGCGCAGGCAAGACCACGCTGATGCGCGCGGCGCTTGGCCTTTTGCCGCATGAGGGCGTAAGCAGCCTTGCCGCGCTGTCGCCCGAGGCGCGGGGGCGCACCGCCGCCTGGATGCCGCAGGCGCGCGACATCGCCTGGCCGCTGACGGTGGAAACCCTGGTGGCGCTGGGGCGCACGCCACATCTGGCGGGCTGGCAGGGGATGGGGCCGCAGGACCGCGCACATGTGGACCGCGCGCTGGCCACGATGGGGCTGGACGCCCTGCGCCACCGCACCGCCACGCGGCTCTCGGGGGGCGAGCAGGCGATGGCGCTGATTGCGCGCGCGCTGGCGCAGGACACGCCCCTCCTGATGGCCGACGAGCCGATTGCAGGCCTCGATCCGGCCAATCAGATCGCCACGATGCAGGTCTTTGCCCGCCTCGCGCATCAGGGCCGCGCCGTGCTCGCCTCGCTGCACGATCTTGGGCTGGCAGCACGTCATTGCACCCGCCTCATCCTTCTGGGCGAGGGCGGCGTGGCCGCCGACGGGGTGCCCGCCGAGGTGCTGACCCCCGACAACCTCGCCCGCATTTTCCACGTCACCGCGCATTATGCGACCACCCCCCAAGGCCCGGTGTTTCAGCCGCTGGAGGTGATAGAATGATCGCGCTGCACCATGACCACCCGTGGCTCACGCTCGATCTTGGCGCGGATATGCCGGTGCTGAGCTGGGCCGTGAACCGCCCCGGCCTCGTGCGCGCGCGGCGCATCCTGTGGCGCGAGGTGCGCAATGCCGACCTGCCCGAGGATCTCGATGTCGAGGCATGGCTCGACGCCGAGCTTGCCGCGCGCGGCGCGTCCGATGCGGTCTGTTTCCTCACCTCCTGCAATATCGCGCAGGTCACCGAGGCCACGGCCAGCGTGGATGGCATCCGCGCCCGCGCCGTGGCCACGGTGGGCCTCACCAATGCCGAATCGGTGGGCACGCGCCTGCCCGCCGAGGCCCATGGCTGGGGCACGATCAACATCGCGCTGCACCTGTCTGAGGGCCTCACCGAGGCCGCGCGGATCGAAGCGCTGAGCATCATCACGCAGGCCCGCACCGCCGCCATTCTTGCCGCCGGGATCGCGCTGCCCACCGGCCCCGCCACCGGCACCGGCACCGATTGCATCGCGCTCGCCGCGCCCGAAGGCGCGACGCGCTATGCCGGGCTCCACACCGCTGTGGGCGAGGCTGTGGGCCGCGCCGTGCTTGACGCGGTGGCGCGCGGTGTGGCGCTTTGGCGGGAAACCGATGCGGCACGGGAGGCCCTTCATGGATAGCACCACCCTCACCGGATTTCTCGACCGCGGCGGCCCGGCGCTCTGGGTGATCGCGGCGCTGTCGGTGCTGACGCTGGCGCTGATCCTGTGGAAGCTGTGGCGGCTCTTGCTTGGCGGCGCGTGGTCGGGCGCCGTGACCGAACGCGCGGTGACGCTCTGGCAGCACGGGCAACGCGTTGAGGCGGCGACGCTCTTGCGCCCGCGCCGCTCGCTTCGCGCCCGCCTCGCGCTTGCGGCGATGGAGGCGCGCGAGGCCCCGCACTGGTCCGAGCCACAGGCGCGCGAGGAGACAACCCGCGTCGCCAAGGCGCTGCTGTCCGAGGCGCGCACCGGCTTGCGCGCGCTGGAACTCATCGCCACCATCGCGCCGCTGATCGGGCTTCTGGGCACGGTGCTGGGCATGATCGCGGCCTTTCAGGCGCTTCAGACCAGTGGCAACAGCGCCGATCCATCGGTGCTCGCGGGCGGGATATGGGAGGCGCTGCTGACCACGGCGGCAGGCATGGCGGTGGCGATCCCGGCCTCGGCGGCGCTCACGTGGTTCGAGAGCGTGGCCGACCGCGTGCAGGCCGACATGGAAGACGCCGCCACCCGCATATTCACCTCGGGAGGCGCGTGATGCTTAGCTTCGGCCCGCCCCGCGCCGCCCGCCGCCCCAGCCTCACGCCGATGATCGACGTGGTGTTCCTGCTTCTGGTGTTCTTCATGCTGGCCGCGCGCTTCGGCCATGACCTCTCGCTGCCCATGGCAACGGGCGGGGGGGCGGCAGATTATGACGGCCCGCCGCGCCTTGTGGTGATCGGTCGCGACAACCTCACCCTCAACGGGCAGACCGTGGCCCTCGATGCCCTCCCCGAGGCCCTCGGCCCCCTGATGTCCGCCCCCGGCGATATCATCGTGCTGCGCCCCGCCGAGGGCGTGCCGCTGTCGCGGCTGATCGCGGTGCGCGACACGCTCGCCGCCGCCGGCCTCACGCGTCTGATGGTGGTGGAGTAGGCCGATGCAGTTCTCCGCCCCCCGCCGCCGCCGACCGATCGAGCCGATCGTGCCGATGATAAACGTGGTGTTCCTGCTGCTCATCTTCTTCCTGATGAGCGCGCAGATCGCGCCCCCCGCCCCCTTTGACGTGATCCTGCCGCAAAGCGGCGCGGGCGCGCGCGCCGTGCCCGCCGACACGCTTTACATGGATGCCGAGGGGCGGCTGGCCTTCAACGAGGCACGCGGCGCGGCGGTGCTGGACGCACTTGCCGCGCGCGCCACGCCAGACGCGCCCCTACAGATCCGCGCCGATGCGGGGATGGAGGCGCGCGCGCTGGCGCGGCTCTTGCCGGAGCTGGCCGCGCGCGGGGTGGCAGAGGTCGAGATCGTGACGGGGGCGAAATGATCCGGGGGCTGGAATTCGCGGGCTTCGTGGCATTGGCGGCGGCGGTTCATGCCGGGATCTGGGCGGGCACCCCCGAGGGTGGCGGCGCGGGCGGGCAAGGCGGGGCCGAGAGCGTGACGCTCGCCGCCGCCGCCCCGCAGATGGCCGCGCTGGTAGCGGCATGGGAGCGCCCGGTCGATGTTCTGGATGACGCCCCCGCGCCGCAGGCCCTCCCCCGGCCCGAAGCCCTGCCCGCCGCGCTGCGGCCCTCAGACAGCCCCGCCCGCGAGCCCGCTCCCACACGGCCCGAGGCAGACGCGGCCCCCAGCCTGCCACGGCTCCCCGCCGCCCCCCTGCCCGCGCCTGCCCTGTCGCACCGCGCCCCGACACCGGCACCGTCCCAGACGGACAAAGCGTTCGCGCGCCCTGCCACGCCAGAGCGCGCCACCCTTCCCGCGCCCCGCCCCGACGCGCCAAAACCGCCGCGAATGGCCGCCCTGCCCGAGATCGACCACCGCACCGCCGAGGCCCCAAGGCCCGTGCGCCCCGTTGCACGCCCTACCCCGCAACCCGCCGCGAAACCCTCCAGACCCGCCCCCGCGCAACCCAAGCAAACCGCGCGCGGCACCGGTCAGCAGCAAGCGGGCGGCAGCGCCAAGGCTCACGCCCCGGCACGGCTCGACGCTGCCACCCGCACCAGCCTCATGGGCCAGTGGGGGGGCGCGATCCGGGCGCGAATCGAGCGGCAGAAACGCTATCCGGCGGGCACGCGCGCGCAGGGCACCGCGCATCTGATGCTCGACGTGGGCGGCGACGGTCGGCTTCTGGCGGTGGCGGTCACGCGCTCTTCGGGCGATGCCCGGCTCGATGCGGCGGCGGTGACGGCGGTGCGCCGCGCGCGCCTGCCCGCCAAGCCCGACCGCCTGCCGGGGCCGCGCCACCGCTTCACCCTGCCGGTGGCGTTTTCGCGCTGAACACGCGGGCTTTACCGGGGCAGCGACCATTCCCCCTACAATCCCCGCGCGATTTGCGGTAAACGAGTTATGCCGCAACGCAGCAAGGAGCGATTTCCATGGCCCCCAAGCAAAAACCCGTCAACCTCGCGCTCCAGGGCGGCGGCGCGCACGGGGCGTTCACATGGGGGGTGCTCGATTACCTGCTCGAGGATGGCCGCCTGCGCATCGCGGGCATTTCGGGCACATCCGCCGGGGCGATGAACGCGGTGGCGCTTGCCGCAGGCTATACCCGTGCAGGCCCCGAGGGCGCGCGCGCCGCGCTCGACGATTTCTGGCGCTCGATGAGCGCGAGCGCGCGCAACACGCCGCTGCAACGCACCCCCGTGGACCGCATCACCGGCAATTGGGGGCTGGAGAACAACCCGTTCTACCATTTCATGAACGCGCTCACCGGCGTCGCCTCGCCCTACCAGCTCAACCCGCTCAACCTCAATCCGCTGCGCGATCTGGTCGAGGAAAGCGTGGATTTCGAGATGGTGCGCAAATGCCACGCCTTCGAGCTTTTCATCTCGGCCACCAATGTCGAGACCGGGCGCGTGCAGGTCTTTCCGCGCGACGCCCTGACCGCCGACATGGTGATGGCCTCGGCCTGCCTGCCCCATATCCACCAGGCGGTCGAAATCGACGGCGTGCCCTATTGGGATGGCGGCTATATGGGCAACCCGGCGCTGTTTCCGCTCTATGGCAAGACCGGCACCGACGATATCATCGTCATCCAGATCAACCCGGTCGAGCGCAAGGGCACCCCGCGCACCGCGCAGGACATCCAGAACCGGATGAACGAGATCAGCTTCAACGCCAGCCTGCTCAAGGAGTTGCGCGCGATTGATTTCGTCGATCGGCTGATCCGGCAGGGCAAGCTCTCGACCGAGGACTACCGCCCCGTAAAGGTCCACCTGATCGAGAACGAGGCGGCGATGAAGCCGATGGGGGCGTCGTCCAAGATGAACGTGGAATGGGCCTTTCTCACCCGGCTGCGCGATGTCGGGCGCGAGACGGCAGCGGCGTGGCTCGATGCCAGCTTCGAGCGGATCGGCAAGGAAAGCACGATCGATCTGCGCGCCATGTTTCAGGGGATCGGGGCCGAGCATCAGGGATAGAGCGGCGCGGCCTCAATAGTCGTAGCGGGTGATATCCTCGCCCTCGGCGCGGTTCATCACCACCCCCAGAAGCGGCGTATCGGTGCCAAGCCTGTCGCGTAGGTCGCGGACCTCCTGCGCCGTGGACATCCCCCCCGCCACCACGATCAGCACCCCGTCGAAATGCGGGCGGAACGCCAGCACATCGTCATGATAGAGCGCGGGCGGCATGTCGTAGAGCACCACATCGGGCGCGAGCCGCGCCTGCATCGCGGCCAGCGCCTCGCCGGTGGCGGGCGATTGCAGCAACTCGGCGGCATAGCTTTCGGCGCGGTCGTTGAGGCACAGTGCCAGCGTCTGGCCGATATTGAGATCATTCGGCGCGGGCCGCAGCAGATGCGCCCCGGCATCGCTCTCGCCCAAGAGGAGCGGCGCGACCGGCCCCGGCCTCGCCACGCCAAAGAGCTTTGCCAGCGAGGGGCGGCGCAGGTCCATATCCATCAAGACCGTGCGCAGCCCCGGCTTGCGCGACAGGCTGATGGCGAGATTGGCGGCGACAAAGGACTTGCCGCAATCGGGCGTGGCCGAGGTGATCGCGACACGGTGCCAGCCCTGCTTGCGCAAGGCGGCCAGCAGCTTGGTGCGCAGCACGTCAAAGGCGACATGCGCCGGGTCTTCGCGCGTGGCGGAGATGAGCCGGTTACGCACCAGGTGCTTGCGTTCGAGCGTCACCTCGCGCAGGGCCGCCCAGGCCGCCTGCGAGTCTGACACGGCGCGGCCAGAGGCCACCGTGGCGGGCAAGGATGCGGGCGGTGCTTCGGTCAGGAACCCGGGGTCGAGTGCGGGCGCGGGATCGCGCACAGGTTCGGGCGCGGGCACCGGTTCGGTTTCGCGGACCGGCTCAGGCTCAGGCTCAGGCTCAGGCTCAGGCTCAGGCTCAGGCTCAGGCTCAGGCTCAGGCTCAGGCTCAGGCTCAGGCTCAGGCTCAGGCTCAGCGAGGATCAACGCATCTGGTGCCGTGTCAAGCGGCCCCTCATCATCCAGGGGGGCCGCCTCTTCGCCCGCGACAGCCTCGCGCATATCGCGCTCGGCCATATCATCGCCCGCCCCCTGCCGGGCGGCGCGGCGGCGCATATAGGCCTCGTGGCGCGAAAGCGTCATCGCGCGCCCCCTGTTTTTGCCCTTGGCGGTGCCATTACGGTTACTCCTGTCACTCGCACGGGATATGCCCGCCAATTCCGGCAACAATACGACAGGAAAGCAGGGATTATATGCCGCATCAAAACCCCAGAAGCCCCGCCTCGTCCACCGCCCGTTGCAAAAAGGTCTCGCGATCCGCCACCGGTGCCCAGCCCAGAAGCGCCTTGGGCTTGGCGGTGTCAAACCGCGCGTAATGCGCCCGCGAGCGCCAGTCGCGCAGCGAGGCGCGGATCACGCCGGGGCGGCGCAGCGCGTGGGTCTTGAGCGCCGATTTCACCGCATCCGCCGCCCAAAGCACCGTGAGATTGCCCGAACTCACCCGGATACGCGCGCCAAGCCGCGCATGGATGGCGTTGAAATAGGCCCGCGCCGTGGGCTGCACATCGCCCACGAGGTTGAACGATTGCCCCAGCGCCGCGCGCGCCTCGCCCATGCGGATCAGCGCCTCCGACACATCCCCGATCAGCACGAAGGGCAGCGGGTTGTCGCCCGCCCCCCAGAGCCGCACCGCGCCCGCGCCATGCCAGCGCCCGATCCCCCAATGTTGCAGCGGGCCGCCAAGGCCCACCACGATACCGGGCCGCGCGATGGTGAGCGGCAGGCCATGCTCGCGCTGCATCGCCCACAGCCGCCGCTCGCATTCCGCCTTGGAGCGGGCATAGAGGTTGCGATCGCTCATATCGGCGGCGAAGGGCGTGGATTCGGTGATCACGCCCGCGGGGTTCGACATGTCATAAGACGCAATCGTGCCGGTATAGACAAACCGTCCGACGCCTGCCGCCAGCGCCGCCCGCGCGATCCGGTCCGACACGGCCACATCGTTTTCAAGACAGTCCTGCCAAGAGGTGCCAAGCGCGCGGGCGAGGTTATAGACCACGCCCACCCCCTCCATCGCGCGGGCGAGGCCGTCCTCATCGCGCAAGGAGACGGCGCAGGTCTCGACGCGCTCGGGCAGATCGTCGAACGGGCCATGGCGGCCCCGCGACAGCACCCGCACGTCATGGCCCCGCGCCACCAGGGCGCGCGTCAGGTCACGACCAAGATAACCGGTGCCGCCGATCACCAGCGCCGTGGGCTTCGGCTTGCGTCGGGGCTTGGGCGGTGCCCATGTCTCGCGGCCCTGATCCGGCATCAGGGCAATCGTCGCGTCAATCGCGCGCATCACGCCCTCGGCGGCCGCCCCGTCAAAGCGCGGATCGAGCGCGCGGCCCTCGCGGATCGCGCCGTAGAATTCCTCGAACATACCCGCAAAACCCAGCGCATAGGGCGAGCGGCGGTTGAGCGAGGCCACCTGCCGCGCGGCATTACCCACCCCCTCGCGCAGATGCCCCCAGGCCCCGCCCATCTCGCGCAGCAGCGGGTTGAGCACCAGATCGGCGGTGTTTTCATGCGTCACGGTCAGCACATCGGCGGCATAATCGAGCCGCGCAAGGCCGGATGAGCCGCGTAAGGTCAAGGACCGGTCATCCACGCTCTCGACCAGTTGCAGGTTGAGCGCCAGATCGACATCGCCCGCCTGCGCCGTGATCCGCCAGCTTTGCGGGCGCGCGCCCGCGCCGGGCAGTTGCACGGGCTTGGAGAGGTGCAGCCCCGTCACCGCCACCGGGCCGAACAGATCCTGCGCGAAGGCAAAAAGATGCGGCCCCAACTCGCGCAGCAGGTTGCCCGGCTCGCGCAGCATCCACAGGCCATAGGGGCCAGAGCGCAACGGCGCCAGCGGCAAGGCCCATGTGATCTCGGCGCTGGAAATGCGCCCCAACGCCCCCGCCGCGACCTGCGCCTTGAGCCGGCGATAGGCGGGCAGGCCAAGGAAATTATGCCCGGCGCCAAAAACCCGGCCCGCCGCGCGCGCAACGGCGACGATCTCTGCCGTCTCCTCGCCCGAGAGCGCGACCGGCTTTTCCACCAGCACATGCAGCCCGGCGGCAAGGCACCGCTTGGCAAGCGCCGCGTGGCTGTCGGGCGGCGTGAGGATATGCACCGCCTCGACCGTTCCGCTCGCGATCAGGTCATCCAGCGACGCAAACGCCCGCGCGCCATGCGCACCTGCCAGCCCTTCGGCCGCCGACAACGACAGATCACACACCGCCGCCAGCCGCACCCCCGGCACCAGACGCAGCGCATCCGCATGCCAGCCCGCGATATAGCCCGCCCCAATCAAACCAACATCAATCACTTTTTTCACCATTCAACTCGCTCACTTGTATTCGATAATCTGCATTGCCACGCCCTGCCATTTTCGGAGCTTGTAGGTCAACATGCCGATCAGGTTGGGAAATTTCGACAAGCTGAGGAACATCGCCTGATGCAGCGCCGCGCGCGTGCCCATGCCACCAGCCCGCAACCCCTGCGCCGTCTTGGCATAGGACATCGCATAGGCCGCCAGCACAGCCACCAGGAGCGGCCACCAGAAGAGCCCGCCAAGCGCCAGCACCGGCAGCGCCAGACCATAGGCCCAGACCCGCGCCCGCTCGCGTGCGAAATAGCCGGGATGCATCTCGCCCACCTGCGCGAATCCATGCCCCGAGCGCACCGCGCGCCGCCACCATTGGTCAAAGCGTGTCATCGCGGCATCGTGGCGCGTCATCGGCAGCGGCAGACGCATGAGCCGCCAGCGCGCCTTGCGCAGCCGCTGGCAGAATTCTTCATCCTCCGAGGCGATGATCTGCCCGTCAAAGCCGCCCACCGCGCGATAGGCCGCGACCCGCAGCAGCATGTCACCGCCACAGGCCACGATCTCGCCCGCCGGGCGGTGCCATTCGTGATCGCAGAGCGCATTATAGACCGACGCCTCGGGATAAATCTCCGACCGCCAGCCAGTGACAAGGCCAAGGCTGCTATCGCCTGCGAGCGCGGCCACCGCCGCCTCGATCCAGCCCGGCTCGACGATGCAATCGCCGTCGACGAAATGCACCGCCTCGGGCAGGTCCGCACCCAGCGCCTCAAACCCCGCATTGCGCGCCCGCGCCGCCGTGAAGGGTGTCGCGCGGTCCAGTTCCACCACCTCGGCCCCCACGGCGCGCGCCGCCGCCACGCTGCCATCGCTCGATCCGCTATCGACATAGACCAACCGCAGCCCCTGGCCCTTGAGCGAGTCGAGACAGGCCAGAAGCCGCGCGCCCTCGTTGCGCCCGATGATCACCACCGCCACGTTCATGCGCCGCCCTCCGGGCGCAGCGTCGCGGGCGGGGTGCCGCCTGAATAGCCCTCGAATAACTGCGCCAGCCACGCCGCCTCGCGCGCGCTGTCGAACTCTGCCACCACCCGCGCGCGCCCTGCCGCGCCCATGCCCGCGCGCAACGTGCCGTCGCCCAGAATCTCCGCCAGCGCAGCGCGCAAACCTCCCGCATCCCCCGGTGCCACCAGCCGCCCGCTCACCCCGTCCTCGACCAGTTCCGCCACGCCAGCGATGCGCGTCGCCACCACCGGCACGCGGGCGGCGAGCGCCTCCATCAGCACCACGGGTAACCCCTCGGCAAAGCTTGGCAGCACCAGCGCGGTGGCCTCTCGCAAGAGCGCCGCCACCTCGTCCTGCGACTTGTAGCCGACGAAATCGACATGGCCGCGCAAGCCCTCGGCCCGCGCCTCCAGCGCCGCCCGCTCCGGCCCGTCACCCACCAGCGTCAGCCGCAGGCCGGGGTGATCGGCGATCAGGCTCTCCATCGCCTCGAGCAGCACCGGCACGCCCTTCACCGCCGCCAGCCGCCCGACAAAGAGCAGATGCGCGCCCGCCCCGTCGCGCGGCCTGTCATAGCGCGCCGGGTCCACCCCGCAATGCACGATATGCAGCTTGCCCCAATGCGCAGGGTCTGAGAACGCCATCGCCTGCGAGCGGGCGAAATGGCTGATACAGGCCACGAACCGCGCCCGCGCGATCTTTTCATCCAGCCGCCAGTAATGCGGCTCGTAGAAGATATCCGGCCCGTGCAGGGTGAAACTGTAGGGGATGCCCGTCATCTCGGCACAAAGCATCGCCACCGTGCCGCTCGACTTGGCGATATGGTTGTGCAGATGAGTGAGGCCGCGCGCGCGCAGGTGATGCGCCAGAACGGCGGCCTCGGCGAGGTAGATGAATTGGTAAAGCGTCGCCTTGATGCCCCCCGGACGTGTCCGCCATGCCAGACGCAAGGCCCGCAGCCACGCCCCCGGCCTGCGCCACGCCGCCAGATGCGCGGCAAACAGCCGCCACGACAGCGCGGCCTCCAGCACATGAAACGTGCCCGCCGCCTCCGCGCGTTGCTCGGGGCCGGTATGATGCTCAACCCCCGTGCGCCGCACCGAACAGGTCTCGACCGTGAGGCCAAGCGCGCGCAGCCCCGCCACCTCGCGCTGGATGAAAGTATCGGTGGCGCGGGGGTATTCGCCGGTCAGATAGGCGATGCGCGGGCTCATCTGTCGGGCCTCATTGCACGGGCCAACGCTGCGTCGAAATCGTCTTGCGGCACCCAGCCCAGCGCCGCCTCCGCTGCCGCGATGTCATAGGCCACGGGGGCCATCCGCGCGCGCAGCACGGCGGGGCGCAACAGCCCCGGCACCCGCGCGCCCAAGGGCGACAGCAGCCACGCCAGCGGCACCACCAGCCGCCAGTTCACGGGCAGCACATGCCGTGGCCAGCCGCCCGCGCGCAGCGCGGCAATGAACCGCGCCCGGCTTGGCCGGTCCGCCCCAAGGATGTTGAGTGCCCGCCCCTCCCCCGGCATCTCGGCGGCCAGCACGAAGGCCCGCGCGCAATCGCCAAGCGAGACCACCGGCACCTCGCCCCCGCGCGCCATCCGCAGCAGCGTGCCGCCGATCACCGGCCCCAGATGCGCCGTACTCACCCGACCGGGGCCAATTATCGCACCGGGGCGCAGGATCGTGTGGCGCAAACCGCTGTCGCGAAGCATATCCTCCTGCGCGATCTTGGCGCGGGCATAGGCGTCGCGGCGCGCAGGGTCTGCCTCAAGCGGGGTGGCCTCGGTCACGATGCCTTTGGCACCCGCAGTATAGACCGCGATCGAGCTTGCCAGCACAAGGCGCGGCGGCAGCGCGCGGGCCTGCATCGCCGCGATCAGGCGGCGCGTGGCGGCGAGCGTGTCGCGCGCCTGCACCGCCCAATCGCCCGACAGCGACCCCGCAAGATGGATCACGCAATCGACACCGTCGAGCGTGGGCACCTCCCCCGACGCCAGATCAAGATCGGCCCGCGTGAGCGCGCGCACATCATGGCCGCGCGCCTGCGCCTCGGCCACCACCGCGCGGCCCAGAAAGCCGCCCGCCCCGGTTATCATCACGCTCAGGCCCATGCGGCGGCCTCCATCGGGTCGCATGTGCTTTCGATCACCTGCGCGCCGCTGTCGCGGCCTGCGTTCTGAATAGCCAATGTTACCTCCGTCAGATGCAGCGCCATATCATTCGTCAGCCGACAGGCCCGCCCCTGCGCGAGCGCCGCCAGCATCTCGGCAGGGCCAAGCGCGAAATTCATCGCCGCCGCGCCCCAGCGGCCAACCTTGGGATGCGAGGGCGCGCGCGCGCGCAAGCGCCGCCCGAACGGATCCTCGATCAGCCGCCGCCGCAGCACAAATCGCCGGTGAAACCGCACCGGGGCGGCATTGTTCCACGCCTCGCGCACCTGCAACACGCCCTTGTCGCCAATGACCCGGAGCCGGTGATCGTGCGGCGCGGCGATGGAACAGGTGAGCCGTGCCACCGGGCCGCTCTCGAAAAACAGCGCCGCCACCGAGAAATCCGGCGTGCCGGTCGCGCCGGGCTTGTCGGGCAGCACCTCGGCGGAGGCGGCAACCACCCGCTCCACCCGCCCGAACATGGCGATGAGCCACGCCAGATAATAGCCCGCATGTTCCAGCGTGCAGCCCACGGCGAATTCATCCGCGTGCGGCCAGGGCGCGCCGCTTTCGCTCTGCCATTTCCCATATGGCGCGGCGGGGATGAACCCGTCGTCAAGCTCGGCATAGACAAGGCGCGGCACCCCCGCCACGCCGCGCCGCACCGCGCCGAGCAGCAGCTGCGCCGCCTCGCCCAGCACCGAGCAGGGGGCAGAGACCAGCATCAGCCCCCGCGCCGCCGCCAGATCATGCAGCGCGCGCGCCTGCGCCAGTTCCATCGCCAGCGGCTTCTCGGAATAGACGTGATGACCGGCCTCAAGACAGGCGCGGTTGATCGCGTAATGCGCGCGCGGGTTGGTGAGGTTCACCACCACGTCGCCGGGGGCCAGTTGCGCCAGCAGATCATCAAGCCGCGCGACGCCGCGCAGCCCCCAATGCGCGGCAAAGGTGCCGAGCCGCGCGGGATCGTGGTCATGCACCGCGAGCACCGTGATGTCGGGATGGCGGGCAAGCGAGCGCATGTAGAGATCGGCCACAAAGCCGCCCCCGATGAGCGCCACGCGCCCGGCCCCTCGCGGCCCCGATCCTGTCTGCCTGCCTGTCATCGCGCCCCACTCACCACAGGAACATGGCAAGACTCCGACAATATTCGCGCAAAGCCAAGCCCTTGCGCCAAGCACTCGCGCCAAAATCCCGCAATCGCCGCGATTTCGCCCTCTGGTCATCGCAGACCGCGCGCAGATATACCCCCGACAAAGACACAGCACGGGAGCAGCAACGTGGAGCTTCGGGCCGCGGACATGACCATTCGCATCGCGCCGCGCGACCGCGCGACGCTCGAGGCCGAGGTGGCGCGGCGGCTTGGCGCGGGCGCGGGCTTTGCGCTGGCCACCGTCAACCTCGATCACATGGTCAAGCTGCGCCACGATGCGGGCTTTCGCGCGGCCTATGCGCGCCATGATCTGATCGTCGCCGATGGCAACCCCATCGTCTGGCTGTCGCGCCTCGCGCGTCGCCCGGTGGGGCTGGTGCCCGGCTCCGACATGGTGGTGCCGCTGGCGTGCGCGGCGCAGGCGGCGGGCGTCTCGGTGGCGCTTGTCGGCGGCACCGAGACGGGGCTGCGCGGGGCCGCCTCGCGGCTTGTGGCCGAGGTGCCGGGACTGCGCGTCGCGGCCTGCATCGCGCCGCCGATGGGGTTTGCCCCCTCGGGCGCGCAAGGTGCCGAGGTGATCGCGGCGCTGGCGCGCTCGGGCGCGGGGCTGTGCCTCTTGGCGCTCGGCGCGCCGAGGCAGGAGATATTCGCCGCCCGCGCGCGCGAAGCGCTCCCGCATCTGGGCCTTGCGGGCATCGGCGCGGGGCTCGATTTCCTCTCGGGCGCGCAGCACCGCGCGCCGCGCTGGGTGCGCCGCCTCGCGCTGGAATGGCTGTGGCGGATGCTGTCGCAGCCCCGCCGCCTGGTGCCGCGCTACGCTCGCTGCGCGGCCATCCTGCCGGGGCTTGCAGTGCAGGCCTGGCAGCAACGCGCAGCCGCCCCCCCTTGCCAAGACGATCCCGCCGGGCGATGACAGGGCATGGACAAGGTGCTTTTCTCTTTCGGCCACGGCTACTCGGCGCGGGCGCTGGCGCGGCACCTGCTGCCGCAGGGCTGGCGCATCCACGGCACCACCCGCGATGCGGCACAAGCCGAGGTGCTGCGCGCCGAGGGCGTGATCCCGCTCATATGGGGGCGCGATGATCCCGGCCCGGCGCTGCGCACGGCCACGCATCTGCTGACATCCATTGCCCCCGATGCCGGGGGCGATCCGGTGCTGGCGCATCATGCCACGATCATATCCGAGATCGCGCCGCGCCTTGCCTGGGCGGGCTATCTCTCGACCACCGGCGTTTACGGCGACCATCAGGGCGATTGGGTGGACGAGGCCACCCCCCTCACCCCCGCCACCGAACGCGGGCTGCGCCGCGTCGCCGCAGAACAGGCCTGGCAGGCGATCCCCGGCCTGCCGCTGCATATCTTCCGGCTTGCGGGCATCTATGGCCCCGGTCGCGGCCCGTTCGAGAAGGTGCGCCAGGGCACGGCGCGGCGCATCGTCAAGCCGGGGCAGGTGTTCAGCCGCATCCATGTGGACGATATCGCGCAGGTGCTTGCCGCCTCCATCGCGCGGCCCCGGCCCGGTGCGGCCTATAACCTGTGCGATGATGACCCGGCCCCGCCCGAGGACGTGATCGCCCACGCCGCCACCCTGCTCGGACGGCCCATCCCCGAGGCGGTCCCGTTTGACGAGGCCGACCTGTCGCCGATGGCGCGCTCCTTCTATGCCGAATCGAAACGCGTCTCGAACCGGCGCATCAAGGAAGAGCTGGGCGTACACCTCATCCACCCCGATTACCGCAGCGGGCTGCGGGCGCTTCTGGCGCAAGAAGGCTGATACTCTTCATCTTGCCATAAATATCCAGATGACAACGGGCAGACCCAACGAAAAAGGGCCGCCCGAAGGCGACCCTTTCCCTTGGCATTAAACGCCGGGAGGGATGATTTACATCATGCCGCCCATGCCGCCCATGTCGGGCATGCCGCCGCCGCCACCGGCACCTTCTTTTTGCGGCTTCTCGGCCACCATCGCCTCAGTGGTGATGAGCAGGCCGGCGATCGAGGCGGCATCCTCGAGTGCGGTGCGCACAACCTTGGCCGGGTCGATCACGCCGAATTTGAACATGTCGCCATATTCACCGGTCTGCGCGTTGTAGCCGAATTTCACATCTTCGCTTTCGCGGATCTTGCCCGCGACGACAGAGCCGTCGACACCGGCATTCTCGGCGATCTGGCGCAGCGGCGCTTCGAGCGCGCGGCGCACGATGGAAATGCCCGCGTTCTGATCGCTGTTCTCGCCAGTGAGGCCTTCGAGCGACTTGGCCCCCTGCACGAGGCTGACGCCACCGCCGACGACGATCCCTTCCTGCACCGCGGCGCGGGTCGCATTGAGCGCGTCATCGACGCGGTCCTTGCGTTCCTTCACCTCGGTTTCGGTCATGCCGCCGACGCGGATCACCGCCACACCACCGGCGAGCTTGGCAACCCGCTCCTGCAGCTTTTCGCGATCGTAGTCAGAGGTGGTATCCTCGATCTGCTGACGAATCTGGGACACGCGCGCCTCGATCTCGGCCTTGTTGCCGTGACCATCGACGATGGTGGTCTCGTCCTTGGTGATGTTGACGGTCTTGGCCGAGCCAAGCATGTCCATCGTCACCGATTCGAGCTTCATGCCGAGATCCTCGGAGATCACCTGGCCGCCGGTCAGGATCGCGATGTCCTGCAGCATGGCCTTGCGGCGATCACCAAAGCCCGGTGCCTTGACAGCTGCGATCTTGAGGCCGCCGCGCAGCTTGTTCACCACCAGAGTGGCAAGCGCTTCGCCCTCGACATCCTCGGCGATGATCAGAAGCGGCTTCTGGCTCTGGATCACCTGCTCAAGCAGCGGCACCATCGGCTGAAGGCTCGACAGTTTCTTCTCGTGCAGCAGGATGAGGCAGTCATCGAGCTCGGCAACCATCTTGTCGGAATTGGTCACGAAATAGGGGCTGAGATAGCCACGGTCGAACTGCATCCCCTCGACCACTTCCACCTCGGTGGCAAGGCCGCGGTTTTCCTCGACGGTGATGACACCCTCGTTGCCGACCTTCTGCATCGCGTCGGCGATGAAACGGCCGATCTCGGCCTCGCCATTGGCGGAAATGGTGCCGACCTGCGCCACCTCGTCCGAGTTCTCGACGGTGCGCGAGGCGGCCTTGATGTGCTCGACGACCTTCTTGGTGGCAAAGTCGATGCCGCGCTTGAGATCCATCGGGTTCATGCCCGCGGAGACGGCCTTGACGCCCTCTTTCACGATTGCCTGCGCCAGCACGGTGGCGGTGGTGGTGCCGTCGCCGGCCTCGTCATTGGTGCGGTTGGCGACTTCTTTCACCATCTGCGCGCCCATGTTCTCGAACTTGTCCTCAAGCTCGATTTCCTTGGCGACAGACACGCCGTCCTTGGTGATGCGCGGCGAGCCGAAGCTCTTTTCCAGCACAACGTTGCGGCCCTTGGGGCCAAGCGTCACCTTGACCGCATCGGCCAGGACGTTGACGCCGCGCAACATGCGGTTGCGGGCATCGGTGTCAAAACGTACGTCTTTAGCAGCCATGTTCGGATACTCCTGATATCTTGTTGTTCCGGGTCAGACGGGGCGCGGCGTTCAGGCGGCTTTCGCGGCCTTCGCGTCGTCGATGATGCCCAGAATGTCGCTTTCCTTCATGATCAGCAGCTCTTCGCCGTCGATCGTGACCTCGGTGCCCGACCATTTGCCGAACAGGATCGTGTCACCGGCCTTGACGGCCATCTCGATCAGCTCGCCATTGTCCTTGCGCGCGCCGTCGCCGACGGACACGACCTGGCCCTGCTGGGGCTTTTCCTTGGCGGTTTCGGGGATGATCAGGCCCCCGGCGGTTTTCTCTTCGCTCTCCACGCGGCGGACAAGCACGCGGTCATGCAGCGGTTTAAATGCCATCTTCGAGGCTCCTTGGCTCAAAGTTTCCTATGAATGACCCCTTTGCAGGGATCATTAGCACTCACTCCCTTCGAGTGCTAACGACGCAGAACTAGGCAGCGCGGTGCGGCCTGTCAACTGCCTATCTCCAAAAAATCCGCCGCATCCGCGCCACTGGATATTCCGGCCAAGGCGGGCTATCTGGCCCCCGGTATCCACATTCCGTCGTGAAAGCCCCGCCATGACCGCACACACCGCGCCCGCGCCTGACAACCTCACGCGCCTGCTCGACCGGATCGAGGCCGAGACCGGCGACGGCGCGGTATCGGTGCGCGACGTGCTGGGCATCCTCGGGCCGCGCGCCTTCACGCCGATGCTTCTGGTGCCAAGCCTCGTTCTGGTCTCGCCCGCCTCCGCCATCCCCGGCGTGCCAAGCCTTCTGTCGATGCTGGTGGGGCTGGTGGCGTTGCAGATGCTGCTGGGGCACGACCGCATATGGCTGCCGCGCATCCTGCTGGATCGCGCGCTTGACGCGGACCGCTTCGGCCGCGTGCTGCGCGCGCTGCGCGGACCGGTGGCGCGCGTCGATCCGCTGATAAACGAACGGCTGACATGGTTCGCCGACAAGCCGGGCAACCTGCCCGCGCTCGTGATCTGCGCCACCATCTCGTTTTTCATGCCGCTGATCGAGTTCGTGCCCTTCCTCACCTCGATCCTCGCCTCGGCCATAGCCCTCTTCGCCACCGGCATGTTCGCGCGTGACGGGCTTCTTGTGTTGCTGGGCTATACGCTGGTGGCAGGCGGCGCGGCGCTTGTGGTGGAGGCGGTGCAGGCGGTGGTGTAGAACACCCCCGCCGCAGCGCAGCATTGCCGCGTGACAAACCGCGCCATCCCCCCTATAAGGCGCGCGAAACACACCCATCACACAGGACAGACCCATGAGCACGCTCGTCTTTGGCCACAAATCCCCCGACACCGATTCCACCGGCTCGCCCCTTCTCTGGGCCTGGTATCTGAGCGAGGTCAAAGGCCAGAGCGCCGAGGCGGTGCTGCTGGGAGAGCCGAACACCGAAGCGGCTTTCCTGCTGGAGCGCTGGAACCTGCCCAAGCCGCGCATCATCGCGGATGTCGAGGACGGTCAGGTCTGCGTCGTCGTGGATACCAACAACCCCGCCGAGCTGCCCGCCAATATCAACGGCGCGGATGTGCAGGCGATCATCGACCATCACAAGCTCGTCGGCGGGCTGGAGACGAAAGGCCCGATCGACATCACCATCCGCCCGCTGGCCTGCACCGCGACCATCATGGTCGATCTGATGGGCGACGATGCCGCGAAGATGCCCGAGGCGATGAAGGGCGCGGCGCTGACCTGCATCCTCAGCGACACGCTCGAATTCCGCTCGCCCACCACCACCGCGCATGACCGCGCCGTGGCCGAGACCCTCGCCGCCGATCTCGGGGTGTCGATCCCCGAGTACGCCGCCGAGATGTTCGCCGCGAAATCCGACGTGTCGGCCTTTTCCGACGCCGAACTGCTGCGGATGGATTCCAAGGAATACGAGGTCGGCGGCAAGAAATTCCGCGTGAGCGTGCTGGAGACCACCGCGCCTGCCACCGTGCTTGACCGCAAGGCGAGCCTGATGGACAGCATGACCACCGTCGCCGCCGAAGACGGCGTCGATCAGGTGCTATTGTTCGTGGTGGACATCCTCAACGAAGAGGCGACACTGCTGGTGCCGAACGATCTGGTCAAAGCACTCGCCGAGAAAAGCTTTGGTGCGAGCGTGTCGGGCGATGCCGTGGTCCTGCCCGGTATCATGAGCCGCAAGAAGCAGATCATCCCCAACCTTACGCTCTGAGACCAGACTACCGCCAAGAAAAAGGCCCGCGGGTGAGACACTCCCCGCGGGCCTTGTCGTGTCCGGCGGGGGTGCTCAGCCCCGTCCGGCCTCGATCACGTCCTCGACCGTGCGCAGCCCGGTGCGCGGGGCCTGCACCAGCACCGCCATGTTGCCCGGCTTGTGCTCGTTACGCATCATCTTGGTATGGGCCTGCGGGATGTCATTCCACGGGAACACCTCGGACATGCAGGGATCAAGGCGGCGCTCCACCATCAGCTTGTTGGCCGCCGCCGCCTGTTTGAGATGGGCGAAATGGCTGCCCTGAAGGCGCTTTTGATGCATCCACATGTAACGCACGTCAAAGGTGCAGTTGAACCCCGAGGTGCCCGCGCAGATCACCACCATGCCGCCCTTCTTGCAGACCAGCGACGAGACCGGGAAGGTCGCCTCGCCGGGATGCTCGAACACCATATCGACGCTCACGCCCTTGCCGGTGATGTCCCAGATAGCCTTGCCGAATTTCCGCGCTTCCTTGAGCCAGTCGTTATATTCCGGCGTGTTCACCTTCGGCAATTGGCCCCAACAGTTGAACTCCTTGCGGTTGATGACGCCCTTGGCCCCCTGATCCATCACGAACTGCCGCTTGCTCTCGTCCGAGATGACGCCGATGGCATTGGCCCCGGCTGTATTGGCAAGCTGAATGGCATAAGAGCCAAGGCCACCCGACGCCCCCCACACGAGCACGTTCTGACCCGGTTTCAGGTCATGCGGCGCGTGGCCGAACAGCATCCGGTAGGCGGTGGCCAGCGTCAGCGTGTAGCACGCGCTCTCCTCCCAGGTCAGGTGGCGCGGGCGCGGCATGAGTTGCTGCGCCTGCACGCGGGTGAACTGCGCAAACGACCCGTCCGGCGTCTCGTAGCCCCAGATCCGCTGCGTGGGCGAGAACATCGGATCGCCGCCGTTGCATTCCTCGTCGTCGCCATCATCCTGGTTGCAATGGATGACCACCTCGTCACCGACCTTCCAGCGTTTGACCTTGTCGCCCACCTTCCAGACGATGCCAGACGCATCCGAGCCCGCGATGTGATAGGGCGCACCGTGGCCGTCAAACGGGCTGATCGGCTGGCCGAGACCGGCCCAGACGCCGTTGTAATTCACCCCCGCCGCCATCACCAGAACCAGCACCTCGTGGCTGTCGATCTCCCATGTATCGACCACCTCCTGCTGGAACGAGGTTTCCGGCTCGCCATGCCGCTCGCGGCGAATGGCCCAGGCATACATCTGCTTGGGCACATGGCCGAGGGGCGGCATTTCACCGATTTCATAGAGATCCTTTTCAGGCGCGTCATAAGGCGCGATGCCCGTATTGGTGTCCAAGGCCATGCTCCGTCTCCTGTTCGCTATGCCGCGATGCAGAATCGCGGCGGTCTGACCTTGGGATACTGACGGATAGGTAATATTGCAATAGCTACAGGTTGTTTTTTGTAATTTTATGACCGAGCAAATGCAGAAAAATCACTCAATCCCCGCTGCATCCGCGAAAAGATGAGCGATGGAGGCGGCGTAATACTGCATCAGCGGGCGCTCTGCCTCGTTGACGGCAAAGGCCCCGTGCCGCTCCACGATCATGCCGCGCTTGCGCAACACGGTGATGGCAAAGCGCACGGCATAGGCCAGATCGTCGCGCGGCAGGTGCAGATAGGCGCGCGGCGCATCCGCGAGCATCCGCGCAACGCAGGCATCGAGCGCCTCGCGGCTGAGCGGCCCGCCCGACAGCACGAGCGCGCGCGCCACCAGCGGCACCGGCAGCACCGGCACCTCGGCCCCGATCCGGGCCATCAGCGCCTCTGCCAGCCCCTCGACGCCGCCCGCCGGATGACCCTTCTGATAGGCGCGCAGCGACAGCGGCGCGCCGAAACTCACCGCCGCATAGCCATGCCGGTGATAGCGCCCGCGCAGCCGCAGCCAGACCTGCCGCAGGACGAATCGCGCGATCACCGAAATCCGCGCCGGAAAGCGCCGCCCGCCCGCCTGCCCCGCCGCCACCAGCAGGCGATCCTCGAAAACCCGGTCATAATTGAGCGCGACGGGAACGAAGACCACGTCACGCCCCTCCGGTTCGCGCTCCTCGACGAGGTATTTGAGCAGGCCAAGTTTCGGCGGCTGCAAGGCCCCTGTCAGGCTCAGCCCCCCCTCGGGGAACATCGCCTGCGTGACGCCGCCATCGGTGGCCATGCCCACGTAACGCGCCAGCACCCGGCGATAGAGCGCTCCGCGCGATTTGCGGCGGATGAAATAGGCCCCCATCGCCTTGATGAGATGCGACAGCGGCCAGACACGCGCCCATTCGCCCACGGCATAGCTGAGCGCCGACCGCTCCGCCGCCAGCCATGTCACCAGCACGTAATCCATGTTGGAGCGGTGATTCATCACGAACACCACCGTGGCGTCGCGGTCGATCCCGGTCAGCGTGTCGTCGAGATGCCCCAGCCGCACACGGTAAAGCGACCGGCTGAGCCATTTCGCGAGGCGGATGGCGATGCCGAAATAGGCGGTGGCGGAAAAACCCGGCACGATCTCGCGCGCATAGCGTTTCGCCTGCTCGAAAGCGACGTTCTCGGGGATGCCCTCGGCGCGGGCATGGGCGACGATGGCGCGGCTCACCTCGGGGTCATAGATCAGCCGCTGGATCATGTCGTGACGCCGCGCCAGCTTGAACGGCTCGATGGGCCGCTCCAGCCGGGTGTTGAGCCGCGCCACCGCCCGCTCCATCCGGCGGCGAAAGAACCAGCGCACCGAGGGAAACAGGAAATGCGACGCGAAAGTGACGGCGGCAAAACCCACCAGAACCACCAGCAGCCAGAGGGGCATATCCACCGTTCGTGTCATCGCGCCAGATAAACAGGGAATGCGGCCCCGGTAAATGCCCGGCATGGCCGCGCGCGCCCCTTGCCGGGGCCATGCCATCCCCCCGCCCCCTTGCCGCCGGGCGCGCCAGCAGGCACAAGAGCGTATCACCGCAAGAGGCCGCCGGAGTGGATACCGAACACCGCAGTCGTGTCGATCTCGTCACCGGTCTCCTGCTGGTCGCGATCACCTGTCTCGTGATCTTTCACGAATGGCACATTGCCGCGTGGATGGCCCCGGCCAAGCCGGTTCTGGTGCTGCTTCTGGTGGCGATTCTGGCGGCGCAGGTCCGGGCCTCGCGCAAGGCCTTTGTCGCGGTGGCCCTTGGCCTCACGGTGGCGCTCGCGCTCGGCGGGGCGGACTGGCAGGCGGTGGCGCTGGACGGGTTGCGCTCGGCGGCGTTCATCGCGGCCTTCTTCTCGGCGCTATCGACGCTGCGCAACGTCGCGCAGACCTCGCCCGCGGTGCAGGCGGCGGGCCGGTTCCTCTCGGGCCAGCGACCGGGTCGGCGCTACGCGGCGCTGACGCTGGGCGGTCAGGGTTTTGCGCTCTTGCTCAATTATGGCGCGATCCAGCTTCTGGGGGCGCTCGCGATGGCCAATGCCGGGGCCGAGCCCGATAAAGAGGTGCGCGGCCACCGCATCCGGCGGATGCTTCTGGCCATTCAGCGGGCGTTCGTGTCAACGCTGCCGTGGTCGCCCCTGTCGTTTGCGATGGCGATCTCGGTCAGCGTGGTGCCAGGCACGGCCTGGGCACAGGCGATGGTGCCGGGGCTGGTCTCCTCGGCGCTGCTCGCGGGGATCGGTTGGGGGCTGGATACGGCGTTCAAGCCACGGCTGAGCGTGACACCCAAACGGCATGAGCCGGAAGGCTCCTGGGCGCTGATGCTGCCGCTCTTGGCGCTGCTCGGGGTGCTGGTGATCAGCGTGATCAGCCTCTCGGCGATCACCGATGTGCGGATCGTCGGGCTGGTGGTGGTCATCGTGCCGGTGATCGCGCTGGTGTGGATGGTGATCCAGCATTGGGCGCAGGCGCCCCTGCGCGCGGTCGCGGCGCGGATCGGCACCTATGTGCTGCGCGAGTTGCCGGGCTATCGCGGCGAGCTGACGCTGTTGATGATGGCGGGGTATATCGGCACCGTCGGCGCGGCCCTTCTGGGGCCGCTGATGCTGCGCGCGGGGCTTGATCTGACGGTGCTGCCGCCTTGGGTGATCCTGGTAAGCTTTGTCTGGCTCATCCCGCTGGCGGGGCAGGCCGGGATGAACCCGATCCTTGCGGTGACGCTGCTCGCGCCGCTCATCCCCGGTGCCGAGAGCCTTGGCGTCACACCCACCGCCGTGGTGGTGGCGCTGACGGCGGGCTGGGCGCTGAGCGGGGCCAGCTCGCCGTTCACGGCGACGACGCTGCTGATCGGGTCTTTCGGCGGCATCAGCGCGCTGCGCGTCGGCTGGGTGTGGAACGGGGCCTATACGCTGCTTTGTGGTGTGGCGCTGTCGGTCTGGGTGGTGGTTTACGCCTTCGTCCTGTAACCGCTCAGGCGCGGCGCTGGAACGCGATCACAAGCAGCGCCAGCAGCGACGAGCCCAGCATCAGCAACAGCGAGACCGCGTTCAGAAGCGGCGTCGAGCCCTCCTTGAGCCGATCGAACATCGCGATGGTCAGCGGCGCATCGGAGCCCACCAGCATCAGCGTGGTGTTGAAATTCTCGAAACTCATCAGGAACGCCACCACCAGCGCGCCCACCATCGCCGGCACCAGGAACGGCACGGTTACGGTGCGCACCGCCGTCAACCGCCCGGCCCCGAGATTCATCGCCGCCTCTTCCAGCGAGCGGTCGAATTTCTGCAACCGCGCCGAGATCACCAGCGTCGCGATCGTGGCGATGAACGAGAACTGCCCGAGGATCACCAGCGTGAGGCCGGGCCGCAGCGCCTGAATATCGTATTTCGCCACCTCCCAGACCCCGTTGGCGACGGTGGAGGAAAACACCAGGATCGAAATGCCCAGCACGATCCCCGGAATCACCAGCGGCAGCAGCATCAGCATGTAAAGCAGGCCCTTGCCGCGAAACTCGTAGCGGTTGAACAGGAACGCATTCGACAGCCCCACCGCCACCGCCAGCACCGAGACGCAAAGCGCGACAAAGGCAGAGGTGCCGACGGCGCGCAGGATCGGGCGCTCGTGGAACACCCCGAGCCGGGGCTGCGCCTCGCCAAAGAACCAGTCCCAGGTAAAGCCCTCCCAGGGCAGCGAGGGGAACTGGCTGTCATTGAAGGCAAAGACCGCGACAACCGTCAGCGGCAGCGCGAGATAGACGAAGAACAGCCCGACATAGGCCCCGTAGGCCAGCCGGATCGCACGGGATCGGGGGATGGTGGGGATCATGTCGCGCGCCCCCTCATCCCATCGTCTCCTTCAGGGTGCGCCCGGTCAGCCGCAGCATCCCCCAGACAATGAGCGACGACAACGCCAGCAGCAAGAAGCCGAACGCCGCCCCCAACTCCCAGTTGAAGCGCACGATGAACTGCGAATAGATCAACTCGGTGAACCACAGGCTGTCCTTGCCGCCCAGCATGGTCGGCGTGAGGTAATTGCCGAGGCTGAGCATGAACACCACGATGGAGCCGGACACGATCCCCGGTGCCGCATGGGGAATGACGATCTCGCGCATCACCGAAAGCCCGTTGCCGCCCAGATCATAGCCCGCCTCGATCACCGCATCGTCAAGGCTCTCCAGCGTGGTGACAAGCGGCACCACCATGAACAGCATCGAGGTATAGACCAGCCCGATCATGATCGCGGCATCGTTATAGAGCATCTCCACCGGCCGATCCGCCAGCCCCGCCCATTGCAGCAGGTTCGAGACCAGCCCCGTCTCGCGCAACAGGATCATCCAGCCGAAGGTGCGCACCAGTTCCGAGACGTAGAACGGGATGAGGCACAGCACGAAGAGCACCGCCTGCACCCGCCCCTTGGCGATCTTGGCGATGTAATAGGACACCGGAAAGGCAATGAGCAGCGTGATGACCGTCGCCAGAACCGACATCACGGCGGTGCGCAGGAAGGTCCGCAGATAGAGCGGCTCCTGAAAGAAGGTGAGGTAATTGGCGGCGCTGGTCTGGTATTCCCGCACGCCCACGCGCTCGCGGATCGACACCAGGAACATGTCGATATGGGGGATGATGATGAGCAGCGACAGCCACAGCAAGAGCGGCGTCAGCAGCAGGATGAAGCCCAGTTTGGTGCCGGCCCGCATCTCAGCCCGCCGCCTCCGCGGGGCCAGAGCCGTGGCCAGCCCCGTGACCTGCGGCAAAGCAATTGCCCTGCGCGCCCGACCATCCGATATGCAGCGCATCGCCGCGGCTCAGGGTGGCGAACTCGCCCGATTGCGGCAGGGCCACCTCGATTTCCTCGCCGCCCGTGTCGGGCCGCACCAGAACCCGGCTCGCCGCGCCGTTGAACAGAAGCGCCGTCACCCTGCCCTGCATCCGGTTGTCGAACGCTGCGACCCCTTCGCCATCATGGGCCACGCGGATCGCCTCGGGGCGCACGTAGATCTCGGCCCGGTCGCCAGCTTGCAGCGCGCGCCCATGCCGCGCGCCGCGCATCAGGATGCCGTTTTCGCTGCGCAGTTCCAGCGCATCGCCCTCGACCCGCTCCACCCGGCCCTGCCAGCGGTTGGTATCGCCGACGAACCCGGCGACGAACGCGGTTTCGGGGCGGAAGTAAAGCTCTTGCGCGGTGCCCACCTGCTCGAACACGCCCGCGTTCATCACCGCGATCTGGTCCGACATCACCAGCGCCTCGGACTGGTCATGGGTGATATAGACAAAGGTGGTGTCAAACGCCGCCTGAAGCGATTTCAGTTCGACCTTCATCCGCTCGCGCAGCTTGAGATCGAGCGCGCCCAGCGGCTCGTCGAGCAACAGCACATCGGGCTCCAGCACCATGCAGCGCGCGATGGCCACGCGCTGTTTCTGCCCGCCCGACAACTCGTCCACCTTGCGGGTGTTGATGCCGGGCAGGCCAATCCGGTCAAGCACCTCGTCCACCTTGCGGGTGATCTCGGCGCGGCCCATGCCCTTGCGCCGCAACCCATAGCCGATATTTTGCTCGATATTCATCATCGGGAACAGCGCGAGGTGCTGAAACACCATGTTCACCGCCCGCTTGTTGGGCGGCACGTCGATGACCGATTTGCCCTTGATGCGGATATCGCCGGATGTCGGCGCGAGGAAGCCCGCGATCATCCGCATGATCGTGGTCTTGCCGCAGCCCGACGGCCCGAGGATCGAAAAGAACGACCCGGCGGGCACGGCAAAGGACACGTCATCGACGGCGCGCATATCGCCGAACCGCCTGGTCAGCGCGCTGCATTCAAGATCGGGGATCATAGGGGTATTCCAAAAGGCAACAGGGCGGCACCCCGCGCACGGGATGCCGCCGAATGGGATATATCCGGCTCAGTTGGCGGCCTTGACCCGGTCAAGCACGCCGCCCTCGATCACCTCGAGCCCGGCAGGCACCGGCGGATACCACTTGATGTTGTCCACCGCTTCGGGCGGGAAGGACGCCTGATAGCGGGCCTTGAGCGCATCATCGGCAAAGGCATCTGCGCCTTTCGACGCGGTGAAATTGCCCGCCGCTGCGGTGATCTTGGCCGCGATCTCGGGCTGCATGACAAAGTTGATCCAGGCATAGGCGGCCTCGTCGGCCTGCCCCTTGGCGGGCAGAACGAACGTGTCGATCCAGCCCAGCGCCCCCGAGGCAGGCGCGACAAAGGTCACGTCGGGATTGTCGGCGTTGAGCTTCCAGCCGCCGGTATCCCAGGCCATAGAGGCCACGACCTCGCCCGAGCGCACCAGGTTCATCAACTCGTCACCGCCGCCCCAATAGGTCTTGACGTTGGGCTTGCACTCTATGAGCTTGGCCTCGACCTTCTCCATGATTTCGGTATAGGCGGCCTCGTCGCCATAGGCGGCGAACGGGTCCATCCCCATCGCGAAGGCAAAGCCGATCAGCGTCGGGCGTTTCAGCCGATACGACACCTGGCCCGCCACATCGGGCGTGCAAAGGTCGGTGTAATCCTTGACCGCCCCCGCCTTGGAGGTGTCCACCACCAGCCCCGAGGTGCCCCAGACATGCGGCACGCCGTAAACCTCGCCGCCGACGGTGGTGTTGGCCATCGTCGCCTTGAGCATCGAGGGGATGAATTGCGGCTGGTCGATCTGTGACATGTCGATCGGCTTGTAGATGCGGAATTCTTCCTGCGGGCCGGCGATCCGGTCCTGGCTGGGCTGCGCGAGATCGAACCCGCCGCCAGCCGTGGCGCGCAGCTTGGCGATCATTTCCTCGTTGTTCGACAGCGTCACCTCGACGGTGTGGCCGGTCTCGGCCTCGAACATGGCGATCACGTCCTCGGGCGCATAGCCGCCCCATGTCAACAGCCGCAACGTATCGGCGCTTGCCGTCTGGGCCAGGCCCGCCACGGCCATGCCGATCACGGTCGACAAAATCCGGGCTTTCGTATTGCTCATCGTTTCGCACTCCCTTTTGCGCGTTTTTGTTCGTGGATTGGGGCCAGCTTGGGCCTTTTTCTCGCACACAGTCAAATGGTTTTCGCATCGGCATGTGACGCGCAGGTAAACGAGCGCAGGTCATGACGTAGCGTCAACCACCATCGGCCTGCGCGGTGCATATGCGCGTTTCGAACCGGCGCGGCGCAGGGCGCTGGCGTGACGGGCTGGCCCCGCCCTACCCCCGCAGCGGGAAAACGAAACACCGGTCGCGCCGGATCATGAGCCAGAGCGGCTTGCCCGGCTTGGGCAGGAACACGTTGGGCACGCTTGCCTTTATCAAAGAGCCGTCGTGATCCATGCGAAATTCCACCAGGCTTTCGGACCCCATGAACCGCGCCCGCGTGACCACGCCGCGCGCGGGCGTGCCGTCAAGCGACGTGGGGTTGGGGCCGCGCCCGCTGCGGTCGAAATCTATCTTGATGTGCTGCGGGCGGATGACAATCTCCACCTCGAGCCCGTCCGGCGCGCCGGGCACGAGGAACTGGCCAAAGGGCGTTTCGGTCAGCGCATTGTGCACCCGGCCCCGGATCACGTTGATCTCGGAGAAAAACGCCATCGCGCTGCGATCCACCGGCGCGTTGTAGACGTTGTAGGGCGCGCCCTGCTGCACGATGCGCCCGTCGCGCATGAGCGCGATCTGATCGGCCATGCGCATCGCCTCTTCGGGCTCGTGCGTGACCAGCAGAACGGCGGTATCCTCCTCGCGCAGGATATCCAGCGTCTCGTCGCGGATGCCGTCGCGCAACCGGTTGTCGAGGCCGGAAAACGGCTCGTCCATGAGCATGATGCGCGGGCGCGGGGCGAGCGCACGCGCCAGCGCCACGCGCTGCTGCTCGCCGCCTGACAATTCGTGCGGATAGGCGTCGATATGATGCAGCAAGTGCACCCGCTCCAGAAGCTCGGCCACCCGCGCCCGCTTGGCTCGGCGCGGCCCATCGAGGCCGAAACCCACGTTGTCGGCCACGCTCAGATGTGGAAACAGCGCGAAATCCTGAAACATGAGGCCGATCCGCCGCCGCTCGGGGGGCACGCGAAACACCGTGTCGCAGACCAGCTTGCCATCGACATGGATTTCGCCCGCGTCCTGCATCTCGACGCCCGCGATCATCCGCAGCGTGGTGGATTTGCCGCAGCCCGACGGCCCGAGCAGGCACATCACCTGCCCCGGCATGACCGAGAGCGATACATCATCCACCACCGGCCGCCCGTCATAGCGGCGCATGATGTTGCGGATCTCCAAACGGGGGGTGGGGCCTTGCACCGCTGCCTCTCGTCCTCTTTCCGACCGATTTGATCGGCCTTTGAGCGCAGCCAATAGCAACCCCTCCCCCCCCATGCAAGCGCCGCCCGCCGCAAGCGGCTTGCACCCGCCGCCACAGCGGGGCAGGGTTGCGCCGTTGAACTCAGCGGGGGATGCGGCGCGATGATCGAGGTGCAGGGGGTCTGCGGGCAGCGTGTGGCGGTGCTGGGGCTGGGGCGCTCGGGGCTGTCGGCGGCGCGCGCGCTGCGCGCGGGCGGGGCAGAGGTGCTGGCCTGGGACGACACGCCCGCGCCGCGCGACGCGGCTCTCTCCGAGGGATTCGAGATTTGCGACCTCGCCCGCGACGGCGCGCTTGACGGCGTGGCCGCGCTCATCGTCTCGCCCGGCATTCCGCATCTCTACCCCGCCCCCAACCGCGTGGTGGCCGCCGCCCTCGCGGCGGGCGTGCCCGTGGATAACGATATCGGGCTCTTTTTTCGCTCTCTCGCCACCACCGACTGGGATGGCTACGACACGCCCCCGCGCGTGATCGCGGTGACGGGAAGCAACGGCAAATCGACGACTGCGGCGCTCATCCACCATGTGCTCGAGCACGCGGGCAAGCCGGTGCAGCTTGCCGGCAATATCGGGCGCGGGGTGCTTGATCTCGACCCGCCCGGCGATGGCGGGGTGGTGGTTCTGGAACTGTCGAGCTACCAGACGGAGCTCGCGCGCGCCCTCACCCCCGATATCGCCGTGTTCACCAACTTCTCGCCCGATCATCTGGATCGCCACGGCGGCCTGGGGGGGTATTTCGCGGCCAAGCGGCGGCTCTTTGCCGAGGGCGGACCGGATCGCGCGGTGATCGGCGTGGACGAGGTCGAGGGCCGGTTTCTCGCCGGTCAGATGGCCGAAGGCATGGGCGATGACCGGGTGATCCGCATCTCCTCGGGGCAGAAACTTGCCGGGCCGGGATGGACGGTGGTCGCGCGCAAGGGCTTTCTCGCCGAGACGCGCAAGGGGCGGCAGGTGGCCGCGATCGACCTGCGCGAGGTCAAGGGCCTGCCCGGTGCCCATAACCACCAGAACGCCTGCGCCGCCTATGCCGCCTGCCGCAGCCTCGGCCTTGCCCCGCGCCTGATCGAGCAGGGCTTTCACAGCTTTGCCGGTCTGCCACACCGCTCGCAGCTTGTGGCCGAAGCGGGCGGCGTGCGCATCGTCAACGACAGCAAGGCCACCAACGTGGATGCCGCGCTCAAGGCGCTGCTGGCGTTTCCGCGCATCCGCTGGATCTGCGGCGGGCTGGAGAAGGAGGGCGGGCTTGCCGCGCTGAAACCCGGCCTGCAAAACGTGGCCAAGGCCTATGTGATCGGGCGCGAGGCGGCGCAGTTTGCCCTCGGGCTCGACGGGGTGGAGACGGCGATCTGCACCACCATGTCCGCCGCGGTCGAGGCCGCGCTGGCCGATGCCGCCCCCGGCGAGGTGATCCTGCTGGCCCCGGCGGCGGCGAGCTTTGACCAGTATGACAATTTCGAGCAGCGCGGCGAGGATTTCATCACGCAGGTGCGCGCGCGGCTGGGTGATACCCGGCCCTGAGGGGCGAGGTCTGGCACAAGATGCCTGCTGGCGTGACGGGGGCGCTCGGGGCCTTGATTGCAAATTCAAGCGCCGCACGCCTCTGCCCTGCCGTTAGCGCCACCACGATTGCACGGCGCGCGCACCTCGCCTAAGAGGGCGTCAAACGGCTTCATCAAAGGGATTTCCGCCATGTCGCAGGCCGCGCAGAAAGAAAAAATCGCCAAGGGCGAGGGGTTTATCGCCGCGCTCGACCAGTCGGGCGGCTCGACCCCCAAGGCGCTGCGCCTTTACGGTATTACCGAGGATCAATACGCCTCGGAGGCCGAGATGTTCGACCTTGTGCACGCCATGCGCGCGCGGATCGCGCAGGCCCCGGCCTTTACCGGCGACCGCGTGATCGGCGCGATCCTTTTCGAGATGACGATGGACCGCGAGATCGCAGGCCTGCCCTCGGCGCGCTATCTCTGGCAGGAACGCGGGGTGGTGCCCTTTCTCAAGGTCGACAAGGGGCTGGCAGAGCCGCAAGACGGCGTGCGCCTGATGAAGCCGATGCCCGATCTCGACGCGCTTTTGGCCCGCGCCACCGAGGCGGGGATTTTCGGCACCAAGATGCGTTCGGTCATCGACGCCGCCGATGCTGCCGGGATCGCCGCCAACGTGGCGCAGCAATTCGAGCTGGGTCGCCAGATTCTCGGCCACGGTCTCGTGCCGATCATCGAGCCGGAGGTGACCATTTCCATCGCCGACAAGGCTGCAGCCGAAGATATGCTTCTGGCCAGCATCAAGACCCATCTTGACGCGCTGCCCGAGGACCAAGAGGTTATGCTCAAGCTCACCCTGCCCGAGACCGCCAATCTCTATGCGCCGCTGGTGGATCACCCCCGCGTGCTGCGCGTCGTGGCGCTCTCGGGAGGCTATAGCCGTGACGAGGCCAATGCGCGCCTCGCGCAGAATCGCGGCGTGATCGCCAGCTTTTCACGCGCGCTGACCGAGGGGCTGTCGGCCCAGCAATCGGATGACGAGTTCAACGCCACGCTCGCCGCATCCATCGACGCCATCCGCGCGGCCTCGGTCGCGGGCTGAGCCTTATCGCATGTTGCTCAAAAGTGGGAACCGGTTTTGAGCTTCTCGAACATGCGGGATCAATATGCTAGAGCGTGCCGCGTGAATGCGAATGAACGCGACACGCTCTAGCCGCCCTGCAAGCGTTTGAGCAGCACCACCTCGCTCTCGGGGCCAATCGGTGTGAACCAGCTATCGTTGTAGATGCGCCCGTCGATGGAGACCGAGACGCCGCGCGCCAACTCAGACCGCAATCCGGGGTGGTCGCGCGCCAGACCGTCGAGCAGCGCGCGCAGGGTGTCGGCCTCAACCTCCACCTCGCGCGCGCCACCCGTGAGATCGGCCAGCGACCCCCAGAGCAGCACCTTGACCATCAGCCGCCCGCATGCATCGCCGCCAGAAGGCGCGGCGGCGATATCGGCAGTTGCACCATCCGCACCCCCGCCGCCTCGGAAACCGCGTTGGCCACCGCCGCGAGCGGCGGCACGATCGAGGTTTCGCCCACGCCCCGCACGCCGTAAGGGTGGCCGGGATTGGGGATTTCCAGAATGACCGTGTCGATCATCGGCAGGTCAGAGGCCACGGGAATACGGTAATCGAGGAAGCCCGCGTTTTGCAGGATGCCATCCTCGCCATAGATATATTCCTCGTTGAGCGCCCAGCCGATGCCCTGCACCGCACCGCCCTGAAACTGCCCTTCGACGTAAGAGGGATGCACCGCCTTGCCTGCGTCCTGAAACACCGTGTAGCGCAGGATTTTCGTGGCGCCGGTGTCGGGGTCCACCTCGACATCGATCATATGGGTGGCGAAACTCACCCCCGCCCCTTCGGCGGTCACCTCGTGGTGGCCGGCAATCGGCCCGCCGGTGTTACTGGCCACGGCGGCGATGTCCTTGATGGTCATGGGCGGGAATTTCCCCGCATTGGGGCCCGCGGGGCGCGCGGCCCCGTCCTCCCATTCCACGGCCTCCTCGTCGATGCCCCAGATCATGGCCGCGCGGCGGCACATTTCGCGCTTGGCAGAGCGCGCCGCCTCAATCGTGGCCAACCCCACCGCAAAGGTCACGCGGGAGCCGTCGGTCACCTCGTTCTGCCCCAGCGATCCGGTATCGGCAATGATGGTGCGCACCTGATCGTAGGGGATGCCCAGCTCCTCGGCGGCCATCATCGTCATCGACGCGCGCGAGCCGCCGATATCGGGGTTGCCTTCCGAGACCGTCACCGTGCCATCGGGCGTCACGTTGAGCGAGACGCAGGTATCACCGCCGAAGTTGAACCAGAAGCCGCAGGCGACCCCCCTGCCCTGATTTTTCCCCAAAGGCGCGGTCCAGTGCGGATGCGATTTGGCCGCTTCCAGCGTCGCCTTGAGGCCAATCGCCGGATAGGTCGGCCCGTAGGAGGATTTCGTGCCCTCATCCGCGCCGTTCATCAGCCGCACCGCCAACGGATCAAGGCCAAAGCCCTTGGCCGCCTCATCAATCGCGCTCTCGATGGCAAAGGCCGCCATCGGCGCACCCGGCGCGCGATAGGCCGCCGCCTTGGGGCGGTTGGTGACCACGTCCCAGCCCACGGTCTTGACGTTTTCCAGGTCATATGGGGCAAAGCCCGACATCGCCCCCATATTGACCGGCGAGCCGGGCCAGGCCCCGCCCTGATAGCGCAATTCGGCATAGGCGGCGGTGATCTTGCCGTCTTTCTTCATGCCGATTTTCACGTCGATGGAGGTCGACGAGGTCGGCCCCGTGGCGCGCAGCACCTCCGAGCGGGTCATCACCATCTTGACGGGGCGGCCGGACTTGCGGGCCAGCATCAGCGCGACGGGTTCCAGAAACACCACCGTCTTGCCGCCAAACCCGCCACCGATTTCGCTGGCCGTCACGCGCAATTGTCCCTGTTCCAGCCCCAGAATGGCGGCGCAGGTGTTGCGCACCATGTAATGGCCTTGGGTGCAGACCCAGAGATCGCCCTGCCCGTCGCTGCTCATCGTCGCCAGACAGGCGTGCGGCTCGATATAGCCCTGATGGGTGGCGGCGGTGCGATAGCTCCGCTCCAGCACGCGGTCGGCCTGCGCCAGCCCCGCCGCGATATCGCCATGGCCGAATTCCGCCCGCGCGATCACGTTGCCGGACATGCCCTTGGGCACCGTTTCTTCCTGCCGCCCCTCGTGGAGCACCGGCGCGTCGGGTTTCATGGCCTCGTCCACATCGGTCACATGCGGCAGCACCTCGTAGTCCACCTCGATGAGCTTGAGCGCCTGCCGCGCCACGGCGGGCGAAATGGCGGCCACGGCGGCAATGGCGTGACCATCGTAAAGCGCCTTCTCGCCCGCCATGCAGTTCTCCATGATATCGGCGACATGATCGGGCACCGTGCCGAAATCGGCGCGTGTCACCACCGCCTTGACACCCGGCAGCGCCTCGGCCTTCGACGCATCAATCTTCACGATCCGCGCATGGGCATGAGGCGAGCGCAGGATGCGCCCCGTCAGCATCCCCGGTGCCACCATATCGGCGCCGAAACGCGCGCGCCCGGTCACCTTGTCGATGCCATCGGGCCGGTCGGGGCGCGTGCCCACCACCTTGAAGACACGGGTTTTCTTGCTGTCATCAAGTGCCATCACGATGCCCTCCGCATGTCCGCCGCCGTCTCCATGACGGCGCGGATGATCTTGTCATAACCGGTGCAGCGGCAGAGGTTCCCCGCCAGCCAATAGCGCACCTCCTCCTCGCTTGGGTCCGGGTTGCGCTCCAACAGCGATTTCGCCGCCACGAGGATACCCGGCGTGCAGATGCCGCATTGCAGCGCCGCCATCTCGATGAATTTCTTCTGGAGCGGGTGAAGCTGATCGCCCGCCGCCATGCCCTCGATGGTGGTGATCTCGCGCCCCTCGGCCTCGGCCCCCAGCATCAGGCAGGAACAGACCAGCCGCCCGTCCACCGTGACCGAACAGGCCCCGCAATCGCCGGTGCCGCAGCCCTCCTTGGTGCCCGTCAGACCCAGATCGTCGCGCAGCACATCGAGAAGCGTCGCCTCGGCCTCGCAGAGGAATTCGGTCGCGTCGCCGTTGATCTTTGTCGTCACATGTATCCGGCTCATGCCTTGTCTCCTTTCGCGCGGGCCGCGGCGATCACCGCCGCGCGCCGGGCCAGAACGCCCGACACGTGGCGGCGGAAATCGACCGTGCCGCGCTTGTCATCTATCGGTGTCGCGGCCTTTGAACAGGCCGCCGCCAGATCCGCCAGCGCCGCCTCGTCCAGCACGCGGCGCTTGAGCGCCTCGGCGGCGGCTTCTACCAAAATCACCTTCGGCCCGACCGCACCGAGCGCCACGCGCGCCGCCGTCACCCGGCCCTCATCATCGAGGCTGAGCGAGACGCCACAGCCCACCACGGCGATATCCATCTCGCTGCGCGGGATGAAGCGCAGATAGGCGTCGCCCGATTGTGGTGGCTTGGCGGGCAGCAGGATCGAGGCGATGAATTCGCCCGGCTCCAGCGCCGTCTTGCCCGGCCCTTTTGGGACGTCGATCACCGCCAGATCGCGCGTGCCCTCGGGCCCCACGATCCGCGCCAGTGCCCCGGCGGCGACCATCGCAGGTACCGAATCGGCGGCGGGCGAGGCGTTGCAGAGGTTGCCCGCCAGCGTCGCGCGCCCCTGCACCTGCGTCGAGCCGATCAGCCCCGCCGCCTCGACCACGCCGGGCCAATCCGCGACAAGCCCCGCGTGCTCGCCCATCTCGGCCCCCGAGACCGCCGCCCCGATGCGCCAGCCGCCCTCCTCGGGCGCAATCTCGCGCATTCCCTTGATGCGCTTGATATCGACGATCAGTTCCGGCTCGATCATCTCGGCGTGCAGCTTGACCAACAGGTCGGTGCCCCCCGCCAGCACATGCGCGCCCTGCGCGCCTGCAAGGGTGGCAACCGCATCTTCCACGCTCAGTGGCGCCTCGTATCGCATGGCTCGATCCTTTCGCTCTGCTTGGGTCGGGGGCGGTGGCGCGCCCCGCTGTTGCACCGACTATCGTGCAAAGGGCGCGCGGGTGCAAACCGGTTCCCGCCACGATCCTGCCCGCAAACGGTAACGGAAAAATCACGTTTTCCCGCTATCCCGGCCTGACGACAGCACAGGAGACACAGATGCCACCCCCCGCCGACAGCGCGGCCAGACCCGCCCGCCACGCGCGTCTGTTCGAGCTTTTGCGCCAGCAGGAACAGGCCCACGCCGCCGCCGCGCGTCTTGGGGCGCACCGGCATATCGGTCTTGAAACGGTGCAGCATCTTGCCCGCTTGAACGCGCAGAGCCTTGTGGACGGGGCGCGTGCCCGCGACTGAGGGCGCGCGCCACCCGAGGATTACCCCGGTGTTCCGCACCTGATCCAACGCAATCGCTGCTACAACGGGAGGACGTTTGTGGCGAGCTTCGGACGTTGGCGGTTTCAGAGATGAGCCGCGCGGTCGCTGGGCCGGGGACTAGCGATCTACCGGTGATGACGGCCACTTTATGCCAGCCAAACCTGTGTGACACCGATAGGGTGCGCGCCCTCTCCAAATCGCTAGGCCGCCGGACGGCCCAGCGATCGCGCGGCGGTGCCTACGGCACCTTGTGTCTGGAGATTGTGCTATTATGGGCCCATGCGGCGCGTAAGCGCGCGCCGCATGGGCGGGTGTGCGCCGGTTCGGCCTTGTTGACCACG
>NZ_JBEPPX010000008.1:0-183631 GCF_040547535.1 Roseovarius sp. MBR-78
ATGACAAGCTCGGGGCGTTGCAGGCCGCGCTTATCCAGATCATCAAGGAATTGTCGCCATGCGGCGGTGCTCTCGCCACCCATATTCATAAGTGATAACAGCACTTTCTGGCCGTCACGGCGCACCCCGATAGCCGCCAGAACCGAGATGTTCGTGGCCTTTCTATCCAGCCGCGTCTTGATCACGGTGCCGTCCAGGATCAGCCGGATGATATCCTCATCGGCCAAGCTGCGGGCGCGACCTGCGCGTCCCAATCCGTCTTGACCTTGCGCCAGGCCCGGCTGACCACATCCTTGCTCACCGCCCCCTTGAACAGCGCGAAAAGCGCCCGTTTCACCCGGCGCGTATTCGTGCCCGAAAGATAGACCGACGCGATCAGCGCTTCGGCCGTCCGGGTCAGCCGCTGATAGCGCGGCAACGCTTTTGAGCGCCATTCGCGGACGCGGCCAGCCTCGTCTTCCACCCGGACGCGCGGCACGCTGATCGTCTCGCTCCCGAATGTTCCGGTGATCTGGCGATCCCGGTGACCGTGGCGATACCCCTTCACCGCAGCGGCCCCTCGGCCATAGCGCAGACGGCCCAGAAAGCTGTCCAGTTCCTCGTTGAAAACCGCCTCGATGGTGCCGCGGATGTTGGCGCGCAGCCGGTCCTCGATCGGGTCAAAACCGTCATCGCAAGCAAGTAGCGAAAGCGCGCTGGTATCTGTAATCTGGGTCATGGCGTGATCTCCTCTGGCGGTGCCAGCCGCCGGTTGGGTGGGTTCCGTTCACCGGGAGATTACGCCACCTTCAAATTTCCACCACCTTCGCGACAGGACCTCGTGTTGTCGTATATCCCCCGGGCGCAAGCTCCGCCGAGGAACGCGAACGCCTTGTCGTGGGCGTCGAACACCATCTCTTGCGTTTCGCGCGGATAGGCCCGCACAAACGGCATCCGGCTGTGGCTCCGGCGCATAGGCGCACCCTTCACCGTCGTGGTGACGCCATCAATCAGGACAACCTCGTGGCTCCAGTCGAACTGATAGGCTTCGCCCGGATCGAAGCTCAGCGGCACATGCGCAGCGACGGAAGCTTCGCGGGTCGCCTTCGACCAACGCCCCGCAAGCGCCGCACCGCATCATAGCTGTCGTCATAACCTCGGTTGCGTCGCTCTTCGTAAATCCGAACCAGTTTCAGCCGCGGGCGTTTGGCTTGCCGGTCATCCTCGGCCAGCATTTCATCCAGATCGGACCGCCAAGGGTCGATCTTGGGGCGGGGTTGGCTGGTTCGATCATAGCTGACCTCGGTTGCACCGGACCGCACCACCTTCCACACCGTGTTCCGTGATACCCGCAGCTCCCGGTAGATCTCCTTGATCGGTTTCCTCTGAATGAAATACGCCCGCCTGATCTTCGCAATCGTCTCCACAACCAACATCCCCAACTCGCTCCCTCTAATCCGTCGGGGAAGCTTCTGAACAGAAATATCAGGGGAGTCACTTTTGGACGCCGATTACCCCAATACAGGGGGCAACCTTGCATGCCGGTTCACAGGCGACACGACCGAGCGCATGGCCCCCTCTCCACCGCCTTCACTTTTTTTCCACTGCGGTCTTGATCCGGCTCTGACCCCGGAGTAATGAGCGCAACACGTTGGGGTGTAGCCAAGTGGTAAGGCATCGGTTTTTGGTACCGTGTATCGTAGGTTCGAATCCTACCACCCCAGCCAACGACCTCAAAAAACTCCATATTTCCCAATGGGATAGCCGTTGATCAAGCGGCCAGCCTCCCGTATCCACGTCGCAGTGGTTCACAAACTGGTTCACATCGCGCCGGGTGCAGAACGCGGAAACCCTCGAGAAAGTGGGGGCTCTACCTCATTCGCAGAAACGGGATCTTCTACTTCCGGCGGCGCTGGCCCGAAAAAATCCGCCGTTTCGGCGCGCCTGCATTTCTGTCGGTTTCTCTTCGGACGCACGTTCTCGCCGAAGCGGTAAAGCGGTCTGCTGACCTGCTGTCCGCGATCGAGGCAGGAAAGAGAGGTGGTTCCGGGAATTTGAACAGCGGGGATAGGTGGATTTTCCACGCAACAGCGGCATGATGCTGCAAGTGAGGAGAAGACCATGGCAAGGCGACCACGCCGGAATCATAGCCCGGCATTCAAGGCGAAAGTGGCGGTAGCCGCGATCAAGGGCGAGAAGACCTTGATCGAGTTGGCGCAGGGTTTCGACGTTCATCCGAACACGATCAAGCAATGGCGCGATCAGCTACTTGAGGGCACGACCGGGGTGTTAGGCGAAGCTACGAAGTCAGAGCCGGAACCGATCATCGATGTGAAGACCCTGCATGCGAAGATCGGAGAGCTGACGCTGAAGAATGATTTTTTGTCCGGCGCGCTTGGGCCGAGGCGGGTCTGTTGGCGAGCGCAAGAAAATGATCGATCCCACCGCCAAGCTGAGCGTCAGCCGACAGGCCCGCGTGTTGGGGATCAGCCGGGGCAGCGTCTACTACAAGCCCCGTCCGGCGTCGGATGCCGATCTGAAGCTGATGCACAGGATCGACACGCTGCACATGGACTTCCCGTTTGCGGGCAGCCGGATGCTGCAGGGGCTGCTGGTCCAGGAAGGCTTCAAGGTGGGTCGTTTGCATGTCGCAACGCTGATGAAACGCATGGGGATAGAGGCGCTTTATCGCAAGCCGAATACCTCGAAGCCAGCGCCGGGGCACAAGATCTACCCGTATCTGCTGCGCAAGCTGCCGATCACCCGGCCCAATCAGGTCTGGGCGATGGACATCACGTTCGTCGGGAAAACAGTGCCTCACACTGTTTTCTTATCCTCCCCACTCCCGATGGCGCGCGGGTTCATCTACCCGGCCGCCGTGCTGGACTGGTTCACACGCCGCGTCCTCGCATGGCGGGTATCGATCATGCTGGAGGCCGACGTCTGCATCGAAGCGGTGGAGGAGGCGCTGGCACGTCATGGCGCGCCCGAGATCTTCAACACGGATCAGGGCAGCCAGTTCACCTCGACCGAGTTCATCAAAGTGCTGGCCGCTCGCGAGATCACGATCAGCATGGATGGCAAAGGCGCATGGCGCGACAACATCTTCGTCGAGCGCCTCTGGCGAACCATCGAATACGAGGAAGTCTATCTGCGGGCCTATACCAGCGTCTCGGAACCCCGCGCCGGGATTGGCCGATATCTGGGCTTCTACAACAGCCGTCGCCCGCATTCATCGCTTGACGGGAAGACCCCCGATCAGGCCGACTTCAATCAGCCAATACCCGAGGCGGTAGCGGCGTAACAGAGGCGGAAATCCACTTGGAAAACGTCCGGAACCTGTTCATATCAACCGAACCACTTCTTTCCATCAATAAAACCTGCTCTTTCCTCCGCACTTGAAGTGCGGATGTTAACGAAACAGGCGGGTCAATTTTACTCGCTCATAACCCACCCAAGTGGGCCAATTTTGCACGCCGGTTCACGGGGACAGGGGGCGAATGGCGGCAAAGACCACGCCCCGTTATCCCACGCGCCGCCCCTGCGACCACACCGCGCGCAGCGCAGGCACCTCGCCGCGCAGGCCAAAGCGCGCCAGATCGGCGCGCGCCCCCGCCTCGATCCGCCCGCGATCCGCCAGCCCCACGGCGCGCGCCGGATTGGCCGTCACCGTGGCCAGCCCCCGCGCCATGTCGCCCCAGAGCAGCCCCAGCTTTACCGCGCCATAAAGCAGCGCCGAGGGCACGTAGTCCGACGACAGGATATCGAGCATCCCGGCCTCGGCCAGATCGCGCGCCGCCACGTTGCCGGAATGCGAGCCGCCGCGAATGAGGTTCGGCGCGCCCATGATGACCGCGATCCCGCGCGCCGCGCAGGCGCGCGCCGCCTCTGCCGTGGTGGGAAATTCCGCCAGCCGGATGCCATAGCCGTCCGAGACCGCCACCTGCGCCTCGGTGGTGTCGTCATGGCTTGCCAGCACAGCGCCATAGCGGCGCGCATGGGCCACCGCCGCCGCCTCGTGGCGCGCGCCATTGGCCTCGCGCAGCGCCCTGAGCTGCGCCACATGCGCGGCGAATCCGGCAGCATCGAGGCCATGCTTGCCCTTCACATAGGCCTCAAGCTTGGCCATATCGCGAAACTGCCGCTGCCCCGGCGTGTGATCCATCAGGCTCACGATCCCCACCCGGTCCTGCGCACCGAACTCTTCCATCTCCTGTTCCAGCGTCTCGGAACAGACCTCGGCGCGCAGGTGCAGGAAATGGCTGATCCGCAGCGCATCCGCCGCGCGCAAGGCCCATAATTCATCGGCGAGCCCGCGCGCATATGCCTTGAACCGCCCCACGCCGGTGGGGACCGAGCCCACCCGCATCGCATCGAAAACCGTTGTGATCCCGACGCTGGCAAGCTCTGCATCATGCGCAAGGATCGCCGCCTCGTGCGGCCAGTCCACCTTGGGGCGAGGCTGGATGTGGCGTTCCAGATTGTCGGTGTGCAACTCCACCAGCCCCGGCGCGAGGTAATCACCGCCGCAATCCACCGCCCCTTTCGGCACGCCCGCGCCCTCGGCCAGATCGGCGATCCGGCCCTCGCGCAGCACGACCGACCCGCGCCGCACCTCGCCGGGCAGCACCAACATTGCATTGGCGAGAATGGTTTCTTCTGTCATGTCACGCTCACACTTTCCTGCAATACGACGCCGAACCCGGTAAGAGAGCGCCCATGACACCCACCCGCTACGCCGTCTATTTCACCCCCGCGCCGGGGCCGCTGGCCGATTTCGGTGCCTCGTGGCTGGGCTGGGATTCCGCGACGGGCCGCGCCTGCCCGCATCCCGAGATAGATCTGCCCGTGGCCGAGATCACCGCAACCCCGCGCAAATACGGGCTGCACGCAACGATGAAGCCGCCCTTTCGCCTCGCCCCCGGCCAGACCGAGGCGGCGCTGGCCGATGCGTTTGGCGCGTTCTGCGCATCCCGCGCCCCCGTCACCCTCGACGCGCTCGAGATCGCCGCGCTTGGCCGCTTTCTCGCGCTGCGGCCCGTGGGCGACACCGGCGCGCTCGACGCGCTTGCCGCCGCCACCGTGCGCGCGTTTGATACGTTCCGCGCGCCCCTGACCGAGGCAAACCTGGCCCGCCGCCGTGGCAAGGGCCTCTCGCCCGCGCATGAGGCCAACCTGCGCGCCTGGGGCTATCCTTACGTGATGGACGCCTTCCGCTTTCACATCACCCTCACTGGCCCGCTGCCACCCGAGACGCTTGAGGCGGTGCAAAGCGCCCTCGCGCTGCACCTCGCGCCGCTCCTGCCGCGCCCCTTCGTGATCGACGCGCTGTCGCTCATGGCCGAGGACGCCGAGGGCCGTTTTCACCTGATCCACCGTCACAGCTTCACCGCGTAAAGCGCTTTGATCGCCGCCTTGGCCAGCTTCTCGGGCGCTGCATCGGTATCGAGCGTCACGACCGGCCCCACCCCCTCGGGCAAGGTCATCGCAGCGCCTGCCAGCCGCTCGGCAATATCATCGGCCGCTTCGCGCCCGCGCCCCGCCAGCCGCGCCGCCAGCACCTCGGGTGCCGCCACCAGGTGCAGCACCAGAAAGGGCCGGAACCGCGCCTGTGCCTCGGCAAGCACCCCGCGCGACAGGTTCACCAGCAGATCGCGCCCCTGCGCCAGATCCATACACACCCCCACCGGCACGCCATAGAGCAACCCATGCGCGCGCCAATGCAGCGCAAAACCGCCATCCTTCAGCCGCGCGTCGAATTCCGCCTCGCTCACCGCCTCGTGCCCCTCGCCTTGCGGATCGGCGGTGCGCGTGATCACCCGGCGCACCCGCCGCAGACCGGGACGTTGCGCGATCATCGCGCGCATTACCGTATCCTTGCCCACGCCCGAGGGCCCCACCACGGCAATGAAACGCCCGGCCTTCATGCCGCAAACCCGGTCACATCCACTTCCCGGTCGCAGACCCGCGCCCGCGCGCCCTCGTCGTGGAAAATGCCAAGGATCGCCGCCCCGCGTGCCTTGGCCGCCTCGATGAGGCCCAGCACCGCCTCGCGGTTGACGGCATCAAGGCTCGCCGTCGGCTCGTCCAGCATCAACGCCGGGCAATCATGGGCAAAGCCGCGCGCGATGTTGACGCGCTGCTGCTCGCCGCCCGAAAAGGTGGTGGGGCTGAGCGACCAGAGCCGCTCGGGGATGTTGAGCCGCCGCAGCAACGCCTCGGCGCGCGCCAGCGCCTCGCCCCGCGCCACCCCCAGCACCAAGAGCGGCTCGGCCACCACCTCGATCGTGGGCACGCGCGGCACCACCCGCAGAAACTGGCTCACATAGCCCAGCCGCTCGCGGCGCAGCGCGATAATCTCGCGCGGGGCAGCCTGCGCCACGTCAACGCCGCCCACGATGATCCGCCCCGCGCTCGCGCGGTAATTGCCATAGATCATCCGTATCAGTGTCGATTTACCCGCCCCCGAGGCCCCGGTCAGCGCCACGCATTCGCCGCCGCTTACCCGCAGATGCGCGCCCGCCATCACCTCGATCACGGCACCGCCCTGATTGTGCAGGACAAACCGCTTGCCCAGCCCCTCGACCTCGATCATCGCCTTCCCCTTCACAGCCATCCGCGCTTGCGGAAAAACCACAGCGGCACCGCCGCCGAGAGCACCATCAGCCCCAGCGCCATCGGATAGCCCAGGGTCCAGTCCAGCTCGGGCATATGGACAAAGTTCATGCCATAGCTCGACGCCACCAGCGTCGGCGGCAGGAACGCCACCGCCGCCACCGAGAAAATCTTGATGATCGCGTTCTGCTCGATATTGATGAGGCCAAGGGCCGCATCGAGCATGAAGGTGATCTTCTGTTGCAGATAGCCCGCCTGCTCGGCGATGGTCCGTGCGTCGCGATACTGCGATTTGAGCATCCCGCGCAGCGCCTTCCCGGCCTTGCGCCCCTCCATCACCGGGATGAGAAACCCCAGCATCCGCTCCATCGTCGTCAGGCTCTCGCGAAGCTGCATCACCCGCCCCTCGGCGCGCCCGATCTCGCGCAGGGCAGCGCGGTAATCCTCGGTGCGCATGGGTGCGGTCCCGAAGATGCGCCGCGCCACCACGTCGATCTCGCGCCCGGTCTGCTCGGTGATGTCCGCCAGCCGGTCGATGATCTCCTCGATCAGCCCCACCAGCACCGCCTCTGCCGAGGCACAGCCATGCGAGGCCCGCGCCGCCTTGCCCGGAAAGCTCGCGAAGGGGCGCGGCGCGTGGTGGCGGATCGTCACCAGCCGCTGCGGGGCGAGCACGAACGACACCGGCGCGATCTCCATCTCGCCGCTATCGGCGCGCGCGGGCAACAGCACCGTCATCACCGGAATGCCCCCCTCGAGATAGAGCCGCGAGGATTGCTCGATCTCGTCCTGATCCTCGCGCGTCGGCAATTCCACCCCGAACCGCGCCGAAAGCCGCACCAGCATGGCAGGTTCGGGCGCCTCCAGATCAACCCAGATCGCCGCCTGCCGCTCTTCCTCGCTCGCCGCCTGCCGCAGCCCGCCCGCCTCGTGCACGTAATCGGTCATGACCTGTCTCTCCTGCGTGTCATCCATGACCGTCCTAGACCTGCAACACCGAACTCACCAGCAACTGCGTATAGCCATGCTGCGGATCATCAAGCACCTGATCGGTCAGCCCCGCCTCGATCACGCGGCCCTCCTTCATCACCATCAGCCGGTCGGCCAAAAGCCGCACCACCGCCAGATCATGCGTCACGATCACCGCCGACAGGCCCATCTCGCGCACCAGCCCCCTGAGCAGATCGAGCAAGCGCGCCTGCACGCTCACATCCAATCCTCCCGTCGGCTCGTCCATGAACACAAGGCGCGGGCCGGTCACCAGGTTGCGCGCGATCTGCAACCGCTGCTGCATGCCCCCGGAAAACGCCGTCGGCCGGTCATCCACCCGGTCGGCGGCGATCTCGACCCGGCCGAGCCAATCGACCGCCCGCGCGCGAATATCGCCGTAATGCCGCGCGCCCACCGCCATCAGCCGCTCGCCCACATTGCCACCCGCCGAGACGCCCATGCGCAGCCCGTCGCGCGGGTTCTGATGCACCAGCGCCCAATCGGTGCGCATCAGCATCCGCCGGTCCGGCTCTGACATCGCCCGCGTATCCACCGGCCCGCGGTCGCGCGTGTCATAGATCACCGCGCCCCGGTCAGGCTCCATCTGCCCCGAGAGGCACGCCAACAGCGTCGATTTGCCCGACCCGCTCTCGCCCACGATCCCCATCACCTCGCCGGGCCACAGATCGAAAGACACATCCTCGCACCCGACGCGCGCGCCGTAGAACTTCGCCACATCGCGCACCTGCAACAGCGGGGTCATGCCACCCCCTCCGCAAAAGGCACGCCCTGGGTGCCGACATGCCCCGCCGCCCGCCGCGCCCGGCAATGATCGGTGTCGGAACAGACAAACATCCGCCCGCCCGCATCATCCACGATCACCTCGTCAAGATAGCTTGTCGCCGAGCCGCAGAGCGCGCAGTCCTGATCGGCCTTGCTCGCCTCGAACGGGTGATCCTCGAAATCGAGGCTCACCACCTCCGTATAAGGCGGCAGCGCATAGATCCGCTGCTCGCGCCCGGCACCGAAAAGCTGGATCGCCGGGCAGTCCGACAGCTTCGGGTTGTCGAATTTCGGGATCGGCGAAGGGTCCATCACATAGCGCCCCGCCACCTTCACCGGATAGGCATAGGCGGTCGAAATCGCGCCGTGGCGGCTGATATCCTCATAAAGCTTGACATGCATGAGGCCATATTCCTCCAAGCTGTGCATCTTGCGCGTCTCGGTCTCGCGCGGCTCGAGAAAGCGCAGCGGCTCGGGGATCGGCACCTGGTAGACCAGCACCTGATCCTCGCTGAGCGGCGTCTCGGGGATCCGGTGACGGGTCTGGATAAGGCTCGCGCGCGCCGTCTCCTCGGTCACGGTCACGCCCGCCGTCCTCTCGAAAAACCGCCGGATCGAGACCGCGTTGGTGGTGTCATCCGCGCCCTGGTCGATCACCTTCAGCCGGTCCTCGGGCACCAGACACGCCGCCGTCACCTGCACGCCGCCGGTGCCCCAGCCATAGGGCATCGGCATCTCGCGGCTGGCAAAGGGAACCTGATAGCCGGGGATCGCCAGCGCCTTCAAGATCGCGCGCCGGATCATCCGCTTGGTCTGCTCGTCGAGATAGGCAAAGTTGTAGTCGCTCATAGCAATCCCCTTTCGCGCAGCGCCGCGCGCAACCCGTCCGGCCCCTCGAAATGATGCGCCTGCCAGCCCGCCGCCCGCGCGCCTGCGACATTCGCCGCGCTGTCATCGGTGAGAAAACACGCCTCCGGCCCCACGCCCGCCCGCGCGCAAAGAAGGTCAAAAATCGCGCGCTCGGGCTTGACCATGCCCTCATGGCCCGACACCACGATCCCCTCGAACACCGCGTCTAGGTCAGGATGTAGCCGCAGCGCCTCGGGCCATGTATCGGCAGAGAAATTCGTCAGCGCCCAGAGGCGCACGCCCCGCGCGCGCAATTCTGCTGCGATCTGCCAACTGCCCGCAATACGCTCTCGTATGGTCTCGCCGAACCGCTCGAAATACCCGTCCATCAAATCGCCATGCTCCGGCCAGCGCGCGGCCATCGCCGCCACCGCCTCGGCGCGTCCCCGCCCCCGGTCATTGGCATAATTCCAGTCGTAAAATCCGACCTTCTCCAGCACCGCGTCAATCTCCGCATCGCTCCCCAGCGCATGGCGAAACGCCGCTTGTGGCTCCCAGCGGATCAGCACATTGCCGATATCGAAAACAACAAGTTTCATGACGCTCTCCATGACACCGCTGCACATTTTGCGTCTTGCCCATACGCGGTTCGCGCTGCTACCGCACTGGCATGAGGTTGATATCCGCTCTCTGGCCGATGCGGCCACCGACCAGCGCGCCTTTCGCGGATTTTGCGTGGATCCTGCCGATTTTCGGCATCGTGCTTTTTGTGCTCATCCGCAAACAGCTCTTTCCTGGCCTTTACAGGAATGACGACGACACGCCTCCGAAAGAGTGATTCTCCCCGCTTCATCTTGCCCGAAATACTCATTCCGCCGCCTCCCGCCCTGCGCCCGCCTCGCGGCGCAGCTTGCGGATCAGTTCAAGCTCGCTCTGGAAATCGACGTAATGCGGCAGCTTGATATGCTCCAGAAAGCCCGTGGCCTGGATGTTGTCGGCGTGCATCAGCACGAATTCCTCGTCCTGCGCGGGCGCGCCCTCATCCTCTTCGCCAAGCTCTTTCCAGCGGAGTGCGCGATCCACCAGCGCCATCGAAATCGCCTTGCGCTCGGTCTGCCCGAACACCAGCCCATAGCCTCGGGTGAATTGCGGCGGCTCGGTTTTCGAGCCGGTAAACTGATTGACCGTCTCGCATTCGGTCAGCACCACCTCGCCCAACTCCACCGAGAATCCCAATTCGGGGATCTCCATCTCGACGGCCACCGCGCCGATGCGCAACTCGGCCACAAAGGCGTGGTTGCGCGCATAGCCGCGCTGCGTCGAATAGGCGAGGCCAAGCAGGAACCCCTCATCGCCCCGCGCCAGCGCCTGAAGCCTGAGCGCGCGGCAGGCGGGCAATTCCATCGGCTGGCGCGTCATGTCGGGCGGCACCGCATCGCCCGCCCCCGCGCCCTCCATCAGGCCCTCGCGGCCAAGATAGCCCATCACATGCGGCATCGCCCCCTCCGCCGCCGCCGCCTCGGGGGCCGGTGGCGCTTCGCCCTCGGCGGCCAGCGCGAAATCCAGCAGGCGGTGGGTATAGTCAAAGGTCGGCCCCAGAACCTGCCCCCCCGGCGCATCCTTGAACGTCGCCGAAATCCGCCGGTCACAGCGCATCGCGCCGGTCTCCACCGGCTCGGACGCGCCAAAGCGCGGCAGCGTGGTGCGATAGGCGCGCATGAGAAAAATCGCCTCGATCAGGTCGCCGCGCGCCTGCTTGATGGCCAGCGCGGCAAGGTCGGGATCATAGAGCGATCCCTCCGCCATCACCCGGTTGACTGCCAGCGCCATCTGCGCGCGGATCTGCGCCACGCTCAACTCGGGCACCGCCACATCGCCGCGCCGCTCCTCGGCGAGCCAGCCATGCGCCGCCTCGATCGCCCGCTCGCCGCCCTTTACCGCCACATACATCAGCCCGCCTCCACGCGTGTCGTGCGCGGCAGGCCCGCGAGCCGGTCGCCGCAACAAAAGAGGAAATCGAGGCCGAGTGGAAACCGCGCCGCATTGCCCTGAAACGCCGCGATCTCGGGCAGCGACAGCGCCGCCGCCTCCCTGATCCCCGGCCCGCTCAGCCGCGCCCCCGCCACCTCCAGCCGCGCCATCTCGACAATCAACGTGGCCGAGCGGTCGGGATAATCCGGCGTGCCCAGCGCATAGCCTTCCAGCGGGGCCAGCGCGTCCCATGTGCCCAGCGCGAACATCGCCTCGCCCCGCGCCACCACCGGCGCGCCGGTGTGAAACCCGATCCAGCCGCGCAAAGCCGCGCAATCATGCGCGCCCGCCAGATGCACCGGCGTGGTGGGGTCGCACAGCACCAGCACCGCCACCCCCGCCGCCACCGACATCGGCGCAGGCGGGGCGGCCCCCGCCACCCGCTCCACCGTGCCGGGCCGCGCCATCGCGCGCATCACCGCGCGAAAGGCGCGCGCGGCCTCTACCGATGCCTCGCCGAACCCGCCCTCAAGCGCCGCTTGCTCCATCAATCCTCTCCCCGCACCAGCGTAAAGAAATCCACCTTCGTCGCCGCCGCCCTCGCCGCGCGCCCCGCGCGCCGCGCCGCCTCGGCCCCGGCCAGCGGATCGAGCACCGCCGCGCGCAGATGCGCGGCCTCCGGCCCCTGCATCAGCGCATCCACCAGTGCGGCGTGGCGCGCGTGATCCTTGCCCCGGCCCTGCACATGGCCATGCCCGACACGACCATCATCCAGCCGCACCGCGCAGCGCGTCACCACCATCTCGCCCAGGTTGAACGGCGCGCCGGTGGCCCCGGCGCGGCCCCGCACCATCACGGTGCCAATCTCGGGCGGGCGCAGGCAGATGTGATCCGGCTCAGCCCCCGCCGCGCGCCAAAGCCGGCCCAACTCGCCCGCCTCGGCGCGGGCCAACAGGCCCATCCACGCCTTGCGCTGTGAAATATCGTCCATGCAGACACCTTGCGGATTTGTCTAAGTCACTATACAACTAGACAAATGATTACCGCAAACCCGTCCCCCGGACAAGCCCGCAGCCTGTGAAACTTCCGTGACATGACCCGCGACAAACCCGATGCGCTCTGGCGCGCCATCCATGACAGCCTGCACGCCGATATCGCCGCCGGGCGCTACGCCCCCGGCGACAAGCTGCCGACCGAGGCCGCGCTCGCCGCGCGTTTCGCTGTCAACCGCCACACCGTGCGCCGCGCGCTCGGGGCGCTCGCCGACGCGGGCACGATCCGCACCCGGCGCGGGGCCGGTGCCTTCGTCGCCCACCGCCCGACCGACTACCCGCTGGGCCGCCGCGTGCGCTTTCACCAGAACCTGCGCGCCGCAGGCAGGCTCCCGGCGCGCGATATCCTCGCCATCGAGACCCGCGCCGCCGACGCCGACGAGGCCCGCGCGCTTGGCCTTGCCCCCGGCGCAAAGGTGCATGTCTGCGACGGGCTGTCGCGCGCCGACGGCGTGCCGGTGGCGCTGTTTCGCTCGAGCTTTCCGGCCACGCGCCTGCCTGCCCTGCCCGAGGCGCTGACGCGGCTCCACTCGATCACCGCCGCCCTGCGCGCAGCGGGCGTGGCCGATTATACCCGCGCCTCGACCCGCCTCACCGCCACCCTCGCCGACCCGACGCAGGCGCTGCATCTCGAACTCACCCCCGGCGCGCCGCTCCTGCGCACGCTCTCGATCAATATCGACGCCGAGGGGCATCCCGTCGAATACGGTCGCACATGGTTCGCGGGCGACCGGATCACCCTCACCCTCACCGATCCCTGAGAAAAGGCGACACCCGTCACGCCCCTGTCACACCCCGCCGCTACCCAGAGCGCATATTGAACGTCCCCGATTCCAAGCGCGATTTCAGCACCCGAGGGCGGTCCCAGTGGCCGCCCTATTGCTGTTCGTAGCGATCAAGAAACGCCTCCGGCGACAGCGCGCGGAAATCGCCAAGCGCGGCACGCAGCCGCACATGGTCCCAATCCCACCACGCCAGCGCGATCATCCGCGCGGCCAGATCCGCAGACAGCCGCGCGCGCAGCGGGCTTGCCGGCACCCCCGCCACGATCGTGTAGGGGGCGACATCGCGCGTCACCACCGCCCCCGCCGCCACCACCGCGCCGTGGCCGACGCTCACGCCGGGCTTGACCTGCGCGTTATGCCCGATCCATGTGTCATGCCCGATCCGCGCCACCCGCCCGCGCCGCTTGGCAAACCACGCCTCGTCATCGCCCGCATCCTCCCAATAAGAGGCCGAGCGGTAGAGGAAATGATGCAGGCTCGCGCGGTTGAGCGGATGATCCGTCGCACCGATACGGACAAGGCTGGCGATATTGGCAAACTTGCCGATCTCGGCATTGGCCAGATCGCAAAGCCGGTCGCAATAGGAATACTCCCCCATCGCCACATGGGCGAGACGGCTGCCGCGCCCGACCTCGGTAAAGGCGCCGAATTCGCAATCGGTGATCTCGCAGTCGGGATGGATCACCGCCCCGTCGTCCCGCAATCGCGACATCACGGCCCCCTTTCAGAGTTTTATGCCTGCGGCGCGGGTATTTTCTCCAAGAAGAAACCCGCCCGCTTCATCTTGCCTCAAATATCCGAATCCGCCCGCTCAATGCCCGCCATCATCCGAGGCAATAAGCCGCCGCCGCAACCAACCGGATACGCTGTCCATCACCATCACCATGACAAGGATCAGCACGATGTAATAGCTCACCTCTTCCCAGTCCTTCTGGGTGATGATCGCCTGCGTGAGCAACAGCCCGATACCACCGCCGGTGATCGCGCCGATCACCGTTGCGCTGCGGGTGTTGGATTCGAGGTAATAGAGCAACTGGCTCAGCAACACCGGCGTGATCTGCGGGATGACGCCGAAGCGATAGCGTTGCAGCGGCTTTGCCCCGGTGGATTGCACGCCTTCGATCTCGCGCGCATCGACGTTTTCCAGCGCCTCGGAAAACAGCTTGCCGAAGGTGCCGGTATCGGTGACGAGAATCGCCAGCGCGCCGGTAAGGGGGCCGGGGCCAAAGGCGCGCGACAGGATGATCGTCCAGATCAGCGCATCCACCCCGCGGACAAAATCGAACACCCGCCGCACCGCCGCGCGCACCGCCATCAGCGGCGAGAAATTGCGCGCTGCGGCAAAGGCCAGCGGCAACGCCACCAGCCCCGCCCCCATCGTCCCGAGAAAGGCCATCAGCACGGTCTCGAAGATCGCGCCCATCACGTCCTTGTGCTGCCACATCTGGTTATTCCAGACATCATGCGCCATCGCGGCAAGGTTGCTTTTGCCTTCGACCAGCCGCTCACCTGACAGCGCCAGCCCGGCCAATTCGCCAAGGCTCTTGCCGTGGAACGGGCTGTCGAGGGTGAACCAAAAGAGCTCCCATCCGAAATGATAGCGCATCACCTCGGTGCGGGCGCGGGTGACGGTGACGCGCCCCGCATCGGTGGTGATATCCACGCGCGCGTTGCTGGCGCTGATCCAGTCGGGGGTCTCGCCCTGCGGCAGCGACAACGCAATCCCGCCGCGCGATACCTGCGTCTCGATCAGGCCATAGCCCGGCACGTCATAGCGCATCACATCGCCGTCGATCACCACCTCCTGGCCATGTTTCAACGCCACAAGCGTGCGGTCCTCGCCCTCGCGCGTCACCCAGTCGGGGCCGGTGCCCTCGGGCCATGTGCCCTTGCGCTCGCCCTCGATGGCAATCGTCACGCCGCCCATGCGGTTATCGCGGGCGACATGGGTCTTGTAGCTATAGCTGTCGGCGACAAGGATGCGGGCATTGTCCATCCGCGCGCGCTCGGCCAGTCCGGGGATGTCGAAGGCAAAGAAGATATAGATGAAATAGGCCAGGATCACCGCCGGCACCGCCAGCGCGGCGATGCGCTTGCGGCGGATATGGGCGGCGGCGTCAAAGCCGGGCATCGCGTCTGCGGTCGCGGTCATGGCGTCAGGCCCCCCCGATCATCTTGTTGCGGTAACGGCCCGAGAGCTGATCGAAGAACACGATCGCCCCGAAGAGCAGCAGAAAAATCGCCGCCACCTCGTCATAGCGCCCCTGCCCCCAGCTAAACGCGTTCTTCAGGTCATAGCCGATCCCGCCAGAGCCGACGAAACCGAGGATCGCCGAGGCGCGGATATTGATCTCGAAGCGCAGCAGCGCATAGCTGAGATAGTTGGGCGCCACCTGCGGGATCACCCCCAGCCACATCCGCTGGCCCCAGCCCGCGCCCACCGAGTGCAGCCCCTCCACCGGCTTGAGGCTGGCGTTCTCGTTGACCTCCGAGAAGAGCTTGCCCAGCGCGCCGGCCGTGTGCAGCGCGATGGCGATCATCGCGGGCACCGGCCCGCCGCCCAGCACAAAGATCAGCACCAGCGCGATCACGATCTCGGGCACCGCGCGCAGGACATCCATTACCCGCCGGAACAACCCCACCAGGCGCGGCCATTTCGCAAGGCCCCGCGTCGACAGAAGCGACAGCACCACCGCCACGATCGCCCCCAGAAGCGTCGCCGCCGCCGCGATATTGATCGTCTCGATCAGCGAGGGCAGGAATTTCCACATCAGCCCCGGCAGGTTGGCGATCTTCTCGCCCGCCTCGGCCAGCACCTCGCCGGGAAACTGGAATATATTGCCGATCCCGTCCCAGAAGCCCCCCGCATTGCGCCCGTCGGCCACCCGAAAGCCCGAGACCATCAGCGCGATGAACACCACCAGCATCACCGTGCCATAGGCACGCTTGCGCCGGGTCATGGCCATATAGGCCGCCTGCACATCGCCGATGCGCGCCACGCCTGCCTGCCCTGCCGTCAGATCGCTCATGCCCTGCCCCCGTCAAATGAGGCCGGGCCCGCGCGCATGGCAGGCCCGGCCCGACTGTCAGCCCCGAGGGCTTACATCTTGGATTTGCGCGCCTCGATGATCGAGAGATAGGCGTCATGCGTGATCGGCATGAAGCCCAGCGCATCGCCCTGAAGCACGCCATAGGCGCAATCGGGGTCCAGCGATTTGAGCGAGGCCCAGAGCGCCGTCACTTTAAGCTTCACATCCTCGGGCAGGCTCTGGCGCAGCACGACCGGGCCTTCGGGGATCGGCTTGGATTTCCAGATTTCGACCATCTGGTTCATGTCGACAAGGCCCGCATCGGCGGCCTTGCGCAGCGCGCCCGAGTTATAGCCGTCTTCCCACGCGCCCAGACCATCGGCCCAGGTCACACCGGCGTCGATATCGCCATTGGCCACGGCCACGATGGTCTGCTCATGCCCGCCGGTGAACTTGACCTCGCCGAAATAATCGCCCGATTCCATGCTCGCGCCGATTTCGGCGGGGATCTCGATCGACGGGATCAGGTAACCGCTGGTCGAGTTCGGATCGCCAAAGCCAAAGGTCTTGCCCTTGAGGTCAGCAAGCGAGGTGATGCCGGTTTCCTTGCGCGTGAAGCCGATCGAGTGATAGCCATAAGAGCCGTCCATGTTGACCTTGACCAGCACCGGCTCGACCGCCTCGGGATCATTCAGAAAGGTCTTGGCATAGGCAGAGGCCCCGAGCCACGCCACGTCGATGGTGCCGCCCAGCAGGCCCTGGATCACACCGTCGTAATCGGCGGGGGTAAAGACCTTGGTGGGCACACCGAGCAGGGCCTCGGTCTTGGCGCGCAGGCACTCGTTCGAGGTCATGCGGTCCTGAGCGTTCTCGCCGCCCAGCACGCCGATGCGGAATTCGGTGATCTTGTCTTGCGCCAGCGCGGGGCTGACAAGGGCGGTGGTGGCCAGAACGGCAGCAATCAGTTTCTTCATGGATCTCTCTCCGGTTAGGGTCATGGCCCGCCATCCCCCGGCGGGCCGGGGTCGTCAGATCGCGGCCTCGGCCTCGCGCAGCGCGCGCAGGTTGCCACGATCCAGCGTTTCAATGGCGGTCGATGTGGCGTCTTCGGAAAAGCTCGCATCGGCCCCGTAAATATCGCGTGCCACGCCGGTGGTAAGCTGCTCCGGCGTGCCATCAAACACCACGCGCCCCGCCAGCATCCCGATCACCCGGTCACAATAGCGCCGCGCGGTATCGAGCGTGTGCAGGTTGGCGATCACCATGCGCCCGTCCTCCTCGTGGATGCGGCGCAGCGCGTCCATCACGATCTGCGCATTCATCGGGTCAAGGCTGGCAATCGGCTCATCGGCAAGGATGATCTTGGGGTCCTGCATCAGCGCGCGGGCAATCGCCACGCGCTGCTGCTGTCCGCCGCTCAACGCCTCTGCCCGTTTCGGCGCATGATCGGCAATGCCGAGACGGTCGAGAATCTCGATGGCGCGGTGAATGTCCGTATCGGGGTAGAGGTTGAACATGGTGGCCAGCGTCGAGCGCCGGTTGAGCGTGCCGTGCAGCACGTTCGAGACCACATCCATCCGCGGCACAAGGTTGAACTGCTGAAAGATCATCGCGCATTGCGCCTGCCAGGCGCGTTTGTCGGCCCCTTTGAGCGCGGTGATGTCGCGGCCCTCGAACACGATCCGCCCTGACGTGGCATCGCTCAGCCGGTTCATCATCCGCAGAAGCGTGGATTTCCCCGCGCCCGAGCGCCCGATGATCCCGATCATCGCAGGCCTGTCCACGTCGATGCTCACGGCATCCACCGCCGTGTTTTGACCAAACCGTTTGGTCAGCGCGTCAATGCTCAGCACGTGTCACCCCCAAGGCTGTTGCGCCCCGGATAGGTGCGCCGTGCAAAGATCATGCGACAATGATGCAAAGCTTTCGTGACAGCCCCCCCTCCCCGCCATCGACACCGGGCGTGACCATCTGGCCCCTTGCCGCATCGAGGCTCGCGGCGTAAGCACGCGGCCATGACCGCCGCACGCCGCCCCCGTCTTAGCCGTGATGACTGGCTCGCCGCCGGTCTCGCGGCGCTGGCCGAATGTGGGCCGGGCGCGCTCGGGGCCGAGCAGCTTGCGCGCCGGATCGGCACCACCAAGGGATCGTTCTACTGGCACTTCACCGATGTGCCCGCCTATTGCGCCACGCTTCTGGCGCGCTGGCAGGAGGCCGAATCCCCCGAGACCGACCCGGATACCCCCGCCGCCACCCGGCTGCGCGGCACGGCGCAGGCCATCGCCACGCCGCATCCCGCAGAGCCCGCGATCCGCGCATGGGCGGCCACCGACACCCTCGCGGCTCAGGCCGTGGCCTCCACCGATGCCAGCCGCCTTGCCCGGCTCGCGGCCCTTCTGGGGGACTGCGGCATCGCCAACCCGGATATGGCGCGCATCCTTCTCGGGGCCGCCATCGGGATGCAGGCCCTGCCCGATCCAGACGGTAATCCCGACGCCATCGGCTCGCTGGTCGATCTCATCCTTGCGTTGCGGTGAGCCATGCGGACGGCTCTTTTGCTCATCGCCATGTCGCTGCTCGGGTATTGCAAGGATGAAACCGTGTCGGGCCATGGCGGGCAGGCGGCGGTCTGGGGGCTTGTCTCCATCGACGGCACGCCGGTCACCGCCCGCGCCACCCTCAGCTTTCCCGAGGAAGGCGTGATCGCGGGCGAGGCCCCCTGCAACCGCTATTCGGCGCAGCAGACAGTGCCCTATCCGTGGTTTCGCGCCGAGCGCATCATCTACACCCGCCGCGCCTGCCCCGAACTGGACGCCGAGACGCGCTTTCTTGGTGCCCTCGCCGAGATGACGCTGGTCGAAGTGGCGGGCGACACGCTGGTTCTCTCGAACGACGCGGGCCGCGAAATGCTGTTCCGCGCAGAGTGACGGGGCGGGCCGTGCGCCTCACCCCGCCGCGCGCGCCGCGATGACATCAATCAGCCGCGCCCGCGCATCGGGCAGCGGGCGCTCGCCCAGATGGGGGGCGAGATGATCGCGCAGGAAATGGCCAGTCACTTGAAATCCCTGCATGATTTCGGCATCCGGCGCAGGCCCGTGGCCCAGCAGGCAGGGTGGAAGCGGCAACAGCCGGTCGGCCCACTCCCCCGCCCCCGCCCGCGAGACCGCGCGCCCCGTCTTGGGGGATATATAGCTGAGATCATTGGCCTTTTCCCCCATCACCGCGCAACGGCGCAGATCAAGGCCAAAGCCCATTTCCTCCAGCAGACCCAGTTCCCAGTTAAGATAGGCCAGCGGCCATATCTCTGGTTGGTCCAGTAAATCCAGCAAAATCAGGCTCTTGCGATACAGGCCGCGATGCGCCTCGCGCTCCGGCAGGGCAAAGCGCAAGAGCGCGCATACCGCCGAAAGCCCCGCCAGCGCCAGCCGGTCCCCCAGCACCCAAGTCCTTGATTTTACGGGCTCAACCCGAAAGGTGCCAAGGTGATCCTCAAGCCGCGCGCGCCATTCCACATCAATCTGCGCGCCGGGTTGCAGCACCGGCGCCATCCTGCGCGACGCCCCGCCGCGCACCACGCCCGCGTGCCGCCCGTGCTCTGACGTGAAAACCTCAATGATAACAGATGTTTCGCCGTGCCTCCGGCTGCTCAGCAACAGGCCCTGATCGCGCCAATCCATCGCCCCGCTACCCGCTCAAGCCGTCTTGATCCAGCAAATGCCGCCCCTCCCGGTCCTCGACCTCGACCACCCAAAGATCAGGATCAAACCCGCGCTGCCGGGCAATCGCCGCATCCACCCCGGCCTCGTCGCCATCCGCCAGTGTAACCCAGGCCCGCTGCCCCGTCATCAGATCTATAGAGCGTTGATAAAGATGCGCTTTTCCGTCGAGCGTGTTGAGCTTGACCAGCACCGCGCCGCCGGTGTCATCGCCATGCGCCACCACGAAAGCAGGGATATCCGCCAGCCGCAACCGCGCCAGATAGGCATCGATCCAGAACCGCGCGGTGAGGCGCGCCACGGGATCAGTTCCCGTCCTTGAACTCAAGCCCCATCTCGGAATAGCGCTCGGACTCGTCCATCCAACCGGATCGCACCTTTACCTGCAAAAACAGATGGATACGGCGTCCTAGAAAGGCCTCCAACTCCTCGCGCGCGGCCCGCGAAACGGCCTTGATCGTCTCGCCCCGGTGGCCAAGGATGATCCCCTTGTGCCCGTCGCGCATGACATAGATCACCTGATCCACCCGCGCCGATCCGTCCTCGCGTTCTTCCCAGTTCTCGCTCTCGACGGTGAGTTGATAGGGCAATTCCTGATGCAGCCGCAGCGTCAGCTTTTCGCGCGTCATCTCGGCGGCGATCATGCGCATCGGCAGATCGGCGATCTGATCCTCGGGATAGAGCCGCGGCCCCTCCGGCACCTCGCCCGCCAGCCAGCCGCGCAGATCGTCCACCCCATGCCCCTTCTCGGCGGAAATGAGAAAGGTCTTCTCGAAGGCGAACCGGTCGTTCATCTCCTTGGTGAGCGCCAGCAAAACGGGGGCTTCTACCCGGTCTATCTTGTTGATCGCAAGGATAATTCTGCGGCCCTTTGCGATCTCTGACAGCCCTTCGAGGATACGCTCCACTCCCTCGGAAATCCCGCGATGCGCCTCGATGAGCAGCACCACGATATCGGCATCCGCAGCCCCGCCCCAGGCCGCCGCCACCATCGCCCGATCGAGCCTCCGGCGCGGCTGAAACAGGCCGGGTGTGTCCACGAAAACAAGCTGGCTCTCGCCCTCCATCGCCACGCCGCGAATGCGCGCGCGGGTGGTCTGCACCTTGTGGGTGACGATCGAGACCTTGGCCCCCACCATGCGGTTCAAGAGCGTGGATTTGCCCGCATTGGGCTCTCCGATCAGGGCGATGAAGCCGCATCTGTTTGTCATTCTTCTGGAACCCCTTGCCTTGTGTCCCCGTACCGTGCTGATCTGCTAGGTATCTCGTATTCCCGCCATCGGATAGGTCAAACATGGAACTTCTTGCCGGTTTACTTCTGATCGCAACCCTGATTTTCCTGATCAAGCCGAAATCTCGATCCAAGTCACGACCTGCTAAGGAGGCGCGCTCCTCGACGACCACGGTGAAACGACCCCCTGCACATCCGGGGCCTCGGTCGTCTCAGAAACAAGTGGCCTCGCGCACATTGAAAGGAAAGTGCTGGGTCATTGACGGCGATACGATTGTAATCGACCAGGTTCGCATCCGGCTGTCTGGTATCGACGCGCCAGAGCTCAATCACCCTTGGGGTCGGAACTCAAAGGCCGCGATGATGGCGCTCTGCAAGGGTCAGATCATCACTGCGGAATTGCTACCCGAAAGCACCTACGACCGCGCTGTCGCGATCTGTTACCTACCGGACGGGCGCGATCTTGCGGCAGAACTCGTGCGCATGGGTTTGGCGATTGATTGGCCAAAGTTTTCGGGCGGGCGTTACAGACACCTCGAACCGCCAAGCATAAGAAAAAAGCTGTGGCGCGCAGATGCCAAGCAGAAAGGGCGCTACGACGAGAAGCGGCACGGATAAGGAGAACTCAGCACATTGACCATATGTGCACCCGCAGCCTCACGCCCCACCCTCAAGCCTGCTCAGCAACGCCGCCGCCGCCGCCTGTTCGGCCTGCCGTTTCGATCCGGCGGCGGCGCTGGCGCTCTCTCCGCCCGCCAGCCGCGCCTCGATGGTAAAGACCGGCGCGTGGTCGGGGCCGGTGCGCGCGGTCTCGACATAGGCGGGGGGTGCCAGGCCACGCGCCTGCGCCCATTCCTGAAGCGAGGTCTTGGCATCGCGCGAATCCGCCTCGACGGTCGCGATTCGCGCGCCCCAGAGCCTGCGCACGACCCCACGCGCCGCCTCATAGCCCGCATCGACGTAAACCGCGGCGATCACCGCCTCCATCGCGTCGCCAAGCAGCGCCTCCTTGCGCCGCCCGCCCGAGAGCATTTCCGAACGCCCCAGCCGAAGCACATCGCCCAGATCGACCTCGCGCGCCACGGCGGCGCAGGTTTCCTTGCGCACCAGCGCGTTGAAGCGCGGCGCAAGCTGGCCCTCGGCGGCGGCGGTGTCGGCCTCGAGCAGCGCCTCGGCCATTGCAAGGCCTAGCACCCGGTCGCCGAGAAATTCCAGCCGCTGATTGTCCTCGCGCCCCGGCGACGAGATCGACGAATGCGTAAGCGCCTCGATCAGGAGCGCGGGCCGGGCAAATTCATGCCCGATCCGCGCCGCAAAAGCCCTTACCTCACGCGATAATTTCACTCCAACCCCTCGAAGAACCGATCCCCGCGCCATGTCCAGAAGGCCAGCATCGACCGCCCCGCCGACGAAAAGATCACCCGGTTCGCGCGGCCGATCAGGTTTTCATACGGCACGAAACCAACGCCTCCCACGGCCTGGGGAAAGCGCGAATCGGTGGAATTGTCGCGATTGTCACCCATGAAGAAGTAATGCCCCTCCGGCACCGTGAACACGCCGGTATTGTCGGCGCGCTGCGGCCCGATGTCGAGGATGGCGTGGCTGCGCCCACCCGGCAGCGTCTCGGTATAGCGTTGCTTGATGCAGTCCGCGCCGAGACCCACCGCGCCATTGGCACAACGCGGGCGGATGCGCATCGGCCCTTGCGGCGCGAATTCCTCGACGAAATCACCTGCGGGCACCATCTCGACCGCCGCGCCGTTGATCTGCAGCACCCCGCCGCGCATCTGAATCCGGTCACCGGGCAGGCCGATCAGCCGCTTGATGAAATCGGTGCCATCGACGGGGTGGCGAAAGACGATGATATCGCCGCGCTCGGGCGTGCTGCCAAGGATGCGCGTGTTGTCCCCATCGAGCCAGCCGCAGATATCGCTTGCATCGACATTGAGCCCGCCCAGCCGGATCGACGGGCAGGAGGCGTAGGAATAGCCATAGGCCATCTTGTTGACGAACAGGAAATCGCCGATCAGAAGCGTGTCCTTCATCGAGCCGGAGGGAATCCAGAACGGCTGAAAGAACAGCGTGCGGAAAATGCCGGCAATCACCAGCGCCCAGAAGACGGTCTTGACCGTCTCCCAGATGGAACTGCCTTTCTGGGTCTCGGATGCCATGCCTGTCCCTGCCTCTGCCCCGTTGCGCCCGCTTCATGCGGCGCGGGGCGCGGGGTGTCAAGCCGGGGGCGCTGCCTGCCTCGCTGCCTCGGCGGGTTGGGTGGCATCGGTCGCGTCCCCGAACAGCGCCTCGGGGTCGATCCCGCGCTTCTCGGCGCTGGCGCGAACGGCGTCGCGCAACGCGGTGCTGCGCCGCACAAGGCGGCGGAATCGCGCCACGTCAAGCACCAGGATGGTCGAGGGCGCGATGGCGCGCGCCTCGAAAATCCGCGTTCTGTGCATCAGCACCGCGAACTGGCCGAACATCTCGCCGCGACCCAGCCGCCATGTCTGGCCCGCGCGTTCGATCTCGACCGCACCCGAGGCGATAAAGAACACGCTGCGCGCCGCCGCGTCCTTGCGCATCAGGAGTTCGCCGGGGTTGGCATAGCGCGTCCTGAGCGCGCGGCTGAGCCGCCGAACGCCGCTTTCATCGAGATCGGAGAACAGCGGCAGCCGCCGGACAAGCTCGGTGCGCTGCGGCGCGATATCAAGCCGGGGGCGCGCCTCGTTCGCGGCGCGCCGGCGCGCGATATCGGCCATCAGCGTGGTGTGAACCTCGGCCCCGATGAGCCCGTCCTCGCGCATGGTGGCGTATTCGCGCTCTTCAAGGCGCAGCGCGGTGCGGCGGATGAACCGTCGCTCAAGCCGCTCGGCATAGCCGGGATATTGCAGGCGTAGCCCGTCAAGCGCGGTCTCCACCCCTTCGATGCGCCGCGCCAGCAACTCGTGCAGCAGATCGGCCACCCGCCGCCCGTGAATCCGCCTTATCCGCCGGTCGATGAAGCCGCCCATGTCGCGCAGGATCAGGCGCTGCGACAGCAGATGCTCGAACCGGTCCGCCGTCAGATGCGCCAGCGGGGCCGAGAGCCGCAGGCGGTTGTTGAGCACGACGGCGGCGCGAAAGGCGCGGCCATAGGCCACGCTGCGGCGCGCGGCGCGCTGATATCCGTTGCGCCCGCCGGTGCGCGATGCCTCGATGAGCCGTTCGGCATCGGTCGTCACCCGCTCGGCCATGCGCGCCGAGATCGTGCGTTCGCGCAGTCGCGCAAGGATCGTGTCGCGCTCGTGACCGGCCAGCGCGATCAGCCCGAGGGTGACGCGGTCACGATCGAGGATATTGGCACCCGCCTCGGCCTGTTTCACCGCCTCGTCGAGCCGCTCGCCGAACAGCTTGGCCTCGGAGCGCACGATATCGTGGTCCAGATCGTAATTCACGGTGGTGCGCGCCACATCCTCGCGCACGGTTTGCAGCGAGACAGCAACCACCTGCCGCGACAGCGCCTCGTCGATGGGCGACAGCCGGTCCAGCCCGAGACGGCAGATCACCGCCCGCAACGTCGTGCCCTGCACGATCAGGGTAAAAAGCGTATAGCCGGTGGCAAGGATGCCGACCACGCGCTGAATGCCGTCGGGCACCCGAAAGCTCTCGGTCACCGCCAGTGCCAGCGCCAGCGTCACCGCCCCGCGAAGCCCGCCCCAAAGGATTGCCACGCGGTAGGGCCGCTCTACCGTCGGCGACAGCCTGAGCGCGGTCAGCAGCGGCAAGAGCCCGAACAGGATCACCGCGCGCGCCCCCGTAGCGGCGAGGATCACCACGCCGATCAGGGCGAAATCCTCTGCCCGGACCTCTTGCAAGAGGCGCGGGATCAACAGCGCGGCAAGGATAAAGATGAGCGCCCCCGCCCAATGCGCCAGAAGATCCCAGACCTCGCGCATGTTGGCCCATGCCTCGGGGCGCAGCCGCCCCGGCGCGCCAAGGTTGAGGGTGATGCCCGCACTGACCACCGCGATCACGCCCGAGGCACCGATGCTTTGCTCGGCCAGGATATAGCCAAGATAGGGCAGCGCCACCGAGATCGAGATCTGCGCGCGCTCCCAGGCGGCAAAGAGCGCCATCAGCCACAGCGCCGCGCGCGCCGCCAGCCAGCCGGTGAGCGCGCCCCCCGCCATCAGCATCGGAAAGCGCGCCAGCGCGTCGCCGGGGCTTGGATCGGGCGTTCCCAGCATCACGAAGCCCATGAACAGGCCGAAAAGCGCGATCGCGGCGGCGTCGTTAAGCAAGCTCTCGCCCTCGATGATCCGCGTGAGCCGCCGTGGTGCCGAAAGCGAGCGAAAGATCGACACCACCGCCGAGGGATCGGTTGTCGAGACGATGGCCCCGATCAGCAGGCAGGCCGCCAGCGGCAGGGCGCTTGCCCAGGCCAGCGCATAACCCACCGAGAGCGTCGCCACCACCACCGCGACCACCGCGAGCACGAGGATCGGCACCCAGTCATCAAGCATCCGCCGCAGGTTGATCCCCAGTGTCACCTGAAACAGCAGCGTCGGCAGGAACACATACAAAAACACGTTGGAGCGGATCGGCAGGCCGAGGATCGCCTCGGCCACCGGGTTGAGCGCATCGGTCAGATCGGTGCGCAGGAAAAAGCTTGCCGCCACGCCGATGAGGATACCCAACCCGGCAAGGATCACGCTGTAGGGCAGGCGTAGCCGCGCGGCCAGCGGCTCGGCCAGCCCCAGCACCAGAAACAGCGTGGCAATGATTGTGGTGAGAACGACGATATCCATCGCCCACAGATAGCGCGAAACCCACCCCGAGGGGAATCACCAAGGCGGCACCGTCACCCCGCGTCGAGCCGTCGCGCCTCGATCACCACAAAGGCCTGTGCCCAGGGATGATCGTCGGTGAGCGTGACATGGATGATCGCCTCATGGCCCGCAGGCGTCATCGCGGCCAGCCGCTCGGCGGCCCAGCCGGTAACCTCCATGACGGGCTGACCAGTGGGCAGGTTCGACACCGCCATGTCCTTCCAGGCGATGCCCATGCGCAGCCCGGTGCCCAGCGCCTTGGAGCACGCCTCCTTGGCGGCCCAGCGTTTGGCATAGGTGCCCACGGTATCGGCGCGCCGTTCGGCCTTTTGCTGCTCCACCTCGGTAAAGACGCGGTTGCGAAAGCGGTCCCCGAACCGCTCCAGCGTGCCCGCGATCCGCTCGATATTGGCCAGATCGGTGCCGATGCCGAGGATCATTCCGGTGCCACCTTGCTCTCGTCGCAGGGCAGCCCCCCGCAGGCCACTCCCATGATCCAATCCAGCCCGGATGCGTAGCTTTCCGACAAATCGGGCAGGTCGGGCAATTCCTCACGGATCATTTCTGCGCAATCGAAGGCATCAACGGCTTTCTGTCGCGCCGTATCGGGATCATCTTCGGACAAAAGCGCCGCCTCCAGCCCCGCCATGTCGGCGGCGGTGGCGCAGGCATCCTGGACCTCGAGCGCAAGCGCCCCGGCGAGCACCGCGACCCCAAGGACCGGAATCGCCTCGGCCCCGACCGAGGAGATACTGCGCACGGCACCGCGTTGCGCGCGCGTTGCGACCCGGCGGGCCGTCTTTTGACCAATCTTTTGCGTCGCATTGCGCCGCGCAAGACGCGCGCCCGCCTCGCGCGCCGCGACGGTCGTGACCCCGATCCCCGACAGCGCCGCCGACGCCGCAGCGTGAACACCCGACACCATCAGCATCGACAGGTTCAAGGCAATCGAGGCGATGAGGGCAATCACGGCGAGCGACATGGCGGAGCGACGAACGATCCTGATGAGCCACATCACCCCCGCGCCTCGTCCATCAGGCGGCGCATTTCCGCGATCGCAGGCCCCAGCCCGCGAAAGATCGCCTCGCCGATGATGAAATGCCCGATATTGAGCTCTGCCACCTCTGGGAAGGCCGCGACAGGCTGCACCGTGTCATAGGTCAGGCCGTGGCCTGCATGGACCTCAAGCCCGAGCGAATGGGCATATGTCGCCATCTCGCGCAACGCCTCCAACTCACGGTTACGGTCCTCAAGCCGCCCTTCGGCATGGGCGTCGCAAAAGGCCCCGGTATGCAATTCGATCACCTGCGCGCCGATGCGGTGCGCGGCCTCGATCTGGCGGCGGTCGGCGGCGATGAAGATCGACACCCGGCAGCCCGCCTCACGCAGCGGCGCGATGTAATGCGCCAGCCGGTTTTCCTCGCGCGCGACCTCAAGCCCGCCCTCGGTGGTGCGTTCCTCGCGTTTCTCGGGCACAAGGCAGACGGCGTGCGGCTTGTGGCGCAGCGCGATGCGCTGCATCTCCTCGGTCGCCGCCATCTCGAAATTGAGCGGCACCGAAAGCCCCGCTGCCAGCCCGTCGATATCGGCATCCGAGATATGGCGCCGGTCCTCGCGCAGATGCGCTGTGATGCCATCGGCCCCCGCCTCCTCGGCAAGTTTGGCCGCGCGCAAGGGATCAGGGTAGGCCCCCCCGCGCGCGTTGCGCACCGTTGCCACGTGGTCGATATTCACACCAAGGCGCAATTTACCCTCTGCCGACATGCTGCCGTCCTTTCCCTCGCGATATGCGCGACAACCTAGTCCGCTTTGCCGTCGCCGTCAGCCTCGCGCGCCAGCTTTTCGCGCGCCTTCTTTTCCTTGATCGCGTCCCATTTGGCCTTGAGCGCGCCGCGGCGGCGCTTCTGATAGGCGGTGATGACCGGCAGGCTGAGGTAATAGGCGGCAAGCCCCGCCACGATCCCCGGAACGATTCCGCCAATCAGGTAGGGCAGGAACACCTCGTCATAGAAGATGCCAAGCCCGTGCCAATCCGCCTGCCGGTCGGTGAAAATCGCCAGGACGTTGTTCTTGAGATCGCCGCCCGCGTCGAGAAACTTGCCCCCGAGGGATCGGCTGATCTCGTCCTCGTGCAGCCTGCCCCGCCCGAGAATGGCGTGGCCCGTCTGAAGCGAGACGACGCCGATGGGCAGATAGGTCAGGGGATTACCAAAGAACGTGCCCAGAAGCGCCGCCGGGATATTGCCCCGCAAAACCCACGCAATCGTGCCTGCCACTACGAAATGCACCCCGTAGAATGGCGTGAAGGTGGTGAAAACGCCCGCGAAAATGCCGCGCGCGATGCGTTCGGGCGGGTCGGGCAGACGGTGCAGGCGGTGTTTTACATAGATGAACGCCCGGCCCCATCCGCCACGCGGCCACAGGAATTCCGCCACGATGCGCCACCACGGCCTACGGTCTCGGCGTCTGAAAATCACGCCTATGGCTCCTCGCGCTTGTCCCCCGAGCGGGACGGATCGCGATAGCGCTCCACAGCGGCAACGTCCGCTTCGGCATCAAGGGCCGACAGGACGCTGTGCAGGTGCTCGGCATCGCGCAACTCGACATCAACCAATAACCGGTAAAAATCCGGTTTCCGGTCCAGGAATGTCAAATCCGAGATATTGGCCTTCTGCTCGCCGATCAAGGTGCAAATTCGCCCCAGCACGCCCGCATCGTTGCCGATGGTCAGATCGAGCGTGACGGCATAGGCCGCCGGGTGCTTGCCGGGTTGCCAATGCAGGTCGAGCCAGCGCTCGGGCTGGCTGTCATAGCGCGACAGCGTTTCGCAGTCGATGGCGTGGATCACCACGCCCTGCCCGCGATGGGTGATGCCGACGATGCGCTCGCCCGGCAGCGGCTGACAACAGCGCGCGCGGTTGCTTCCCTGGTCGGCGCCGAGCCCGATCACCGCCCGCTCGCGCGCCACCTCGGCCTCGCCCGCCGGGACAAGATCGGGATAGACCGCGCGCAGCACCTCGTTCGCGGTCAGCTCTGCGCTGCCAAGCCGCGCGCGCACCTCGTCGGCATCGCGCAGGCGCAGCGTGCGCGCCGCCGCCTCCAGCGCCTTGTCGGTGGCGCGCTTGCCGACATGCTCGAAGGCCGAGCGCACCAGTTCGCGGCCCAGCTTGACATAGCGGTCGCGGTCCATCTCGCGCAAGGCGCGACGAATAGCCGCGCGCGCCTTGCCGGTGGTGGCAACGTCGAGCCATGCCGATTGCGGCATCTGCCCGCCCGCGGTGATGATCTCGACCGATTGCCCGTTCTTGACCCGCGTCCAGAGCGGCACGCGCATCCCGTCCACCTTGGCCCCGACGCAGGCATGGCCAATCCGCGTGTGGATCGCATAGGCGAAATCAATCGGCGTCGCCCCGCGCGGCAGCTTGATGACATCGCCCTTGGGGGTGAAGCAGAATACCTTGTCGGCATACATCTCGAGCTTGACCGCCTCGAGGAAATCCTCGTGATCCTCCTCGGCGTCAAATTGCTCGTTCATCGAGGAAATCCAGCGCGCGGGATCGACGGCAAAGGGATTCTCGCTGCGCACCCCGTCGCGATAGGACCAGTGCGCCGCGACGCCCGTTTCGGCCACGTCATGCATGGCCTGCGTGCGGATCTGCACCTCGACGCGCTTGCCGTCGCGCCCCGACACGGTGGTGTGGATCGAGCGGTAGCCGTTGGATTTGGGCTGGCTGATATAATCCTTGAACCGCCCCGGCACCGCGCGCCAGCGTTGGTGGATCACGCCAAGAACCGCGTAGCAATCGGCCTCGGACCGGGTGATGATGCGAAAGCCGTAGATATCCGACAGGCGCGAAAAGCCCATCTGCTTTTCCTGCATCTTGCGCCAGATCGAATAGGGCTTCTTGGCGCGGCCGAAAACCTCGGCCTCGATCCCAGCGCGGTCAAGCTCCGCGCGCATGTCGCCGGTGATGCGCTCGACCACATCGCCGGTCTCGCGCTGCAAGGTGATGAAGCGGCGGATGATCGAGGCGCGCGCCTCGGGGTTGAGCACGCGAAACGCCAGATCCTCCAGCTCCTCGCGCATCCATTGCATCCCCATGCGACCCGCAAGCGGCGCATAGATATCCATCGTCTCGCGCGCCTTTTGCGCCTGCTTGTCGGGGCGCATCGCCTTGATCGTGCGCATGTTGTGGAGCCGGTCGGCGAGTTTCACGAGAATCACCCGCAGATCGCGCGACATCGCCATGAAGAGCTTGCGGAAATTCTCGGCCTGCTTGGTCTCGGAACTCGACAGTTGCAGGTTGGTGAGCTTTGTCACCCCATCGACCAATTCAGCGACCTGGGTGCCGAATCGCTCTTCCACCGTCCGGTAGGAGGCCTTGGTATCCTCGACCGTGTCGTGCAACAGCGCGGTGACGATGGTGGCATCGTCAAGCCGCTGCTCGGTGAGGATGGCCGCCACCGCAACCGGGTGGGTGAAATAGGGCTCGCCCGAGTGCCTGTTCTGGCCCTCGTGCATCTCTCGCCCAAAATCATAGGCCGCGCGGATAAGCGCCTCGTCCGTCTTCGGATTGTAATGACGCACCAGGGTAATCAGGTCATCAACGGCGATCATCTGACGGTGTGCCCCGGTCCTTGACAGCGGCGGGCGTCAGCCCTCGCCCTGCGCTTCCATGAGGGCGCGCAACAGCTTTTCCTCGGACATGTCATCAGGTTCCGGCTGATCGGCCTCGGCCCCCATCATGAGCGCCATCGTGTCCTCTTCGGGCTCGTCCACCTCGATCTGGGTCTGGTGCGATTCGATGAGCCGTTCGCGCAGGTCACTGGCCGATTGGGTCTCGTCGGCGATCTCGCGCAGCGACACGACCGGATTCTTGTCATTGTCGCGATCCACCGTAAGCGGCGCGCCGGCGGCGATCTCGCGCGCCCGGTGTGCGGCAAGCATCACAAGCTCAAAACGGTTTGGAACCTTGTCGACGCAGTCTTCTGTGGTAACGCGGGCCATGCGACCTCCGGTATCTCTCGGGATTTTCGATCAGAAGCCCCTCAACTAAGGCCTCAGGCAGGGATTTACAAGCGCCGATTGGGCAGGCGGACCACCTCGGCGCGCGCGGCATCCGGCAGCGCTGCCAGCATCTCGCGCACCGTGCGCCCCAAGATCGGGTGTCGCCAGTCCGGGGCAACATCGGCCAGCGGCACCAGCACGAAGGCGCGCTCCTGCATCCGCGGATGCGGCAGGATGAGCCGGTCGGGCGTCCGCCCCTGCGCCTCGCGCGGGCCGAGCGCGCGCCATTGCGCATGCGCAGCAGTATCCGGCAGCACCCGCTCCCCCACCGCGACCAGATCAAGATCGAGCGTGCGCGCACCCCAGCGTGTCTCGCGGCGGCGTCCGAATTCCGCCTCGATGGCGTGCAACTGCGCAAGCAGAACCTCGGGGGCCTCAGTCCCGCGAAACGCGGCGGCGGCGTTGGCGAAATCGGGGCCAGCGCCCGGCGGAAAGGCGGGCGTGCGATAAAAATCGCTTACCGAAACCGCCGCCCCCGCCACCGCCTCAAGACGCCGCAGCGCAGCATCAAGCGTCGCCCCAGGACCGCCCTCCGACGCCTGCCCGCGCAACGGCAGGTTTGCGCCCAGCGCAATCAAGCATAATTGATCCAACGTCACCACCAAACTATCCTTTTGTGACATATAACTGTCTTGCAGCCTTCCCGACCACCCATTACCTCGACCATTGTATTCGGCGCGTCGCACCACTCACACAGCCACCACTCACAGGCGCGCCGGACCGATTTGAAAGGACATTCAAAGATGTTTTACAAGGATGACCGTCTGGCCTTGTTCATCGACGGCTCGAACCTCTATGCCGCCGGCAAGGCGCTTGGCTTCGACATCGACTACAAGCTTCTGCGCAGCGAATTCATGCGCCGTGGCAAGTTGCTGCGCGCCTTCTACTACACCGCGCTGCTCGACAATGACGAGTATTCGCCCATTCGCCCCCTCGTCGACTGGCTGCATTACAACGGCTATTCGATGGTGACGAAACCGGCCAAGGAATACACCGACAGCCAGGGCCGCCGCAAGGTCAAGGGCAACATGGATATCGAGCTTGCGGTGGACGCGATGGAGCTTGCGCCGCGTGTCGATCATATCGTGCTGTTCTCGGGCGATGGCGATTTCCGGCCGCTGGTCGAAAGCCTGCAACGCCAGGGTGTGCGCGTCTCGGTGGTCTCGACCATCCGCAGCCAGCCGCCGATGATCTCGGACGACCTGCGCCGTCAGGCCGACAATTTCATCGAGCTTGACGACCTCAAGGAGGTGATCGGCCGTCCCCCGCGTGAGCCGCGCGACCATGGCGAGCGCGAGGCCGCCTACGCCGCCGCGCAAGACTGACGCAGACCGGCGCGCGGCATGGCCGACGCCGCGACCCTCGCGCAGCTTGCCGGGCTCTTCGCCGCCGCCTTTGGCGCGGCGACGATCCTGCCGTTTCAGTCCGAGGTGGTGTTCGTCGCGCTTCAGGTGGCGGGCAGCGCCTCGGTGTTGGCGCTGGTCATCGTGGCGAGCATCGGCAACACGCTGGGCGCGGTGGTCAATTACATCCTGGGGCGCGGCATCGAGCGGTTTCGCCATCGCCGCTGGTTCCCCGTCAACGCCACGCAACTGGCACGCGCGCAGCGCTGGTATGCTCGCTGGGGTGTCTGGACGCTGTTGCTGAGCTGGGCCCCCCTTGGCGATGGGTTTACCGTGATCGCGGGCATGATGCGCACGCCGGTCTGGCTCTTCGTCGCGCTCGTCACCATCGCCAAGACGGGCCGCTATATCGTGCTCGCGTGGCTCACGGCGCAGGCGGGCGGTTAACCGCCGGCCTTGCGGTTGATCTCGTTGTGGATCTCGATTGCGCGCGGCGGCCAGGTCGATTTGATATAGGCCAGAACCGCGCGCATCTCGGCCTCGGTCAGCTTGCCGGCATATCCCGGCATCCGGCTACGATAGCCCTGCCCCACCACCGCCGCCGTGCCGCGCCGCACGATATCGAGCAGCATACTGTCGGGGTGGTGCCAGGTATGGCCCGTCTCGTCATGCGGCGGCGCGGGCAGATAGCCCTCGGCATCGCGGGTTTTCCACTCTGGCTGCCCTTCGAGATTGGCCCCATGACAGGTGGCGCATTCCGCGCCATAGACCATCGCCCCCAACGCCACCGTATCCGCGTCCCGCCAAGGCGCGCGCGCCTCGCCCGCCATCGCGGCCCCTGCCGATATCACGAGGGCCGCCGCCATCATGTTGCGCATCTCTGCCTCCATCTTTTTCGCGGTTCTCCCACCTTCCCGCACCGGAAGGTCAAGCGCCGCGATTGTCGCACCCTTGCGGCTCTTCTCTTTACGCCGCGCGCGCGCTGGCCTACCTCTGGCCCATGCAGGAGAGAGACATGCCCAAGCCCCCCCTCACCCTCTGGCTCGCCGCGCCGCGCGGGTTTTGCGCTGGTGTCGACCGTGCCATCAAGATCGTGGAAATGGCGCTCGCGAAATGGGGCGCGCCAGTCTATGTGCGCCACGAGATCGTGCATAACAAATACGTCGTCGATGATCTGCGCGCCAAGGGGGCCGTGTTCGTCGAGGAACTCGACGACTGCCCCCCCGACCGCCCGGTGATCTTCTCCGCCCATGGCGTGCCAAAATCCGTTCCCGCCGAGGCCGCCGCGCGGCAGATGCTTTATGTCGATGCCACCTGCCCGCTGGTCTCCAAGGTCCATATCGAGGCCGAGCGCCATCATGAGAACGGATTGCAGATCGTGATGATCGGCCACGCGGGCCACCCCGAGACGGTGGGCACGATGGGGCAATTGCCGCCGGGCGAGGTGCTCCTGGTCGAGACGCCCGCCGATGTGGCGCAACTCGCCGTGCGCGACCCCGCGCGCCTTGCCTTTGTCACCCAGACCACGCTCTCGGTCGATGACACCGCCGAGGTGGTCGCCGCGCTCACCGCGCGCTTTCCCGCCATCATCGGCCCGCACAAGGAAGACATCTGCTACGCCACCACCAACCGGCAAGCGGCGGTCAAGGCAATGGCGGCGAAGGCCGAGGCGATGCTGGTCGTCGGCGCGCCCAATTCGTCGAATTCCCGCCGCCTCGTCGAGGTCGGCGCGCGCGCGGGCTGCTCTTACGCGCAGCTTGTGCAGCGCGCGACCGATATCGACTGGCGCGCGCTCGACGGCATCACCGCCATCGGCATCACCGCCGGTGCGTCTGCCCCCGAGGTGCTGGTGGAGGAGGTCATCGACGCCTTCCGCGCGCGCTATGACGTGACGGTAGAGGTGGTCGAGACCGCGCAGGAGAACGTCGAGTTCAAGGTGCCGCGGGTGTTGCGGGAGAGGGTATGAGGCGGGGATGTCCCGCTTTGGACGGCATCGCCGATGATCCCTCATGCGTTGGGTCGCATCGACCGGCGTGGAACACGCCACCTGATTCTGACGGTCGGGGCGGTCCCTGTTATCCATGCCATCCGGGCGCAGATATTCAGGCGTTGGCGTGACATAGAGCGACCGCGCCCTGAGGGAGGCAAGACGGTCATGTGGGCCAGGCTCCCAACGCGCAAGGGCCGGGGGGGGTGATCCCCGGCCCTTTTGCTGCGCCGATCCGGCGGTGGTCAACCTGCGCGCCGTTGGGCGGCGGTGCGGAATTCGGTCTCGTCCGTTACCGTGAACCGCCCGCCCGAGAGCTTTTGCAGCTTGCCCTCGCGCAAGAGCTGGCCAAAGGAGCGCAGGCCCTCCTCGCGTGAAAATCCGTCCTCGTCGATCTCGCGCAGCTTGCCCATGAGCATCGGCCGCGAGAACTGGTTGCGGCCCTCGACATCGGTAAGATAGGCGGCGGCGGCCTCGAGCAGGTCGGGCAGGGCGGTTGCGCCCAATTCCTCGGCAAAGACCGAGAAATCCTTGTCCTGCGCCTCGGCCACCTCGGCCTTTGGTCTGGCCACGCGGCGCGGGCGCACCGTCCGTTGCGGCATGTCCACGCGTTGTTCGGCCACCAGCTTAAGCGGCGCTGGGCGCGGCTCTTCGGGGCGGCGGCTGCGCGGGGCATCGGGGGCGGGCATCGCCCGCCGCGGGCGCACGGCGGCATCAAGGTCGCCACGATAGGGCAAGGCATCCACCTTTTTCGCGAGGGTTGCGCCTGCGGCCTTTTCGGCGCGGGTCGCGGCCAGCGCCGCGCGCAGATGCTGGATCGTGTTGCGCCGCCGCACCGAGCCGGGATCGGCCATCTGGCTGTCGGCCTCGTCAAAGATGCGCGATACCTCGGTTTTCTTGTCGGCACTGGCCGGTTGCTCCGGTGCGCGGCTCTGGGGCGCGGGAGGCGGGGCCTCGGCTGTGTCCTCGTCCTGGGCAGCGCGCTCGTCCTCGGCATCCGCAATGATATCCTCGCCCAGTTCCGCGTCGAGGCTGGCAAGCTCGCGTTGCAACTCGGCCTCGTCCTCGGGGCTGAGCGCGCCATCCTCGTCGTTGAAAATATTGACCGTATCCTCGCCGTCCTCATCCATGCCCGCCAAAAGCCCGCTCTCGCGTGCGGTCTCGACATCGGCGCGGCTTACCTTGAGGACGCGCGCGCCGCGCGGCTCGGTGGCTTGTTCCGGGGGGGCGGCGGTGGCTTCCTCGGTGGCGGGCGCGTCCGATTGCGCCATGTCCTGGGGCCGCGTGCCCTCGGGTGCGGCATCCGCGAGAAGGGCGGCGAGCGTATCCTCAAAGAGCCTGTCCCCGGCGGGATCGGGGGCGCTGTCCCCGCCATCCTCGTCCGCTTCTGCCGCTTCCATATCCGCCATTTCGGCGGGCTCATCCTGCGCGGTCAGGGCCTGCGCGTCATCCTCGCTCTGCTCCGCATCGTCCCAGGTCATCTCATCCGACGCGGTGGCATCGGTGAAATCCTGCGCGTGCTCGTCTTCGTCATAGCTGTCGGATGCGCCGACCACCGAACGGATCAGATCGAGCCTCGCGGCGAGATTGTCCGTTTCGGAGTCGGGCGCGCGGGTGTCCTCAGCCTCGTGCATATCCTCGGGCGCAGCGTCCTCTGCGGCAGCGTCGTGAACATCAATACCCTCTACCTCGTCTTCGGTCTCCAGCCCCTCGGGCGTTGGCGCGTCAAGCAGGGCGGCCTGTTCGGTCTCGGTCTCGGCCTCAGCGGCAGGCGCGGTTGTGGCGAAAGTCTCGGCGACAGAGTCTGGCTTGGCTTCGGGCGCTTGTTCCGGCGCGGGGGCGGCCTCTGGCGCAGGCGCAGGGGCGGCCTCTGGCGCAGGCTCGGGTGCTACGGTTGGGCTTAACGCCGCGGCAAGCGCCTTGCCCGCGGCTGCATTGTCCTGCGCGCGAAGCACGATCCGGCCCTCGTGTTCATGCGCCTCGACCCGGCGCGCGATCTCGCGCTCGGCGATGCGCGCCAGCATGTCGGCATCGGGCGTAGGCGGTTCGGCCCCGAAATAGCGGTCATCGGCGGCGAGATCGCGAAAATACTCGGCAATCGCCTTCATCGTCTCGAATGACTCGTCGAACCCCTCCAACGTGCACGAAAACGTGCCGTAGGAGACCGTCAGGATCTTACTGGAACCTACCATTTCAAATGCTCACTTTGCTTGCCTGCAAAGACAGTGTTTACCATGACCTCCGCGACCAAAGCGGCCCGATTCTTCGATCTTTACTGTATCATTTCATGGCCCGATTGTGTCATCGCAGGTGTTAACGCAACGATAAAGGCGACGGGAAATGATTGTTCGCGAAAACGAGGCAATCACGCTGGTCGGCGGAGGGGCGGTGGCGCGCGCCGATTTCGATGCCGCGCTTGCGCGCGCGCCGGTGGTAGTGGCCGCCGATGGCGGCGCGGATCATGCGCTTGCAGCCGGGATCACGCCGCGCGCGGTGATCGGCGATTTCGACAGTATCAGCGCCGCGGCCCGCGCCCGTCTGCCCGATAGGGTCCTGCACCCGATGGCGGATCAGGACACAACCGATTTCGAGAAATGCCTTGCCCATGTCAGCGCGCCGCTGCTCATCGGGGTAGGGTTTACCGGCGATCGGCTCGATCATCAGATGGCCGCCTGCACCGCTTTGGTGCGCCATGCCGGGCAACGCTGTATTCTTCTGGGCGCGGTGGACCTGATGTTTCTGTGCCCACCCACGCTGTCGCTGCCGCTTGCGGCGGGGTGTCGTGTGTCGCTTTTCCCGATGGGCGCGGTCGAGGGGGCCTCGGACGGGCTGGAATGGCCCATACGCGGGATCAATTTTGCGCCCGACGGGCGCATCGGAACCTCGAACCGGGCGGTTGGGCCGCTGAACCTGTCGGTGACCGCGCCCAAGCTGCTGGTGATCCTGCCCGCCTGCACGCTCGATCTGGTCGCGACCGCGCTGCTGAGCGCCCCGGCCAAGTGGGGTGCCGCATGAATGCCGCCGCCCGCTGGGTCGATGCCGTCCTCTTTGATCTTGCGCGGCAGATGCGCTGGACTTTCCTGCCGCCGCTGATGGTCTATTTCGCTGCCGGGTTCTCGGGGCTGACGATGATCGTGGGCACCTTCTTCGTGAAGGAATATCTCGACCTGTCCGCCGCCTTCCTTGCCGGTCTGGCCTTCTGGGCGGGGCTGCCCTGGGCGCTCAAGATGCCGCTGGGGCATCTGGTGGATATCATGTGGCGGTGGAAATGGCTGCTGGTCTATCTTGGCGCGGGGCTGATCGGGCTGTCGGTGTTCATCATGTATCTGCTGCTGACGCAGACCAAGGCGATGGTGGCAATCATGCCGATGGGCGCGTGGTATGTGACTTCCTATCTGCTCGCGCCCTCGGGTCTTGTGATTCAGGACGCGGTGGCCGATGCGATGTCGGTCGAAGCGGTGCCGCGCGTCGATGCGGAGGGCCGCGAGATCGACCCCGAGACCTCGCGCGCGCTGCACACCACGATGCAGACGCTGGGCCGCTTCGCGCTCATCAGCGGCACGGTGGCGGTGGCGGCGCTCAACATCACGATGTTCTCGGGGATCGAGGCGCTGGATGCCGAGGGCAAGCGCGCGGTCTATGCCACCATCTACCTTGCCGCGCTGGCCATTCCGCTGGTCTCGGTCTCGGGCGTGATCCTGGCAGGCGTGCAGAAACGGCGCGCGCGCCGTGGGCTTTTGCGGCGCGGTCTGAGCGAGGCGGAGGCCGATGCGCTGTTCGAGCGCCCGGACGAGAAGACCACGCCGAACCCGTGGTATTTCATCGGCGGCGCGGGGTTTGTGGCGCTGTCGCTGACCATCGGGCTGAGCGATCTGGCCTTCGGGCAGGAGATCATCTTTGCCGGGTCGCTGGCGATTGTGCTCTTGCTCATGCGTCAGCTTGTGGCGGTCTTGCCGGTGGCGCAGGCGCGCACGCTCATCGGCACGGCGCTCATCATCTTCATCTTTCGCGCGGTGCCACGGGTGGGCGACGGCTATACGTGGTTTTCCATCGACGTGCTGGGATTTGACCAACAATTCCTGTCGGTGCTGTCGCTCATCGCCTCGCTCTTGACGCTGGCGGGGATGGTGATCCTGCGCCCGCTCATCGCCAATCACACGATTGTCTATATCATCGTGATCCTGACCGTGGCGGGGGGCGTGCTGTCGTTGCCCAATATCGGGCTTTACTACGGGATACAGGACATGACCGGGCCGCTCACCGGGGGCGTGGTCGATGCGCGGTTCATCGCGATCATGGATACGGCGATGGAATCGCCCCTGGGCCAGATCGCGATGATCCCGATGCTGGCCTGGATCGCGCGCAACGCGCCCGATGACCTCAAGGCCACGTTCTTTGCGGTGATGGCGTCGTTTACCAATCTGGCGCTGTCGGCGAGTTCGCTTCTGACCAAGTATCTCAACGAGGTCTTGATCGTCACGCGCGAGGTGCGCGACGCGGACACGGGGGCGGTGACCACCCCCGCCGATTACAGCCAGTTGGGCGTTCTGATCCTGATCGTGAGTGGCCTGACCGTCGCCCTGCCGCTGCTCGCAGTGGCGCTGGTGCAACGCACCCGGCTCAGGAGCGTGGACTGACCACCCCCCGCTCCAGCGCCGGATAGCGCAGGCCGAGCGTGATGCCACGCGCGACGAAACTCACCAGAAGCGCCAGCCACAGCCCGTGATTGCCCATCACCGGCACCAGCGCCAGCACCGCACCGCAATAGACCACGAGGCTGAGCGCCATCATGTTGCGCATGTCGCGCGAGCGCGTCGCGCCGATGAAGATGCCGTCGAGCATGAACGGGGCGAGGCCAAACACAGGCGCCGCCACCGCGTAGGGCAGATAGGCGCGCGCCGCCGCGCGCACTGGCTCGGAGGTGGTCATCAGGTCGATGAGCGCGCCCCCCAAAACGGCGTAGCCCGCCGCGATGCCAAGGCAGATCACGAGCGCCCAGAAACTGGCGAGTATTGCACCCTGCCGCAGCACGAGCAGCGTCCGCGCGCCATAGGCTTGCCCCACGATGGCCTCGGCGGCAAAGGCGAAGCCGTCAAGCGCATGGGCGGTGATGTTGAGGAACTGCATCAGCACTTGATTGGCCGCCAGCGTCACATCGCCAAACCCCGCGCCCAGAAACAGGAAGGAGATGAAAATCGCCTGCAACATGAGCGAGCGCAGCAGGATATCGCCATTGACCGAGGCCATGTTGCGCAACCGGTCGGGATCAAACACCCGCGGCCAGTCGCGCCATGCGGGCACGCCAAAGGCCGCGCGGCAGAACCAGAGGCCAAGCGCCAGCCCGCCCCATTCAGCGATCACCGTGGCGCGGGCCACCCCCTCCACGCCCCAGCCGAGGCCCAGCACGAACCACAGGTCGAGCCCGACGTTGACCCCGTTCATCAGCACCTGAATGGCCAGCACCGCGCGCGTGCGTTCCTGCGCGATGAGCCAGCCGGTGACGCCGTAAAGCGCGATCATCGCGGGCGCGGACCAGACGCGAATGGCCATGTAGCCGCGCGCCATCCCCTCCACTTCGTCGCTCGCCGGAGCGACAAGGAAAGCCGCCGCGAATAGCGGCAGTTGCAGCGCGATCACCGCCACGCCGCCCACCAGCCCGATCATCAGCGCGCGCGTCAGCAGCGCCGCCACCTCGCCCGCCTGCCCCGCGCCCAGCGCCTGACCGGTCAGCCCCGTCGTGCCCATGCGCAGAAAGCCGAACACCCAGTAGACGCCGGTCAGGACAATCGCCCCCAGCCCGACCGCGCCGATGGGCGCGGCCAGCCCCAATTGCCCCACCACGCCGGTATCCACCGCGCCCAAAATCGGCACGGTGGCGTTGGAGATGACGATGGGGATGGCGATTTTCAGGACCCGGCCATGGGTGACGGGCCGGGCCATCTCAGCCATCACGGCGCGGCATCAGGAAATGCCCGGTGGCCTGCGCGATGGGGCGCGCGCGGTTGTCCTGCCACGCCTCGACATGAACGCTCGCATAGCGCCGCCCCGAGCGGTTGACCTGCGCGCGCGCATAGGCGTCGCGCGGCAGGCCCGAACGCAGGTAATCGACGGTGAAATCAATCGTCTTGGGCAGGCGCGGCAGGCGGCCATGGGTCAGCGTCTCAGGCTCCAGCTTGCCGCTCTCGATCTCTTCCCAGAGCGTGACCCAACTCAGCCCGATGATCGAGGTGATCTCGAGGAAAGCCGCCGTCGCGCCGCCATGCAGCGCGGGCAGGAGCGGGTTGCCGATGAGTTTCTCGTCAAAGGGCATGATCGCGGTCAGCTCGTCGCCGCGCCGCTCGAACTCAACGCCGAGAAAGCCGATATAGGGCACGCCATCCACCAGCGCTTTCAACGCCGCGTCGCGGCGCTGCTTGACCACCTGCACCGGCTCGGGACGGGGGCGCGTCATCATTTGCCCTCCACGGTAAAGGTGCCTGTGGCGGTGGCCACGGGGCGGGCGCTGTCATCATCCACCGCGCGGGCGCGCACGAAGGCCACCGAGCGGGTGATATGATAGCATTCGGCCTCGGCGCGGATGGTCTGGCCCGGCGTGGCGGGGCGCATGTAGTCGATGCGCAGATCAATCGTGGCAGTGCCGCCGGGCGAGGCGGGATGGCTCATCGCCGCCGCGCCGCAGCAGGTATCCATCAGGGCCGAGACCGCGCCGCCGTGGATCACCCCCGTTTCCGGGTCGCCGATCAGCCGCGCGTCGTAATCCATCTCGATCGCGGCATGGCCATCCTCCAGCCGCGTGAGCCGCATCCCGAGCGCGCGGGCATGGGGCAGCGCCGCCATGAATTGCCGCGCGATCTTGTCTTTCTGCGTTTCCATCTCGCCTCCGCCGTGCACGTCCCCTTTATGGCGGGCAAATCGGCGCGGGGGCAAGGGTGGCTGTTGCGCAGGTCGCCTCTTGGTCCTAACCTTTCCCCAAAGGGAGGGGGGAATGTCCGACCAACGGCTGTCCTTCAAGCAGATGTGCGCCAGGTTCGATGTGACCCCGCGCACCCTGCGCTATTATGAATATATCGAGCTGTTGCAGCCCGAACGCGAGGGGCGCGCGCGCTGGTATGGCCCGCGCGAATGCGCGCGCATGACCCTGATCCTGCGCGGGCGGAAATTCGGCTTTGCGCTCGAGGAAATCCGCCAATGGCTGCTTATCTATGAAAAAGAGGGCACCGAGGCGCAGATGCGCCAGTGGATTGAGCTGGCCGACCGGCAGCTTGCCGAACTGGCCGAACAGCGCGCGCAGATCGACGAGGCGATGGCAGAGCTTCGCGCGCTGCGCGACGACACCGAGGCCAGCTTGGCATGATCTGCGCAGGTGACGCAGGGGCAAGAAAGTTGCCCTGCCACGTGCCTGACCTTGCTTGATCTTACGTCAACGCAAAAGTGACGCGACGTAGCGGTTACGTAAAGCTGCGGGCATGTTGTATCGAGGGGCGATGAGGCGCAGATTGTCGGCAGATGATCCGCAAGGGGCCCTTTGATGAGCGATGATGTGATGACAATCCGGCAGATGTGCGACGCGTATCAAGTGACGCCGCGCACCCTGCGATTCTACGAATCCAAGGAACTCCTGTCGCCGATCCGTCAGGGCCAGCGGCGGCTCTTTACCCGGCGCGACCGTGCCCGGCTCAAGCTGATCCAGCGCGGCAAGCGTTTTGGCTTCAGCCTCGAAGACCTGCGCAAGCTGCTCGATCTTTACGACCGTGGCGACCAGCAACACAGCCAGATCGCCGCCGCCTACGAGGTCGCGGGCGAACGCCTCGCGGATATGGAGCGCCAGCGCGCCGAGCTTGACGCCGCCATCGCCGAATTGCGCGAACAGATGACATGGGGCGCGCGGATGCTCGCCTCGCTCGAGGAAAACCGCGACGCCGCCGAATAACACCGGCCCGACCGTTTCAAGGGAGAGAGACCAGATGCCCAGCTACACCGCCCCCACCCGCGACATGCAATTCGTGCTGCACGAGGTGCTGAACGTCTCCGAACAGGACGTGCCCGGCTATGCCGAGCTTGAGGCCGATTTCACCGGCGCCGTTCTGGAAGAGGCGGGCAAGATCGCCTCCGAGGTGCTGATGCCGCTGAACGCTGTCGGTGATACCGAAGGCTGCGTTCTGGAAAACGGCGTGGTGCGCACGCCCAAGGGGTTCAAGGCGGCGTTCGATCAGGTCCGCGAGGGGGGCTGGACCGCGCTTGACCTGCCCGAGGAATATGGCGGGCAATACATGCCCTATATCCTCGGCACCGCCGTGGGCGAGATGTTCTCGGCCTCCAACCAGGCGTTTACCATGTATCAGGGCCTGACCCATGGCGCGGCCTCGGCGATCCTCGCGCATGGCAGCGACGACCAAAAAGCGACGTATCTGCCGAAAATGGCCAGTTGCGACTGGACCGGCACCATGAACCTGACCGAGCCGCATTGCGGCACCGATCTGGGCCTGATGCGCACCAAGGCAGAGCCGCAGGGCGACGGAAGTTACAAGGTGACGGGCCAGAAGATCTTCATCTCGTCGGGCGAGCATGACATGGCCGACAACATCATCCACCTCGTGCTGGCCAAGATCCCCGGCGGGCCGGAGGGCATCAAGGGCGTGTCGCTGTTCATCGTGCCGAAATTCATCGTGAACGAGGATGGCAGCCTTGGCGCGCGCAATGGCGTGACTTGCGGCAAGATCGAGGAAAAGATGGGGATTCACGGCAATTCCACCTGCGTGATGGATTATGACGGTGCCACCGGCTGGCTCTTGGGCGAGGAACACAAGGGTATGCGCGCCATGTTCACCATGATGAACGAGGCGCGGATCGGCGTGGGCATGCAAGGCCTGGCACAGGCCGAGGTCGCCTATCAGAACGCGCTTGCCTATGCCAAGGACCGCCTGCAAGGCCGCGCTGTGACCGGGACTGAGAACCCCAACGGCCCTGCCGATCCGCTGATCGTGCACCCGGATATCCGCCGCTCACTGATGGATCAGAAATCGTTCATCGAGGGCGCGCGCGCCTTCATGCTCTGGGGGGCGGAACTCATCGACCGCTCGCATCGTGGAGACGATCAGGCCGCCGAAGGGCTGATTTCGCTGATGACTCCGGTCATCAAGGGGTTCCTCACCGATGAGGGGTTCGACATGACCATCCTCGCCCAACAGGTCTATGGCGGCCATGGCTATATCGAGGAATGGGGCATGTCGCAATTCGCCCGCGACGCCCGAATCGCCATGATCTACGAGGGGGCCAACGGCGTTCAGGCCCTCGATCTGGTCGGCCGCAAGCTTGCGCAGGATAGCGGCAAGCATGTCATGGCCTTCTTCGAGATGGTGAAAACCTTCCTCAAGGAGAACGAGGACAACGCGGCGCTCAAGGCCGATTTCCTCGACCCGCTCAAGGCGGCGTCCAAAGACCTGCAAGCCTCGGCCATGTTCTTCATGCAGAACGGCATGAAGAACCCCAACGCGGCGCTTGCCGGATCGTATGACTTCATGCACCTTTTCGGCCATGTCTGCCTTGGGCTGATGTGGGCGCGGATGGCCAAGGCGGCGCATGCGGCGCTTGAGGGCGGCACATCGGACGAAGGCTTTTACAAGACCAAGCTCGCGACCGGGCGCTACTACATGAAACGCCGCCTGCCCGCGACCGCGCTGCACCTCGCGCGCATCGAAAGCGGGGCCGATACCGTCATGGCGCTGGAGGCAGAGGCGTTCTGAACGACGACAGGAGGGACAGATGCCGAAACGCTTTCGCCTCACCCGCCGCTTCAACGCGGCGATGACCGAGGATGGCTATCGCCGGTTGCGCAAATTCGCGGCCGAGGCGGGGCTGGACGAGGGCGAGGCGCTGTCCTTCCTCTTTGAGAATTTCGATAGCGTGATCGACGAGGACACGTTTGCGCACCGCCTGCGGCTGTTCAATTCGGAGCTGGACGCGCGCAAACGCTGACACCGCAGGGAGGGGAGGCCCGGCCATGACCTGGATGACAGACGAGCATCACATGCTCTCGGAGATGGCCGCCAGGTTCATCACCGATGAATGGCGCCCGCATTACGCACGCTGGCGCAAGGCGGGCATCATGGACCGCGATTGCTGGCGTGAAGCGGGCGCACTGGGCCTGCTCTGCCCCTCGATCCCCGAGGAATACGGCGGGGCAGGTGGCGATTTCGGCCATGAGGCGGTGATCTGCATCGAACAGGCCCGCGCCAATCTGGCAAGCTGGGGCAATCCGATCCATTCCGGCATCGTCGCGCATTACATCCTCGCCTACGGGTCCGAGGCGCAGAAACAGAAATGGCTACCCAGGATGGTCTCTGGCGAGATGGTCGGCGCGCTGGCCATGACCGAGCCCGCCGCCGGATCGGATGTGCAGGGGATCAAGACCCGCGCGGTTCGGGACGGCAACGCCTTTCGCCTCTCGGGGCAAAAGACCTTCATCACCAATGGCCAGCACGCAGACCTGATCATCGTCGCGGCCAAGACCGACCCGAAAGAGGGGGCCAAGAGCATCTCGCTGGTGGTCGTGGAAACCGAGGGCGCGCAGGGATTCGCACGCGGGCGCAACCTCGAAAAACTGGGCATGCACGCGGGCGATACGTCTGAGCTTTTCTTCGACAATGTCGAAATCCCGCCTGAAAATATCCTTGGGCAAGAGGAGGGGCGCGGCTTTTACCAGATGATGCAGCAACTGCCACAAGAGCGCCTGATCATCGCCTGCGGCGCGCAAGGCGCGATGGAGGGCGCGGTGGAGCGCACGATCGACTATTGCAAGGAGCGCCAGGCTTTTGGCGGCCCGATCCTGCAATTCCAGAACACCCGCTTCAAACTGGCCGAATGCCAGACAAAAACCGCTGTTGCGCGCGCCTTTCTCGACGACTGCATCACAGAGCATATGCGCGGCGCGCTCAGTGTCGAAAAGGCCGCGATGGCGAAATACTGGCTCACAGATGCGCAGGGCGAAGTGCTCGATGACTGCCTGCAACTGCATGGCGGCTATGGCTACATGCAGGAATATGACATTTCCGAGATGTGGGCCGATGCCCGCGTGCAGCGCATCTATGGCGGCACCAACGAGATCATGAAAGAACTGATCGCGAGGGCGTTGTGAGGGGTGGGGCGGTGGCGCATATGGCACATGACGGATGCCTCCGGCGGGGATATTTGGGGCAAGATGAAGGGGGGAAGGCGCACCCTGCCGCGCGCGCGGGCCGATTGGCATCAGGCGCAACGACAGGGCTTCACCTTGCACGTCCATCGGCTTCCCAGCCTGTAACGCAAGAGCATCAAAGCGCATCAAGCTTAATCAATGATGAACAGCCACCGGTTTCATCTTGCCAAAAATATCCAAATCCAACCTTGTCACTGAGAACCGCAGCATGACCATAAAACTCCACTGTTTCGGCGAATCGGGCAATGCCTACAAGGCAGCGCTGGCGCTGGAGCTGGCGGGGCTCGACTGGGAGCCGGTCTTTGTCGATTTCTTCGGGGGTGCGACGCGGCAACCGGAGTTTCGCGAGATCAATGTCATGGGCGAGGTGCCGGTGCTGGTCGATGGCGACGTGACCTTGACGCAATCGGGCGTCATGCAGATGTATATCGCCGAGAAGACGGGGAAATTCGGCGGCGCGACGCCGCAGGAGGCGCGCGAGGTGCTGCGCTGGATGTTCTGGGACAATCACAAGCTCAGCAGTCCGGCGGGGATGGTGCGGTTCCTGATGAACTTCCTGCCCGAAGACAAACGCCCCGCCGAGGTGATCGCCTTCACCCAAGGCCGCCTCAAGGCCGCTTATACCGCACTTGATGCGCATCTTGCGGGGCGTGACTGGATCGTTGGTAAGGCCCTGACCAATGCCGATCTGAGTTGTTGCGGCTATCTTTTTTACCCCGAGCCTTTCGGATTCAACCGCAAGGACTGGCCCAATATCGGCCGCTGGCTAGACAATATCAGCGCCACCCCCGGCTGGAAGCCCCCCTATGACCTGATGCCCGGCAGCCCCGCTGACCGCGCCTGAACGAAGGAGATCGACATGACCGATGCCTATATCTACGACACCGTGCGCACCCCGCGCGGCAAGGGCCGCAAAGATGGCGCGCTGCACGAGGTGAACGCCGCGCGGCTGAGCGCGCAGGTGCTCAACGCTTTGAAAGCCCGCAACGGGCTTGAGGGCCATGCCGTTGAGGATGTGATCTGGGGCAATGCCACGCAGGTGATGGAGCAGGGCGGCTGCCTTGCGCGCACGGCCGTGCTGGCCTCGGATCTGGACGAGCGCATTCCCGGCCTTTCGATCAACCGCTTCTGTGCGTCGGGCATGGAGGCGGTGAACCTTGCCGCCAACCAAGTGCGTGCAGGCGCAGGTGACGGTTATATCGCGGGCGGGGTCGAGATGATGGGCCGTGTGGCGATGGGCAGCGACGGGGCGGCGATTGCCGTTGATCCGAGCATCGCGATGGAGACCTATTTCGTCCCCCAAGGCATCAGCGCCGATATCATCGCCACCGAATACGGCATTAGCCGCGATGAGGCCGACGCGCTGGCGGTGGAATCGCAGCGCCGCGCGGCAGAGGCATGGGGCGACCGGCGCTTTGCCCGCTCGATCATCGAGGTGCGGGACCAGAACGGCCTGACGATCCTTGACCATGACGAATACATGCGCCCCGGCACCGACATGCAGACGCTTGGCGCGCTGACCCCCGCCTTTCAGGCGATGGGCGAGGTGATGCCGGGCTTCGATGCCGTGGCCAAGCTGAAATACCCCCATCTGGAGGCGATCAACCACATCCACCACGCGGGCAATTCCAGCGGGATCGTCGATGGCTCGGCGGGCGTGCTTGTCGGCTCCAAGGCGTTCGGCGAGAAATGGGGCCTGACGCCGCGCGCCCGCATTCGCCAGACCACCAAGATCGGCACCGATCCCACGATCATGCTGACCGGCCCGGTGCCCGCCACCGAGAAAGCGCTGCGCGACAGCGGCATGGCGATTTCCGACATCGACCTCTTCGAGGTGAACGAGGCATTTTCCGCCGTTGTCCTGCGCTTCATGCAGGCCTTTGACGTGGATCATAGCCGTGTGAACGTGAATGGCGGGGCCATCGCGATGGGGCACCCGCTGGGGGCCACCGGCGCGATGATCATCGGCACATTGCTGGATGAGCTGGAGCGCACCGGCAAGGGCGTGGGGCTGGCCACGCTGTGCGTGGCGTCGGGCATGGGTGCCGCTACCATCATTGAGCGCGTGTAACGGGAGATAACGGATATGACTGATTTCACAATCGAAAAACACGCCGATGGCGTTGCGATCATCACCTGGGACACGGTCGGCAAGTCGATGAACGTGATGAACCAGCAGGGTTTCCTTGACCTTGAGGCGCTGATTGACGACGCGCTGGCCGATGAGGCCGTCAAGGGTGTGATCCTCACCTCGGGCAAAGAGGGCAGTTTTGCCGGCGGTATGGACCTCAACATTATCGCCAAGATGCGCGACGATGCCGGCGACAATCCGGCCAAGGGCCTCTTTGACGGGGTGATGGGGATGCACGCCATCCTGCGCAAGATCGAGCGCGCGGGCATGGACCCCAAGACCAACAAGGGCGGCAAGCCGATTGCGGCGGCCTTGCCCGGCACGGCGCTTGGCATTGGCCTTGAAATTCCGCTGGCCTGCCACCGCATCTTTGCCGCCGACAATCCCAAGGCCAAGATCGGCCTGCCCGAGATCATGGTGGGGATTTTCCCCGGCGCGGGTGGCACCACGCGGCTAGTGCGTAAACTGGGCGCGATGGCAGCCTCGCCGCTGTTGCTGGAGGGCAAGCTAAACGACCCGAAAAAGGCCAAATCCGCCGGTGTGGTGGATGAGGTGGTGCCCGCCGATCAACTGATCGAGAAGGCGCGCGAATGGGTGTTGAGCAACCCCAATATCGTCAAGCCATGGGATGACAAGGGGTATAAAATGCCCGGCGGTGCGCCCTATCACCCGGCAGGGTTCATGACCTTTGTCGGCGCGTCGGCTATGGTCAACGGCAAGACGCAGGGCGCGTTTCCGGCGGCCAAGGCATTGCTGTCGGCGGTCTATGAGGGCGCGCTCGTGCCGTTCGATACCGCGCTCAAGATCGAGGCGCGCTGGTTCACCCATGTGCTGATGGACCCAAGCTCCAGCGCGATGATCCGCTCGCTTTTTATCAACAAGGAGGCGCTGGAGAAGGGCGCAAACCGCCCCGAGGCCCCCGATCAGAAGGTGCGCAAGCTTGGCGTGCTCGGCGCGGGCATGATGGGGGCGGGCATCGCGCTTGTCTCGGCGCAAGCGGGCATCGAGGTGGTGCTGATCGACCAGAAACAGGAGGCCGCCGACAAGGGCCGCGCCTACACCGCCGATTTCATGGATCAGGGGATCAAGCGCGGCAAGGCCACCGAGGCGAAGAAGGCCGAGGTGCTGGACCGTATCACCGCCACCACCGATTACGCCGCGCTCAGGGGCTGTGATCTCATCATCGAGGCGGTGTTCGAAGACCCCGGTGTCAAGGCAGGCGTGACCAAACAGGCGCTGGCCGAGGTGGGCGAGGAGTGTATCTTTGCCACCAACACCTCCACCCTGCCGATCACCGATCTGGCAAAGGCCAGTGACCGGCCGGAGGATTTCATCGGCATCCATTTCTTCTCGCCGGTGGAAAAGATGCTGCTGGTGGAGATCATCAAGGGCGCGAAAACCGGCCCGCGCGCCGTGGCCAAGGCGCTCGATTACGTCCGGCAAATCCGCAAGACGCCCATCGTCGTCAATGATGCGCGGTTCTTCTACTGCAATCGCTGCATCATCCCCTATATCAACGAGGGCATCCGCATGGTTGCCGAGGGCGTGGCACCCGCGCTCATCGACAATGCCGCGCGACAGCTTGGCTTCCCGGTGGGGCCGCTGCAACTGGTGGACGAGACCTCGATTGATCTCGGTGCCAAGATCGCGCGGGCGACCAAGGCGGCGATGGGGGATGATTACCCCGATGAGGCCGTGGACGAAGTCATCTTCTGGATGGAGGGCGAGGGGCGTCTGGGGCGCAAATCCAATGCCGGGTTCTTTGACTATGACGAAAAAGGCAAGCGGCAGGGATACTGGCCGGGTCTAGCCGACAAATACCCTCGGGCGGCAGAACAGCACGACCTTATAGAGGTGCAGCACCGGCTGATGTTCGCGCAGGTGTTGGAGGCGGTGCGCGCGCTGGAGGAAGGTGTTCTGGAGGATATCCGCGAGGGTGATGTGGGCGCGATCCTGGCCTGGGGCTTTGCGCCCTGGTCGGGCGGGCCGTTTGGCTGGATCGACATCATCGGCACGCCCTATGCGGCGGAACGCTGTGACGAACTCTCGGAGAAATTCGGCCCCCGCTTCACCACGCCCAAACTGCTGCGCGAGATGGCCGACAAGGGTCAGGGCTTCTATGCCCGCTTCGGGCAAGCAGCTGAGGCCGCCTGACAAAAGACCCCGCGCGCTGATCCCTCGGCGCGCGGGGTTTCTTCTTGGCGAAAATACCCAACTCCCCGGCCCGCCACCCGGCACTGGCCGGGAATTCTCATCATAACGGCACGAATGCGCCCCGCGCCGCGTCATATTGCTCGATTCCGCCCGAGCCGATATCATGCCACAACCCGTGCAGCGACAGCGCGCCCGCCGCGACGCGGTCGGCGACGAACGGAAAGCTTGCGAGGTTTTCCAGCGACACCACCACCGTCTGCCGCTCCAGCGCGGCAAGCTGTGCCGCCTCGTCGGGCACATCCTTTACCCGCTCGTAACCGGGGCGCAGGATTTCCAGCCAGCGCCCGACAAAGCTGGTCTCTTCCTCAAGCTCCGGCGCCGTGCCCGAACACATCTTCTGACAGCCCTTGGCCCCGCCACAGGCGGAATGGCCGATCACGATCACATGCGCGACCTTGAGCGCGGTCACCGCGAATTCTACCGCCGCCGAGGTGCCGTGCTGCCCGCCACCGGCCTCGAAGGGCGGCACCAGGTTGGCGATGTTGCGATGGATGAAAAACTCGCCCTGATCCGCGCCAAAAATCGAGGTGACATGAACACGGCTGTCGCAGCACGAAATGACCATCGCGCGCGGGTGCTGCCCCTGTTCGGCGAGGTGGCGATACCACGCCTCGTTCTCGGCATAGCCGGTGGCCTTCCAGCCGTGGTAGCGCTGCACCAGATAGGCGGGCAGAGGGCGCACATGATCCATCATCGTCTCCAAACCGGCGGGGTCGGTTCCGATTAAACGGTATTTTCATGAAATTCGAGAGGGAATTCCCGCGCATGGCAACCATTTGGGAACCGTTACGCTGCATCCTGCCCAAGGCCGTGGGGGTGCGGCGAAAGGATGAATGGGTGAGACAGTGGAACAGGTGACGGCCCTGCAACCGGCAGAACGGGTGCGCCTCGATGCCGACCGGCTCGAGACACTCTATAAACAACTCGGCGCGCGGGGGGCAGAGGATGTGGTGTGCCGCGCGCTCGAAGAGATCGCCGCGCGGCTGGCGCAGGCCGAACGCGATTACCGCGCCGCGCGCTTTGACGGGATGCGCAAGGGATGCCGTGGCCTTATCGGCATGGCCGAGGAGGTGGGAATGCCACTGATGGCGCGGGTGGCACGCGATGTGACCGCGTGCATCGACGCGGGCGACGGCACCGCGCTCGGGGCCAGTTTCGCACGGCTCTTGCGCATCGCCGAGCGGTCGCTTTGCGAGATATGGGATATGCAGGACGGCGCGTTCTGAGCCTTGCAGGCAGCGCGATCCCGGTTAGGGTGGGGCCGATATCCCAGCCACCGGAGACCGCCGATGCCCGCCCGCTTTGCCGCACCCGACACCCCTGCGATCCCGCTGCATGTGATCGCGCAGGACGCGCTCGACGGCTGGCTTGCCGCGCAATCGCCCGAAACCGCCGCATGGCTGCGCGCGACCGGCTTTACCGCCGCCATCGGGCAGGCCGTGCCGGTGCCCGATGGCGCGGGCGGTATCGCGCTTGCGGTGGCGGGGTATGGCAGCGCGGCCACCCGCGCGCGTGGGCGGTTTCACCTTGCCGGGGCGGCAAGCGCCTTGCCCGAGGGCAGCTACCGGATCGAGGGCCTGCCCCCTGATGCGGCAGAGGTCGAGGCGCTTGGCTGGCTCCTGTCGCACTATGCCTTTGACCGCTACCGCGACCAGAACCCGGCCAGGGCGCGCCTGATTGTCCCCGAGGGCGTCGATGCCGCGCGCCTCGAGGTGATCGCGGCGGGCGAGGCGCTGACCCGCGATCTGGTCAACACGCCCGCCAATGACCTTGGCCCCGGCGCGCTCGAGGCCGCTTGCGCCGATCTTGCCGCGCGTCATGACGCCAAAATCACGGTGATCCGTGGCGATGACCTGATCGCGCGGAATTTTCCGCTGATCCACGCGGTCGGGCGCGCCGCAGTAGAGGCCCCGCGCCTGATCGACATGGCCTGGGGCAGCGAGGGGCCTGCCCTCACCCTCGTCGGCAAGGGGGTGTGTTTCGACACTGGCGGCCTCAACCTCAAACCCGGCAGCAGCATGGGGCTGATGAAAAAGGATATGGGCGGGGCGGCCACCGTGCTGGGGCTGGCGCATATGATCATGGCGCTGGGGCTGAAACTGCGCCTGCGGGTGCTCATTCCGGCGGTGGAGAATTCGGTGAGTGCCACGGCGTTTCGCCCGGGCGATATCCTGACCGCGCGAAATGGTCTCACGGTCGAGATCAACAATACCGATGCCGAGGGGCGGCTGGTGCTCGCCGATGCGCTGGCCCTCGGGGCCGAGGGCACGCCCGACCTGATGATCTCGATGGCCACGCTTACCGGCGCGGCACGGGTGGCGCTTGGCCCCGATCTTGCGCCCTATTACACCGATGATGACCGCTTTGCCGCCGCGCTTGACACCGCCGCCGCGCGCGTGGCCGATCCGGTCTGGCGGATGCCGTTTCACGCACCCTACGAGGCGATGATCGAGCCGGGGATCGCCGATCTCGACAACGCGCCCTCGGGCGGAATGGCGGGCTCGATCACCGCCGCGCTCTTCCTGCGCCGCTTTGCGCAGGGCCTGCCCTATACCCATTTCGATATCTATGCCTGGCAGCCCACTCCCGCCCCTGCCCGCCCCAAGGGTGGCGTCGGCATGGGGGCGCGGGCGCTGCTTGAGGCGCTGCCCGAGGTGCTGGGGCTGTGACCGAGACGCGCCTCATCGGCTGGCCGCTCGTGGATCTGTGCCGCACGCCCGACGGGGCGCGCGACCGGCAATTGCTGATGGGCGAGGCGGTCGAGATCATGCCCGCACCTTCCTCGGGCCTGACCCGAGGATTCTCCAGAGGCTGGGCCAAGGTCTGCGCCCTGCGCGACGGCTATCCCGGTTTCGTGCCCGAGGCGGCGCTGACCGGGGGCCGCGTCACCCACCGCATCGCCACCCGCGCCACCCATCTTTATCCCGCGCCCGATTTCAAGACGCGCGAGCGCGCGATGCTCAGCCTTGGCGCGCGACTGGAGGTGCTGGACGAGGGCGCGCGCTTTGCCAAGACGCCGCAGGGCTTCGTGCCGCGCGCCCATCTCGCGCCGCTCGATGCGCCCGAGACCGATCCCGTCGCCGTGGCCGCGCGCCTGATCGGCACGCCCTATCTCTGGGGGGGCAATTCGGCGCTCGGGATCGACTGTTCGGGGCTGGTGCAGGCCGGGTGCCTCGCCTGCGGCATCGCCTGCCCCGGTGACAGCACCGAGCAGGCGGGCGCGCTTGGCCACGCCCTGCCCGAGGGTGCCACCCTGCAACGCGGCGATCTTGTGTTCTGGCGCGGCCATGTCGCCTGGGTCGCCGACGCGCAGACGCTCCTGCACGCCAACGCCCATCACATGGCGGTCACCTTCGAGCCGCTGGCCGAGGCCATCGCCCGCATCGAGGCGGGCGGCGACGGTCCGGTGACCGCGCGCAAACGGCTTGGGGGTGCGGGGTAGGGCGGCATTCGAGGTGACGCTCGCGCAGGAGCACGACCGCGCCCGCCGCGCGGCCCTGCTTGCCGACAATCACGAAAAGGCCCGCCCATGGCCTGCGGGAAGGGTACGATAAGGACGCCGCCGCCGTCCCGACGCGCATGGTCAACCTGTTCGCCCAAGGTTCGGTCGGCGGCGCTGTTTCAGACAACCCCGGCGCGCAGGCAATCGTGGATATGCACCAGCCCGCAGAGTTCGCCGCCCTCGCCCACGACGAAAAGCGCGCCGATCTTGTAGCGGTTCATCACCCCGAGCGCCTCGGACAAAAGCATGTCGGGCGTCGCGGTGCGCGGGTCGCGGGTGGCCACCTCTCCGGCCGCACAGCCCATCAGCCCGTCGAGATTGCGCCGCAGGTCGCCATCGGTGATCGCGCCTTGCAGGATGCCGCCCTCGGTGACGGCGGCGATGCCGAAGCCCTTGGCGCTCATCTCGATCAGGGTCTCGCCCATCGGCGTGCACGGCGAGACCACCGGCAGCGCATCGCCCACATGCATCATGTCGCGCACCCGCAGGAACTGTGCCCCAAGCTTGCCGCCGGGATGGAAGACGTGGAAATCATCGGCCTTGAAGCCGCGTTCCTCCATCAGCGCCACAGCCAGCGCATCGCCGAGCGCCAGCGCGCAGGTGGTCGAGGTGGTGGGGGCCATGCCGATGGCGCAGGCCTCGGGCGCGTCGGGCAGGATCAGCGCCACATCCGCCTGCCGCGCCAGCGTGCTGCCCGCGACCCGCGTGATCGCGATCATCGGGATGTCGAACCGGCGGGTATATTGGATCAGGTCCGACAATTCCCGCGTTTCGCCGGAATTCGACAATAACAGGCAGACATCCTCGCCGGTCACCATGCCGAGATCGCCGTGGCTTGCCTCGCCGGGGTGAAGGAACAGCGCCGGTGCTCCGGTCGAGGCCAGCGTGGCCGCGATCTTGCGCGCGATATGGCCCGATTTTCCCATGCCCGACACGATCATCCGGCCCCGCGCCCCCAGCATCAGCTTGACGGCGCGCGCAACGCCTTCGGGCGGGCAATCGGCCATCGTGTCGAGCGCCTGCGCTTCGGCGCGCAGCACCCGCGCCGCGTTGGCGCGTATCCTGTCGTGATCCGATCTGTCCTTGCCCGTCATCGTCCCGTCATCCCGCATCCGCCCCTTGCCCACGCGGCCCCGCCGCGATGGCAGCCTGCCTGCCCCGCTTTTCATCCGCCCGCAACCGGAAAATACCAGCCCCTGTTGCAAACCCGGTCAGGGCGGCGATAGGTCGCTGCGCTCTGTCCCGGTCGCGCCCCGGCCCCGTCTGCCCCTGGTGCGGCGCACTCAGAGCCAGTCGCCGCGCCCGGTGCCCACCGCCTCGGCGACCGAGGCCATGCCGTCGCGCGCCAGCAGCGCATCAAGGCCGTGAACGATCTGCGGGACCAGCGACAGCCCCTTGTAGGCCAGCGCCGAATAGAGCTGCACCGCGCTCGCCCCCGCCCGGATCTTGGCATAGGCATCCTCGGCAGAGCCGATGCCGCCCACCCCGATGAGCGGCATCTGCCCGCCCGTCAGGTGCGACAACCGTGCCAGCACCCGCGTCGAGCGCTCGAAAAGCGGTGCACCCGACAGGCCCCCGGCCTCGGCGCGCGCGGACGAGCGTAGCCCGTCGCGCGCCAGTGTGGTGTTGGTGGCGATGATCGCGGCAACCCCTGCCTCCTGGGCAACGGCAGCGATCTCGCCCAGCGCGGGATCGTCGAGATCGGGCGCGATCTTGAGGAAGATCGGGATCGGCCGGGGCAGCGCATCGCGCGCCACCATCACCCCCGCCAGCAGCGCCGAGAGCGCCTCGGCCCCCTGCAAATCGCGCAGCCGCTCGGTATTGGGGCTGCTCACGTTCACGGTGGCGAAATCGAGATGCGCGCCGCAGGTGGCCAGAACGCGGGCGAAATCCCCGGCGCGGTCGGCGCTGTCCTTGTTGGCCCCGAGGTTGAGGCCAATCACCGCCCCGACCGGGCGCCGCGCCAGCCGCGCCGCCGCCGCCGCCATGCCGTCATTGTTGAAACCGAAGCGGTTGATGACGCCCGCGTCCTCGGTCAGGCGAAAGAGCCGGGGGCGCGGGTTGCCGGGCTGCGCGCGGGGCGTGATCGCGCCCGCCTCGATAAAGCCGAACCCGGCGCGCGACAGCGGCCCGAGCGCGCAGGCGTTCTTGTCGAACCCGGCGGCAAGGCCCACGGGATTGGGCAGCATGATCCCCGCGAGATCGGTGCGCAGCCGTTCCGAGGTGATCTGTCCCGGCGCGGGCACAAGCCCCATCCGCAGCGCGCGCAGCGCAAGGCCATGCGCGGTTTCCGCATCAAGCCGGTGCAACAGCCCGAGGCCCAGACGCTCCAGCCCGGTCATGCCAGCCCCGCCGGAAAGACATGCGCGCCATTTACCAGCGGCAGCGGCTGTGCCCAGGCGACATCATCGAGCCGCAACGCCCGGTAGAGATGCGGAAAGAGCGCGCCGCCGCGCGATGGCTCCCATTTCAGGGCATCGCCCAGCGTGTCGGCCTCGACCGCGAGCAGCATCAGCCCGTCCTCGCCCGCGAAATGCTTTGCCGCCGTCTCGGCGGCCTGCGCGGCGGTGGAGAAATGCACGAACCCGTCGGCAATATCCACCGGCGCGCCGGGGGTTTCGCCGGTGTCGCGCAGGGCGGCCCATTCGGGGCCACGGAATATCTTGTAGATCAGCATGGGCGAGGTGATGCCGCGCCGCCGCGCCGCCGTCAAGCGATGCTTGAGGCAGGGGCGCGGATCGTCTAGCAAGAGGGTCCATCGAAAGGGGCAGACATGGCATTCACCATCGCGATCGACGGGCCTGCGGCGGCGGGCAAGGGCACCATCGGGCGGGCGCTGGCGGCGCATTTCGGCTTTGCCCATCTCGATACCGGCCTGCTTTACCGCGCCACGGGTCGGCGCACGCTGGACGGGCTCGATCCGGTTGAGGCCGCGCAGACCCTGCGCGCCGAGGACCTGGATGCCGATGATCTGCGCACCCCCGATGTAAGCCAGGCCGCCAGCCGCGTGGCGGCAATCCCCGAGGTGCGGCAGGCGCTGCTGGATTTTCAGCGTGCCTTTGCCCGGCGCGCGGGCGGCGCGGTGCTTGACGGGCGCGATATCGGCACGGTGATCTGCCCCGAGGCAGAGGTAAAGCTGTTCGTGACTGCAACCGATGCCGAGCGCGCGCGCAGGCGGCACAAGGAAATGGTCGAGACTGGACATGCCGTAACGCTTGAAGAGGTGGCGCAGGATTTACGCGACCGCGACGCCCGCGACAGCGCCCGCGCCGAAGCCCCGCTGAGGGCTGCCGAGGATGCGCTCATGCTCGACACCTCCGAGATGACGATCACAGAGGCGATCGCGGCGGCGGTGGCGCGGGTCGAGGCGCTGCGCGCATGACAAGGGGCGCGAACCCTGCGGTTCACGCCCCGAACGTGTCGGTTGTGCCTGATCTCAGCCCTGGCGGGCCTTGAACCGTTTCTGGGTCTTGTTGATGACGTAAACGCGGCCCTTGCGGCGCACGACGCGGCAATCGCGGTGCCGGTTCTTCAGCGAACGCAGCGAATTGCGAACCTTCATGGTCGTCTCCTGTCTGTCGCGGCACGCGCCGGCGCACCTGGGTTTGCGGGTGTTACGTGCCTGACACGCAACGATAAATTCATGGTGGGCGATACAAGGTTCGAACTTGTGACCCCTTCGATGTCAACGAAGTGCTCTACCACTGAGCTAATCGCCCGGACCCGACCCTTGGACCGGTTCGCTGGCGTATAAAAGGAGTCGGTGACCGGATCAAGGGCTTTTAGCGCTGCAATTTCCGGCTATTATACCTCGCAGGAGAACCTGATGCCCAAGGCCGCCTATCATCTCACCCACCCCGACCGCCGCACCACGGCGGTGGTTTTTGCCTCTCCGCATAGCGGGCGGGATTATCCGTGGTCGTTCCTGCGGCGCACCCGGCTCAATGAGCATTCGGTGCGCTCGTCCGAGGATGCCTTTGTAGATCAACTGTTTGACAGCGCGCCGCGCGCCGGGGCGCCGCTCTTGCGGGCCGGTGCGCCGCGCGCCTTCGTCGATCTCAACCGCAGCGTGGACGAGCTTGACCCAGCGCTGATCGAGGGGGTGAGCCGCAATGGCCACAACCCCCGCATCGCTTCGGGCCTTGGTGTGATCCCGCGCGTCGTCGCCAATGGCCGCGCCATCTATACCGGCAAGATCACGCTCGCCGAGGCCCGCCACCGCATCGACACCTATTGGCGGCCCTATCACGAGGCGCTTCAGGCGCAGCTTGACCAGGCGCATATGATGTTCGGGCAGGCGATCCTCGTGGATTGCCACTCGATGCCCCACGAGGCGATGGACTCGGTCGCCTGGCGCGGGATACGGCGGCCCGAGATCGTGCTTGGCGATCGGTTCGGGGCCGCCGCCGACAGCGCCATCGTGGACCGGATCGAGGCCGCCTTTACCGCGGCGGGCCTTGTGGTCACGCGCAACACGCCCTTTGCCGGGGCCTATATCACACAGGCCTACGGGCGGCCCGCGCGCGCGCGCCACGCCGTGCAGATCGAGATCGACCGCGCGCTTTACATGAACGAGCGCCTGATCCGGCCCAACGGGAATTTCGAGGCATTCCGGCGGCTTATGCGTGGCGTCATCCGCGAAATCACCGAGATCGGACGCGCACAGGAAATGCCGCTCGCCGCCGAATAGACGCTCACCGGAGCGCCCGCCCCTTCACGATCGCATCGCGCCCGAACCGCGCGCGGATCGCATCTGTCGCGCGTTCCGCCCCGGCGCGGCGCGGGGCCTGCGGGTCGAGCAGATCGCCCGCCCGGTCCGCCTCCCCTGCTGCCACAAGCTCTGACAGCCCCACCCCCAAAAGCCGCCACGCCCCGCCGCCCGGCACCTGATCCATGAGCCCCCGCGCCGCGCGGTAGAGCGTATCGGCGAGTTGCGTCGGCTCGCGCAGAGCCTGCCTGCGGGTGAGGATGCGATGATCGCTATGCTTGAGCTTGAGCGTGACGACCCGCCCCGCCAGCCCGCGCGCCTTGGCCCGATCGGCGACCTTTTCCGACAGCCGCCACAGATGCCCGTCGAGCAGGTCCGAATCCGCGATATCCTCGCCAAAGGTTGTCTCGTTCGAGATCGACTTGACCGGCGCATTGGCCGAGACGCGCCGTCGGTCCTGCCCCCGCGCGAGATGCCAGAGCCGCTCTCCCATCGCGCCGAAGCGAGCCACCAGGTCCGCCCGCTCCCAGCGTAGCAAATCGGCGAAACTGCGGATGCCGGCGGCGTGCAGCGCCTCGCGCGTCGCCTGCCCCACCCCCCAGATCAGGCTCACCGGGCGCGGACGCAGGAAATCGGTGGTTTCCGCCTCACCGATCACCGAAAACCCCTGCGGCTTGTCGAGATCCGAGGCGATCTTGGCCAGAAACTTGTTGTGGCTCAGGCCGATAGAGCCGGTCAGCCCCAACTCGGCCTGCATCCGCCGGACCAGCCCCGCCAGCATCACCGCAGGCGGCGCACCGTGCAACCGCGCCGTGCCCCGCAGATCGAGAAACGCCTCGTCGAGCGACAGCGGCTCCACCGCCGGTGTGAGGTCGAGCATCATCGCGCGGATGGCGCGCGACACCTCTGCATAAACCTCCATCCGGGGCCGGATCACCACCGCCTCGGGGCAGAGCCGCAGCGCCTGAAACATCGGCATGGCCGAGCGCACGCCACGGATACGCGCGATATAGCAGGCGGTCGAGACCACGCCGCGCCGACCGCCGCCGATGATGAGGGGCTGATGCGCCAGCGCCGGGTTGTCGCGTTTCTCCACGCTGGCATAGAAGGCGTCGCAATCCATATGCGCGATGCCGAGATCCCACAGGTCTGGATGCGCCACGACACGCGGGCTGCCGCAGGCGGGGCAGCGCGGGGCGCGCTCGAACATGTGCAGGCAGGCGCGGCAGAGGCTGGGCATGATAGGGGGTAGTCTATGACACCGCGCGTCAGAAATCTATCGCGAGGCCCTTTTTCTCCCAATCGCCATAGCGCACCGGCTCCAGCCCCTCGCGCCGCCCGCCAAGCTCTGGGGGCAGATCGGGCGCTTTGGCGGCGGCGCGGCGGGCCTCGGCCTCGGCAAGGGCGCGTTGCGCGGCGGGGTGCAGGTCTTTTGGCGGGCTGTCTTCGGTGCTCATGGTCGGGCTTTCCCATCGGTGACGGGCTTGATATATCGCACCACCCGCCAAAGGCCAAGGATGCGCCCATGCCCCCGCCCGCCCCCACTGCCCGCGCCGCCGCCGTGCACCTGCTCGATCAGGTGCTGGGCGAGGGGCGGCTTCTGTCCGAGGCGCTGGCTGCGGGGGGGCTGGGCGCGCTGTCGCCCGCCGATCGCGCCCGCGCGCAACGGCTGGCGCTGGCCACGCTCCGGGGGCTGGAGCGCGCCGACCGGCTTATCGCGCGGCACACGCGCAAGGCCCCGCCGCTGCCGGTGCGCAACGTGTTGCGGCTGGCGGTGACCGAACTGGCACAGGGCGGCGAGGCGCATGGCGTGGTGAGCGAGGCGGTGGGGATCGTCGGCGCAAGCGCGCGCCACAACCGGCTCAAGGGGCTGGTCAACGCGGTGCTGCGCAAGCTCGCGGACGAGGCGCCCCGCGCCTGGGGCGACCTGCGCGTGCCGCGCCTGCCCGACTGGCTGCGCTCCCCGCTGGTGGCGGCCTGGGGCAAGGGTGCGGTGGCTTTGATGGAACGCGCGCATCTCGCGGGCGCGCCGCTTGACCTGACGGTAAAGGACGGGGCCGGGGACTGGGCCGCGCGGCTGGGCGGCGAGGTGCTGCCGACCGGATCGCTGCGGCTGCGCGAGGCGGGGCAGGTCACCGGCCTGCCGGGCTATGACGAGGGCGCGTGGTGGGTGCAGGATGCAAGCGCCGCGCTGGCGGCCAAGGTGCTGGCCCCGCAGCCGGGCGAAGCGGTGCTCGACATGTGCGCGGCGCCGGGCGGCAAGACGCTGCAACTCGCGGCACGCGGCGCGGAGGTGACGGCGCTCGACCTCTCGGAACGGCGGATGGAGCGGGTGGCCGAGAACCTCGCGCGCACCGGGTTGCGCGCCACCTGCGTGGTGGGCGACGCGCTCACGCATGAGGGGCGCTATGATGCGATCTTGCTCGATGCGCCCTGTTCGGCCACCGGCACGATCCGGCGGCACCCGGATTTGCCCCATGCCAAGGACGGGGCCGGGATCGACGGGTTGATCGCGTTGCAGGCCGCGATGATCGACCACGCGCTGAGCGTTCTGGCACCGGGCGGGCGGCTGGTCTTCTGCACCTGTTCGCTACTGCCCGACGAGGGGGAATGCCAGGTCGAGGCGGCGCTGGCGCGGCATCCGGGTCTGCGCGCGGACCCCGCAGCGCTCGCCCTGCCGGGGGTAGAACCCGCGTGGATCACCGAAGAGGGCGGGCTGCGCCTGCGGCCCGATTTCTGGCCCGAACGGGGCGGCATGGACGGGTTCTACATCGCCTGCCTGCGGCGCGCGCGATGATAGCTGTCCGTCATCCTCGGGCTTGCCCCGAGGATCTCTCGGTATCAGCAGGTCCTCGGGTCAGGCCCGAGGATCACGCCGAAAATCCTGCATTCCGTCGGTGACTTGAACGCGCGGCCCCTTTATAGTGCGGCCTTGAGCGCCGCAAGAAGCGTGCAGAGGCACATGTCGCAATCCGAAACCCTGTCCGCGCGTTGGGCGCGCCTGAGAAACCGGCTGGCCGCGCGGCGGGCCGGGCGCGGGGCCCCCGTGACCGCCTTTGTCTCGCAGCCCGAGCCGCGCAGCATCGGCTATCTGGCGCGGGGGCGGCAGCTTTGTGCCGGGAATTTCGTCTTTGCCGGCCACCTTGTCGAGGCCCCCGACACGATGATCTGGGATATCAAGCCGCCCGATGCGGGTTTTGCCGCAGAGATGCACGGCTTTGGCTGGCTCGACGATCTGGCGGCGGCGGGGGATGCGGCGGCGCGGGCCAAGGCGCAAGCCTGGCTGATGGAATGGATCACGCGCTACGGGCGCGGGCGGGGGCCGGGATGGGTGCCTGATTTGGCCGGGCGGCGGCTCATCCGCTGGATCAGCCATGCGCTTTTCTTGATGCGCACGCAGGAGGCAGAGGCGTCAACGGCGTTCCTGCGCGCGCTGGCGGCGCAAGCGCGGTTCCTGTCGTGGCGCTGGCAGGCGGCAACGCCAGGGCTGGCGCGGATCGAGGCGCTGACCGGGCTTGTCTATGCCGGCGTGTCGCTGGAGGGGATGGCCCCGCTCGCCGACGCGGCGCGCGATGCGCTGGCGCGCGATTGCGCGGCCTCTATCGACGAGCAGGGCGGCATTCCGGGGCGCAACCCCGAGGCGCTGCTGGAGGTGTTCACCCTGCTGACATGGGCGGCGCTGGTGCTGAGCGAAAACGGACGGCAAGCGGCGGAGGCGCATTGGCGCGCGGTCGAGCGGATCGCGCCCTGCCTGCGCGCCCTGCGCCATACCGATGGCGGGCTGGCGCGGTTTCACGGCGGCGGGCGCGGCCTTGACGGGCGGCTTGACGCGGCGCTGGCGGCAAGCGGCGTCAAGGGGCAGGCGCGCGGCGGGCGCGCGATGGGTTATGCCCGGCTGGCGCGCGGGCGCACGAGCGTGATCGTCGATGCAGCGCCCCCGCCCACCGGCGCGGCGGCCGACGAGGCCCATGCCTCGACGCTGGCATTCGAGCTAACCTCGGGGCGGCGGCCGCTGATCGTGAATTGCGGCTCGGGGGCGAGCTTTGGCCCCGAATGGCGGCGCGCGGGACGCGCGACGCCATCGCATTCGGCGCTGGTGCTGGCGGGCGGATCAAGCGCGCGGCTGGGCCGCGACAAGCGCCACCCCGGCAGGCTGGAAGAGGCCCCGCGCGACGTGCCGGTGCAGATGTCGCGCGCGCCCGACGGGCTGCGTTTCGAGGGCGGGCATGACGGCTATCTGCGCAGCCACGGGCTGATGCAGGTGCGCAGGCTCGACCTTGCGGGCGATGGCCGGGCGCTCGCGGGCGAGGACATGCTGCTGGCGCTGGAAGACGAGCACAAGGCCCGATTCGACCGCGCGCTTGATGCCACGCGGCTGCACGGCGTGGCCTATGACATCCGCTTTCACCTGCACCCCGATGTGGCGGCCTCGCTCGATATGGGGGGCACGGCGGTCTCGCTGATGCTGCGCAGCGGTGAAATCTGGGTGTTTCGCAGCGATGGCGTGGCCGCTTTGGCCTTGAACCCGAGCGTCTATCTTGAAAAAACGCGTCTCAAGCCGCGTGCGACACGACAGATCGTTCTCTCGGGCCGCGCGACGGGCTATGCGACCCGTATCCGCTGGTCACTGGCCAAGGCGCAGGACACCCCCATCGGCATTCGCGATGTGGCGGTGGACGCGCTGGAACCGGAAGCCGAGGACTGACCCGTCGAACACCCGTTCGATGCCCCATTGTGACAGGACCAAACCCGATGACCGATCTCGCGCCCGTGACCCGCGCCCTCATTTCCGTTTCCGACAAGACCGGCCTTGTCGATCTTGGCCGCGCGCTGGCCGAGCGGGGGGTGGAGCTCCTCTCGACCGGCGGCACGGCGAAGGCACTGCGCGAGGCGGGGCTGGCGGTGCGCGACGTGGCCGAGGTGACGGGCTTTCCCGAGATGATGGACGGGCGCGTCAAGACCCTGCACCCGATGGTGCATGGCGGGCTGCTGGCGCTGCGCGACAACCCCGATCACGTCGCGGCGATGGAGGCGCACGGGATCGGGCCGATTGATCTGCTGGTGGTCAACCTCTACCCGTTCGAGGAGACGGTGGCCAAGGGCGCGGATTACGAGACCTGCGTGGAGAATATCGACATCGGCGGCCCGGCGATGATTCGCGCAGCGGCCAAGAACCACGCCCATGTCGCGGTGGTTGTCGATGTCGAGGATTACGCCAAGGTGCTGGGCGACATGGATCAGCATGGCGGCGCGACCTGCCCGAAATTCCGCCGCAAGCTGGCGCAGCGCGCCTATGCCCGCACCGCCGCCTATGATGCCGCCGTCAGCACCTGGATGGCCGAGGCGATCGGCGACGAGGCCCCGCGCCGCCGCGCCTTTGCCGGGACGCTCGCGCAAAGCCTGCGCTATGGCGAGAACCCGCACCAGCGCGCGGCCTTTTACGTGGACGGACCGAACCGCCCCGGCGTGGCCACGGCGCAGCAGGTGCAGGGCAAGGAGCTGAGCTACAACAACATCAACGACACAGATGCCGCGTTCGAGCTGGTCAGCGAATTCGCCGCCGATGACGGCCCCGCCTGCGCCATCATCAAGCATGCCAACCCCTGCGGCGTGGCGCGCGGCGCGACGCTGCTCGACGCCTACAAATCCGCCTTCGATTGCGACCGCACCAGCGCCTTTGGCGGAATCATCGCGCTCAACCAGCCGCTTGACGGGGCCACGGCAGAGGAAATCGCCGGGATTTTCACCGAAGTGGTGATCGCACCGGGGGCCGACGATGCGGCCTTGGGTATTTTTGCCAAGAAGAAGAACCTGCGGCTTCTGCTGACCGAGGGCCTTGCCGATCCGGCGGCGGCGGGGCGGATGATCCGGCAGGTCTCGGGCGGCTATTTGGTGCAGGACAAGGATGCCGGGCAGATCGGCGCGGATGACCTGCGCGTGGTGACCAAACGCGCGCCGACCGAGCGGGAAATGGCCGATATGCTCTTTGCCTGGAAAGTGGCGAAACATGTGAAATCCAACGCCATCGTCTATGTCCGCGACGGGGCCACGGTGGGCGTGGGCGCAGGCCAGATGAGTCGCGTCGACAGTTGCCGGATCGCCGCGCGCAAGGCGGTTGACATGGCCGAGGCGCTGGGCCTGCCCGCGCCGCTCACCCAAGGCAGCGTGGTGGCCTCGGACGCGTTCTTTCCCTTTGCCGATGGCCTGCTGACGGCGGCAGAGGCGGGGGCCACGGCGGTGATCCATCCCGGCGGCTCGATGCGCGATGACGAGGTGATCGCCGCCGCCGACGAGGCGGGGCTGGCGATGGTGCTGACCGGTCAGCGCCATTTCCGGCACTGAGGCAGGGCCGATGCGCACCGTCTTCTGGGTGGCTTTCTGGGTGTTCCTGCTCGATCAGGCCACGAAATACCTCGTGGTGCATATGCTTGATTTGCGCAGGCTGGGCGCGATGGAAGTCTGGCCGCCGTTTCTCAACCTGCGGATGGCGTGGAACACGGGCATCAATTTCGGCATGCTCGCCGATCATGGCGCGCTCCTGCGCTGGGTGCTGATCGCCGTGGCGTTAGTAATCTCGGCGGCGGTGCTGTGGTGGGTCCATGCCGAGCGCGCCGGACGATGGCACCGGATCGCGGCGGGGGTCCTCGTGGGCGGCGCGCTGGGCAATGTGATCGACCGGCTGATCTACGGGGCGGTGGCGGATTTTCTCAACATGTCGTGTTGCGGGATCAACAACCCGTTTGCTTTCAACGTGGCCGATGTGGCGATTTTCGCAGGCGCCTTCGGCATGGTGTTGCTTCCGGGGGGCAAAAAGCCCTCGTGACCTTGGCAGGCGGATGCGATACACCGCCGCAAACCGCAAGGAGTGTGGCGATGTGGATGCCGCGGAAAACCATTGTGATGCTGATGGCCGCCGTGATCGTGGCAGGCTGTGGCGGCGGGCGCGATGGCGATGTGACGCTGCGCAAGATCAGGCAGGCGGGCAACGGGCCGGATGAATTCTCGATCATCCCCGGCAAGCCGCTGGAAATGCCCGAGAGCGTGGCCGCCCTGCCAGAGCCAACGCCCGGCGGCCCCAACCGTACCGATCAGAACCCGGTCACCGACGGCATCGCCGCGCTGGGGGGCAATGCGGATACGCGCCGTAGCGCAGCCCCGCTTGCGGCCCATGCCACGCTTGTCAACCGCACCGGGCGGTTCGGGCGCGATCCGGGGATTCGCCAGAAGCTTGCCGCCGAAGATCTCGAAATCCGGCGGCAATATGGCAGGGTCAACGTGCTGCGGTTCCTGCCAACCGACGATTATCTTCAGGCCTACAGTCGGCAATGGCTCGACCCTTATGCCGAGGAAAAGCGCCTGCGGCGGCGCGGGGTGCGGACGCCCGCGGCCCCGCCAGCGCCGAAGAACTGATCGCCGCTTGAAACGAGGCGCGCGGCGCGTATGTAAAGAAGAGTGTTTTCCGAACCCGGAGCCTTTACATGCGAACCCTCCTCGCCGCGCTGCTTCTTGCGCTGCCCTTCGGACCGGCGCAGGCCGAAGCGGTTACCAGCTTTACCCTCTCCAATGGCATGGAGGTGGTGGTGATCGAGGATCACCGCGCCCCGGTGGTCACCCATATGGTATGGTATCGCGCCGGATCGGCGGATGAGGCACCGGGCGTGTCGGGCGTGGCGCATTTCCTCGAACACCTGATGTTCAAGGGCACCGATACGCTCGCACCGGGGGAATTCTCCTCCACGGTGGCGCGCAGCGGCGGCAGCGACAACGCCTTTACGAGCTATGACTACACCGCCTATTTCCAGCGCGTCGCCGCCGACCGGCTCGATCTGGTGATGGGGATGGAGGCCGACCGCATGGTGAACCTGCACCTGCGCGACGAGGATATCGCCACCGAACGCGACGTGATCCTGGAGGAGCGCAACCAGCGGGTGGAGAACAGCCCCTCGGCGCTCTTTCGCGAACAGTTCGGGGCGGCGCAATATCTCAACCATCCCTACGGCGTGCCGATCATCGGCTGGCGGCACGAGATGGAGGCGCTCGACCGCGACGCGGCGCTGGCCTTCTACCGGCAGTATTACGCCCCCAACAACGCCATCGCGGTGATCGCAGGCGATGTCACCCCCGAGGAGGTGCGCGCGATGGCCGAGCGGCATTACGGCGCGATCCCGCCCAACCCCGACCTGCCCGTCCGCGCGCGCCCGGAAGAGCCGCCGCAACGCGCCGAACGGCGGCTGAGCTATCGCGATCCGCGCGTTTCGCAACCCTATGTCACGCGCGCCTACCTTGCACCCGAGCGTGACAGCGGCGCGCAGACCGAGGCGGCGGCACTGACGCTTCTGGCGGCACTTCTGGGCAACGGGCAAACCTCGGTGCTCAACCAGGCGCTGCAATTCGACCAGCGCATCGCGGTGCAGGTGGGCGCGTGGTATTCCGGCCTGTCGCTCGATGACACCAGCCTTGATCTGATGGTGGTCCCGGCAGCGGGTGTCACGCTCGACGAGGCCGAGGCCGCGCTTGACGAGGTGCTGGCCACGTTCCTCAAGACCGGCCCCGACCCCGAGCATCTTGACCGCATCAAGAGCCGGTTGCGCGCGCAGGATATCTATGACCGCGACGACGTATCGGCGCTGGCACGCCGCTATGGTCAGGCGATGACGCAGGGGCTCACGGTGGCGGATGTGCAGGCATGGCCCGACATCCTGCAACAGACCACCGCCGAGGATATCATGGCCACCGCCCGCGCGGTGTTTGACCGCAGGGCATCGGTAACCGGCCATCTGATGACCCCGGAGGTGACGCAATGATCCGTTTCGCGCTTGTTGTCCTGCTCGCGCTCGCGACGCTGCCCGCGCGCGCCGCGGTCGAGGTCCGGGAGGTCACCAGCCCCGGCGGCGTCGACGCCTGGCTGGTCGAGGATCATTCCATCCCCTTCGTCGCGCTGGAACTGCGGTTCCGCGGTGGCACGGCGCTCGATCCCGAGGGCAAGGCGGGTGCCGTCAACCTGATGGCGGGGCTGCTGGAGGAAGGTGCCGGCGCGCGTGACGCGCAGGGCTTTGCCCGCGCCGCCGAGGAACTGGCCGCGCGGTTCAGCTATGATGCGAGCGACGACGCGGTGAGCGTCTCGGCGCGGTTCCTGACCGAGAACCGGGTGGCCTCGGTCGATCTGTTGCGCGACAGCCTGATTGCCCCGCTTTTCGACGAGGACGCCATCGAACGGGTGCGCGCACGGGTGCTCTCGGGGTTGCGCTCGGATCAGACCGATCCGCGCAGCATCGCCTCGCGCGCGGCGGCCCGGCTGATCTATGGCGATCACCCCTATGCGCGCCCCGGCGATGGCACCATCGAGAGCGTCAGCGCCCTCACCCGCGAGGATATCGTGGCCGCCCATGGTGCCGCCTTGGCGCGCGACCGGATCTATGTCAGCGCCGTGGGTGATATCACCGCCGAGGAGCTGGGCGCGCTGCTCGACCGGCTTTTGGGCGATTTGCCCGAAACCGGCGCGCCGCTGCCCGTCAAGGCCGATCCCGCCCTGCCCGGCGGCGTCAAGGTGGTCGAGTTCGAGACACCGCAATCAGTGGCGCTCTTCGTGCAGCCCGGCCCCGACCGGCACGATCCCGATTTCATGGCCGCCTATGTGCTCAACCACATCCTTGGCGGCGGCGGGTTCGAGAGCCGCCTGATGACCGAGGTGCGCGAGAAGCGCGGGCTGACCTACGGGGTCTATTCCTACCTCGCCGACAAGGATGCCGCCGAATTGTGGATGGGGTCGGTCGCGTCGGCCAACGGCCGCGTGGGCGAGGCCATCGCAGTCATTCGCGACGAATGGGCGCGGATGCGCACCGAGGGGGTGAGCGCGACGGAACTCGCCGACGCCAAGACCTATCTCACCGGGGCCTACCCGCTGCGCTTCGAGGGCAATGCACAGATCGCCTCCATCGCCGTGGGGATGCAGATGGACGGGCTGGAGCCGGAATACATCGCAGAGCGCAACGCGATGGTCGAGGCGATCACGCTCGACGAGATCAACCGCGTGGCGCGCGACTGGCTCGATCCCGAGCGGCTCACCTTCGTGGTGGTGGGCCAGCCCGAGGGCGTAGACAGCACGCTGAACTGACGGCGGAGGGGGTCGGCGTGCCGCCCCCGTCTTTCGCGTGATCCGACCGGATAGCCCCGCGCAGGTATCGCGCGGTCAGGCGCTTTTGCGCGTGCGCAGTATAGCGGAGACGCGCGCCTGTTGCCCCTCGCGGCGGACCTGACGGTGATAGGGCAGCGCGGGCGCGGCCTCCTTGCTGTGCTCGACCACGGATTTCAACCAACGTGCCTTCATCTGCCCCATCCTCTTGCCTGCGCCGCACCGGCGGCATTGTTGACTCATCCGCAACGATACCCCCGGTTTAAGGCCAAGTTTTGACGAAAAAGGTGAACATCCGGTCAATATCGAGGCAATGTCCGGCCCTCACCGCACGGGCAGATCGAACCCGGCCTCGCGCATGAGCCGATTGGACGCGGTCTCGACCTCGTCTTCAAGCTGCTTCATAAACGCCGCCTTGCTCATCCCCGGCGCGATCGGGGCCAAGAATTCCACCACCGCCAGCCCCGGCTTGCGATAGATGCCGCGCTTGGGCCAGAACACGCCGACATTGGTCGCCGCCGGCACGCAGGTCTGGCCCAATTCCTCGTAGAGCACGCCCGCGCCGATCTTGTAGGGACGCACCGCGCCAGGCGCGACGCGGGTTCCCTGCGCAAAGATGATAAGCTGCCCAGGGAGTTGCAGCCCCCGCGCGACATCGGCCACCATCTTCCTGATCGCCGCGCCACGCTTGCCGCGATCGACCGGCACACAGCCGATGCGCAGCCCGTATTGGCCCACGACCGGCGTCCATATCAATTCGCGCTTCATGATGAACTTGCCCGCCGGGACGGCGCTGAAGATCACGAGGATATCAAGAAAGCTCTGGTGCTTGGCGGCGATGAGCGCCTCGCCCGTGGGCGGCGTGCCGCGCACCTCGGTGCGCAGGCCCACCATCCAGGCGGCGCTCCAGCGCACCCAGCGGCAATAGGCCATGCAGCCCGCGCGCGCGCCGCGCGGGCTCACGAGCGCCCAGGGCAGGAAGGTGAGCCCGATAACCGGCAGCATCACATACATCTGCACGACGAAGATCAACGAGCGCAGCCATTGAACCGCGTATCTCATGGCATTTCCTCCAGCCTGCGGCGCGCCGCCGCGCGGGTTGCCCCATAGGCCACCAGCCCCGCCAGCGGCGGGATCATCAGCGGCCAGAGCCAGTGCCAGCCCTGGAACCCCAGACCGGTCAGAAACCCGCCTTCGATCCGCGCCGCTGGCAGCGCGAGGATAGCAAGACAGCCCAGCACGGTGCCGGCCGCCGCCCCGCCAAGGCCCCGCACGGCAAAGCGGCGCACGAAGGCCCGCGCGATATAGCCGTCCTGCGCCCCCACCAGCCGCAGCACGGTGATGACCTGCGCATTGGCCGCCAGCGCCGCCTGCGCCGCCAGCGTGATCATCGCCGCCGTCGCCGCCCCGATCAGCGCCAGCGACAGCCAGCCCAGAAGCCGCAACCGCGACGCCGCGCGCACCAGCGGCCTGCGCCAGCGGGTGTGATCGTCGAGCACCGCGCCCGGCACCTCGGCGGCCAGCCGCAGCCGCAGCCCCTGCGCGTCAAACCCCTGCGCCGTCTCGGTCACCTCGATGAGGCGCGGGATCGGCAACTGATCGAGCGGCAGGCCGGGGCCGAACCACGGCTCCAGCAGCGCCGCCTGCTCGGCATCGTCGAGCGCGCGCGCACGCGCCACGCCGGTGGTGGTCTCGAGCACCCGCAGCGCGGCGGCGGTCTGCGCCGCCATCTGCCCCTCGGGGGCCGAGATGCGCACCGTCGCGGTGCGCGCAAGTTCGTTGCCCCAGCGATCCGCCAGCCGCCCCGTGGCCAGCGACAGCGCCAGCGCGAACACCGCCAGAAACGCCATCGCCGCGGCGGTAAAGAGCGTCAGCGTCGCGGTAAACCCGCTTGGCGGCACCACCCGATCGGCCTGTGTGTCACCGGGCATAAGCTCGGAGAGAAACCCCGCCAGCGCCCTCACAGGTCTGCCCCCGCGAAGTGCAGCCGCCGCCCGGCGATGCGCAGAACACGCGCCTGCACATGCGCCTTGGCCGCGCGGATGAGCGCCAGATCATGGGTGGCGATCAGGATCGTCTTGCCCATGCGGTTAAGCTCGATCAACAGGCGCATCAGGCGTTCGGACATCTCCCAGTCGATATTGCCGGTCGGCTCGTCGGCCAGCACGGCATCGGGCGACATGATGACCGCCCGCGCCAGCGCCGCGCGCTGCCGCTCACCCCCCGAAAGCTCGGGCGGGCGGGCCGCTGCCCGTTCGCGCAGGCCAACCCAGCCGATCAACTCGCGCAGGTTCGCCTCTTCGCCAAGCAGGTCGCGCCCCGACACCGCCAGCGGCAGGGCGATGTTCTCGGCCACGTCGAGATGGTCGAGAAACTGGCAATCCTGGTGCACCACCCCGATGCGACGTCGCACCATCGCGATATCGTCGCGGCTCATCTCGCGCCGGTCCTGCCCGAAAAGCCGCACCTGCCCCGCCGTGGGCACCAGCGCGCCGTAACACAGCTTGAGCAGCGTGGTCTTGCCCGATCCCGACGGGCCGGTGAGGAAATGGAACGATCCCGGCGCAAGCGCCAGCGACACATCGCCAAGCAACTCGCCACCGCCATAGGAATACCCCACGCCCTCAAGCTCGATCACCGCCTGCGCCCCTTGCTTGTGCACCCCCCTTCATGCCCCAGAGGCCACATATGTGCAATCACCGCCCGCCTGATTCGCTTTGCTCTTTTCGGGTCGCGGATTAACGCCTATGCTCGCGCGAGGGACGGCAAAGCCGGGAAACGGTGGCAAGGAACAGGCAGCGGGTGGAACGATGAGGCTGACATGTCCGAACTGCGGGGCACAATACGAGGTGCCGGACGCGGTGATCCCCGAGAGCGGGCGCGATGTGCAATGCTCCAATTGCGGCACGACATGGTGGCAGCATCACCCCGACCACACCCCGCCAGAACCGCCCGAGGCTGAGCCCGATCCCGCGCCGGAGCCTGAAGCCGATCCTGACCCTCATCGCGACACGGCACCAAATGCCGCCCCCTCGGCGCAGCGGCGGCTTGATCCTTCGGTGGCCGACATCCTGCGCGAGGAGGCCGATCGCGAGCGTGCCGCCCGCGCCGCCGAGGCAGATGGCCGGATCGAGACGCAGCCCGATCTTGGCCTCGGAGAGCCCGAATCCGAGGATGCGCGGCGCGCGCGCGAAGCGCGTGAACGGATGCAGCGGCTACGCGGCCAGCCCGCCGCCGAGGCGAGACCGGCCCCGCGCAACCGCGCCGCCCGCGAAGACATTGACGACGACGAGGATGACACCGGCGACATCGACCCCGGATCGCGGCGCAACCTCTTTCCCGATATCGAAGAGATCAATTCCTCGCTGAGCGCTTCCGGTGACGCCGCAGGCTCACTCGCCCCCGCCCTGTCCGACGAGATACCGCCGCCCCGGCGCGGCGGCGGGTTTCGCACCGGGTTCCGGCTCGCGGTGGCCACCTGCCTCATCGCGCTGGCAATCTACCTCTTGGCCCCCTCGATTTCCGCGCTCTTGCCGACCGCCCGCGCCCCGCTCGCGCAATATGTGCAGGCGGTGGATGAGGCGCGCGCGCTTCTGTTGGCGACGATCACAGGGCTGCTTGCCCTGCTTTAGAAGCGATCCAGCAGGCGTTCGAGGTAATCAAGTTCGATATCCGGGCGCGCGCCCTCGCCCGAGCGGCGGCGGATCTCGTCGAGCAGGTCGCGCGCGCGGCGATACACGTCCTCTCCCTGCAACAGGCTGTCATCGGTGCCTGCGCCACGGCCTTGTCCGGCCTCGCGCCCCAGCGGATCGGCCTGCGCACGGCCCGTGTTGCCGCGCCCGTCATCGGGGCTACCGGGGTTGGCATCGCGGGCCATCGCCTCGCCCATGCTCCGCATCCCTTCGCGTAGCGCCTCCATCGCGTCGGCCTGATCCTCCAGCGCACCGGCCAGATCGTCGTTGCGCAGCGCCTCCTCGGCCCCTTCCATCGCCCGCTCGGCCCGCTCCAGCGCCTCGCGCGCGGCCTCTCCGGCCTCGCCGCCAAGCTGCGGCAGCCCGCCGCGCTGCTGTTCAAGCTGACCGCGCAGCGCCTCTTGCCGCTCTGCCAACGATCCGCCCGCGCCGCCCTCGGCCTCTTCGCGCCCCTGCGCGCCCTCGCCACCCGGCTGCGCGCCACCCTCGCCGCCGCCTTGGCCCTGCTGGCCATCATGGCTCTGGCCGCGGCCATCGCCCCCCGAGCGGCCCTCGTTCTGGCGCGACTGCCCCGAGCGGGCATCGGGGTTGAACTGTTCCTGAAGATCGCGGAACGCCTGATCCGAGAGGCCCTGCTGTTCGCGCAAAGTCTCCGACAGGCCCTCCATCGCCTGCTGTCCCTGCGCGCCGCCCTGGCCCTGGGTGACCTGCATGTTCTCCATCATACGCTGGAATTCCTCCAGCGCCTGCTGCGCCTCGGCATGGCGGCCCTGTTCCATCAACTCCTGGATGCGGTCCATCATGTCCTGCAAATCCTGGCTGTTCATGCGCATGGTGTTCTCGGCGCTCTGCTGATCGCCGCCATCGGGGGCCTCGCGCTGCGCCTGCTGCATCTTCTGGCGCAGATAGTCCTGCGTCGCGTCGCGCAATTCCTGCATCAGGCGCGCGATGTCCTCGGGGGTCGCACCGTTCTTCATCGCCTCGCTGAGCCGCTCTTGCGCGGCGCGCATCCGCTCCAGCGCATCGCCCGCGTCGCCATCCTCGAGCAGGATGCCCAGATCCCACAGCGCCTGCGCGATCTCGTCGCGCTCGACATCGTCAAGCCCGCCCGAGGCCACCATCGCCTCGAGCCTGCGCAAGATCACGCGCAGCCGCAGATAGGCGGCGCTGGAGCGAAACAACCCCTCCTCGGGCTTCCACGATATCGCGCGCAACACCTGCGCCACGCGCGGCGCGTTGGCGCGGCTCCACAGCAGGTCGCGCCGCTGCTCGATCACCGCCGCCGCCATCGGATCAAAGAAACGCCGCGCCGGGAGCGTCATCTCCACCGGCGCGGACAGGCCCTGTTGCCCCGCCGCATCCGTCACGCTCATCCGAAGCGTCACCGGCAGATGCGCCCAAGCGTGCTGCGACAGGTCGGCCACGAGCGCCTCGGTAAATTCGGCCCGTCCGCCCATCATCGGCAGCGGCAGATCAAGCCGGATCGCCTCGCGCGGCTCCGGCTCTGCGCTCAGGCCGTGGCGGCGCGTGACCCGCGCCATATCAAGCACGATCACCGCCTCGCCACCGGTCACGCCATAATCGTCGCGAGCCTCAAAAGGCAGGCTCATCTGCCCCTCGAAACTCGTCTTGGCCTCATCGTCGCGCACCACCACCTGCGGCGCGGCGTCGGCGATGGCCTCGACCTGCCAGCCGCGCCCGCCGGGGCCGTCGATGCGCATCTCCCCATCGCGCGCGATGTCAAAGCTCTGCTCGGAGGCGGCGGGCGTCACCGTCTCCGCACCCCGTCCCGAGGCGGTCTCGTGCAGGCGCAGCGCCCCCTCCTCACCGTAAAAGCGCAACGTCACCTCGCTACCCACCGGCACGCGGATCACGCCGTCCTGATCGGCAAGGTAAAGGCTCGGCAACCCGGTGTGGCGCGGCGGCTCGATCCAGCCCTCCCAGGCGGGGCCAGAGGCAAGCGCCGCACCGCCGCCGGGGCCGGTCTGCGCCACCGTGCCGACGCGCCAGACCGAGCCGAAGACAAGGCCGATCACCAGCACCAAGAGCGCAGCGTGGCGCAGGCCGTAAGGGTCGAACCGCGCCAGCCGCAGATCGGGCGACACCGGCTGCGCCCCGGCGGCGCGCTGCGCCATCCGCGCCTGATGCGCCCGCCACAGCGCCACCGAAGCGGCATCGTCACCGCCGACCGCCTGCGTATCACCAAGCGCGGCCAGCGGTCGCCCGCTCAGCGAGGCATCGAGCCGCGCCAGCGCCTGCGCGCGCGACGGCCAGCGAAACCGCCACAGGCCAAACCCGCCAAGCACCACCACCGCCAGCGCTAGCCCGGCCCCCGCCCATGGCATCAACACGGGCGGCACGCTCTCGTGCAGGCCGAGGAACAGCGCGCCCGAGATTGCGGCCAGAAGGCTCAGCAGCGGCCAGAAGGCGCGCGTGCCCCGTTCGGCCACCAGCCCCGCCCAGGTGAGCGCAACCGCCGGGCGCAAACGCGCCAGCGCCGTGGTCAGGGGATCATCGGGTCGGGACATGGGCATCGCCGCTCCTTCTCAGGGCCCGGCGCGTCACCCGCGTCAGAGCCATTCGGGGATGGTATCGCGATTTATCATTTCGTCAAAGCTCGGGCGCGCGCGGATCACGGCAAAGTCACGCCCATTGACCAGAACCTCGGGGATAAGCGGCCTCGTGTTGTATTCGCTCGACATCACCGCGCCATAGGCCCCCGCGCTGCGGAACGCCACCAGACCGCCCGCCTCAACAGCAGGCATCTGCCGCCCGCGCGCGAAGGTATCGCCCGATTCGCAGACCGGGCCGACCACGTCATAGGGCTGCTGTTCGGCCCCCGGCGCAGGCTCGACCACCGGCACGATATCGTGATGGGCGTCATACATGGCCGGGCGGATGAGATCGTTCATCGCCGCATCGAGAATGAGGAAATCGCGCCCCTCGCCCTCTTTCACATAGATCACCTCGCTCACCAGAATGCCCGCATTGCCGACGATAAGCCGCCCCGGCTCAATCTCGATCTCGCAGCCCAGATGGCCCAGCTCCTCGCGGATCATCGCGCCGTATTCAATGGGCAGCGGCGGCGCCTCGTTGGAGCGGGCATAGGGAATCCCCAGACCGCCGCCGAGATCCAGACGCCGGATGTCATGCCCGTCGGCGCGCAGCACCCCGGTCAGTTCCGCCACCTTGCGATAGGCAAGGCGGAACGGCTCCAGATCGGTCAACTGGCTGCCGATATGCACGTCGATGCCGACCACCTCGATCCCCGGCAAACGCGCTGCCTCGGCATAGACCGCGCGGGCCTTCGCAATCGGAATGCCGAACTTGTTCTCGCTCTTGCCGGTGGCGATCTTGGCATGGGTTTTCGCGTCCACATCCGGGTTGACGCGGATGGTGATGGGCACGCGCACCCCAAGGCTCGCCGCCACCTCGCTCAGCGCACGCAGCTCCGGCTCGCTCTCGACATTGACCTGTCTTATCCCGCCGATCAGCGCCACGCGCATCTCCTCGCGCGTCTTGCCGACACCGGAAAAGACGATCCTATCGCCTGGCACACCCGCCGCCCGCGCCCGCGCATATTCCCCGCCCGAGACCACATCCATCCCCGCACCAAGCCCCGCCAGCGTGCGCAGGATCGCCTGATTGCTCGCCGCCTTCATGGCATAGCAGACCAGATGATCCATCCCCGCCAGCGCCTCGTCAAAGAGGCGGTAATGCCGCTCCAGCGTCGCCGTGGAATAGCAATAAAAGGGCGTGCCCACCTCTGCCGCGATCTCCGGCAGCGGCACATCCTCGGCATGCAGCACGCCGCCCCGATAGAGAAAATGATCCAACCCCTAGCCCCGCTTCATCTTGCCTTAAATATCCAAATCGCTCACGCCTGCCGCAGGCTGCGCAGGAAAAGATAGAGCGGCAGGCCGCAGCTCACCCCGATCCCGAACGTCGCCGGGATCGCCAGCAGGCCCAGCCAGCGCCGATGCTGCACCGCCTCGGCCACGATCCAGACCGTGAGCGTCACGGCGGCAATCGTCAGGTCCCAGACCAGCCCGGACGTGGCCGCGTTGACATGCCAGGCCGCGACCATCGCCATCAGGTCATAGCCGTTCTCGCCGAACCACGCCAGAAACCACGACATCGGATGCACCGCGCCCCAGACTGCCAGCGCCAGCCAGACCCATCTCACAGCCCGACCCCCACGCCGAGATTGACGCCGCCGATGCGCGCACCCGTGCCCACGCTCGTATACACCCCGCCCGATCCCGCGCTTACCGTGGTGCTGAGCGTGGGGCGCACCGGATCGCCCTCCACACCGCAGCCCACCAGCGCGAGGGCTGTCATCACCGCCAAGAACCTCATCCCAAACGCTCCTTCCACCGGGCCACCTGCGCGCGCACCTGTGCGGGCGCGGTGCCGCCATAGCTCATCCTTGAGGCCACCGAATTGCGCACACCCAATACATCATAGACCGCATCGGTAATTTCGCCATGCACCGCCTGCATCTCATCAAGGGTGAGGTCGGGCAGGTCACAGCCCCGCGCCTCGGCGCGTGCCACAAGGCTGCCGGTGACGTGATGCGCCTCGCGGAACGGCATCCCCGCCACCCGCACCAGCCAATCCGCCAGGTCGGTCGCGGTAGAAAAGCCCGAGGCCGCCGCCGCCTCCAGATTGCCTTGCTGCGCTTCCATGTCGCGCACCATGCCCTCCATCGCGGCCAGGGCCAACATCAGGTTGTCGGCGGCGTCGAATACCTGTTCCTTATCTTCCTGCATGTCCTTGGAGTAGGCCAAGGGCAGCCCCTTCATCACCATCATCAGCGCCACGTTCGCGCCAAAGATGCGCCCCACCTTGGCGCGGATCAACTCCGCCGCGTCGGGGTTCTTCTTCTGCGGCATGATGCTCGATCCGGTCGAGAACCGATCCGACAAGGCGACAAAGCGGAACTGCGCCGAGGACCAGATCACCAATTCCTCGGCAAACCGGCTCAGATGCATGGCGCATATGCTCGCCGCCCCCAAAAATTCCAGCGCGAAATCCCGGTCGCTCACGGCATCCAGCGAATTCGCACAGGGGCGATCAAAGCCCAGCGCCTGCGCCGTCATCTCACGGTCAATCGGAAAGGATGTCCCCGCCAGCGCCGCCGCGCCCAAGGGGCATTCGTTCATCCGGGCGCGCGCATCGCGCACCCGGCTCAGGTCGCGCCCGAACATCTCGACATAGGCCATCATGTGATGGCCCCATGTCACCGGCTGCGCGGTCTGCAAGTGAGTAAAGCCCGGCATCACCCAATCCGCCCCCGCCTCGGCCTGCGCCACAAGCGCGCGCATCAGCGCCACCAGCGCCCCCTCGGCGGCGTCGAGTTGGTCGCGCACCCAGAGCCGGAAATCGGTCGCCACCTGATCGTTGCGCGAGCGCCCCGTGTGCAGCCGCCCGGCAGGCTCGCCCACGATCTCCTTGAGGCGTGCCTCCACATTCATGTGGATATCCTCAAGCGCGGTGGAAAAGGTGAAATCTCCCGCCTCGATCTCTGACAAGACCGTGAGCAGCCCTTCCCTCATCGCCTGCGCATCCCTATCACTGATGATACCCGTGGCCGCCAGCATGGCGGCATGGGCGCGCGATCCGGCGATGTCCTGCGCCGCCAGCCGCTTGTCGAACGCGATCGAGGCATTAATTGCCTCCATGATCGCATCCGGCCCGGCGGCAAAGCGGCCGCCCCACATCTTGTTCGAGGTCGTATCGGTCATCTGCTGCGGCCCTTTGGAGGGAATTATGAAACGTCTTCTTGGCATTGTCCTTTATATGGCCCTCGCGCTTGGTGCAAACCCCGCCGTTGCCGATTCGGCGCAGGCCGAGGCGCTGAAAGACGGGGATATGAAGAAACTCATGTTCCACAGCGCGCCCAAGCCCGCCCCGCAGGTCGAATTCGAGCGCGGCGAGGGGGGCGCGGGCACGCTGGGCGATTATCAGGGGCGCGTCGTGCTGGTGAATTTCTGGGCCACTTGGTGCGCGCCCTGCCGTGCCGAAATGCCGACACTGTCGGCGCTTGAGCGCGAGATGGGCGGCGAGGATTTCGCCGTCGTGACCATCGCCACCGGGCGCAATCCACCGCCCGCGATGAAGAAATTCATGGAGGAGATCGGCGCCGACAACCTGCCCCTGCACCGCGACCCGCGATCTGCGCTGGCGCGTGAAATGGGCGTGTTCGGCCTGCCGATGACCATGATCCTCGACGCGCAGGGGCGCGAGATCGCGCGGCTGACGGGCGATGCCGACTGGAACAGCGACAGCGCAAAGGCAATCATCGCGGCCCTGACGGCGGGCGCGGAGGGCTGAACGGGCGACCGCGCCCCGAGATTTGCGTATAACGACCGTCGGCAAAGCGCCATCGCGCCCGGCGCTCACCCGCCGCTCACCCCGGCCTCGGCGAAACTCGCCATGCCGGAATGGCAGGCCAGCGCCGCCTGCACCACGCCCACGCCCAGCACCGCCCCGGACCCTTCGCCAAGCCGCAACCCCAGCGACAAAAGCGGCACCTTGCCCAGCCGCTCCAGCAGGCGCGCGTGCCCCGGCTCGGCGCTGACATGGGCGGCGAGCGCGTGATCGAGCGCGCCGGGGGCCTCGGCCTCGAGACAGGCGGCCGCGGCGGTGCAGATGAAGCCGTCGAGCAGCACCGGGATGCGCAGGGTGCGCGCCCGCGCGATCGCCCCGGCCATCGCCGCCAACTCGCGCCCGCCAAGGGCTGCCAGCACCTCCAGGCCGCCGCGCGCGGGGTTGGCCGCCACCGCGCGGCCCACCACCTGCGCCTTGTGCGCCAGCCCGGCATCGTCAAGCCCGGTGCCGCGCCCGGCCCAATCCGCCGCCGCGCCACCGTAAAGCGCCAGCGCGATGGCGGCGGCGGAGGTGGTGTTCCCGATGCCCATCTCGCCCGCCACGAACAGATCGGCCTCGGGGGCGACCGCGTCCCATCCCGCCGCCAGCGCCGCGACACAGTCGGCCCCGGACATGGCCGGGCCGGTGGCGATATCGCCGGTGGGCCGGTCAAGATCGAGCGCGACCACATCAAGCCGCGCACCGACCACCCCGGCCAACTGGTTGACCGCCGCGCCGCCGGCGTTGAAATTGGCGACCATCTGCGCCGTCACCGCCACGGGGAAGGCCGAAACCCCCTGCGCCACCACCCCGTGATTGCCGGCAAAGACCACCACCTGCGGCGCGCACACCTGCGCGCGCCCATCCCCGCGCCAGCCGCAATACCATGCCGCCACCTCCTCGAGCCTGCCAAGCGCGCCGGGCGGCTTGGTCAGAGTGGCGTCACGCGCGCGCGCAGTAGCGATGGCGGCGCGGTCTGGGCCGGGCAGATCGCGCAGAAGTGCTGCGAATTCGGCGAGCGTGGCGAAAGGGGCGGGCATGACGGCCTCGTTGCAAGGGGGGGCACCCTTGCTGTATCGCGAAAGCGGCCCCGCCCCCAGCCCGAAAAGGCCCCGATCATGCCCGAGACCGACCACGATACCGCGCTTCTTCACCGCTCCGACCTTGCGCTGGCGCTGGGCCTTCTGACACGGCTTCCGATCCATGTGCATGATACCGCGCGCGGCGCGCGGGCGGCATGGGCCTGGCCGCTGGCGGGGGCAGTGCTGGGCGGGCTGGCAGCACTTGTGGGTGGCGCGGCGCTGGCGCTGGGCCTGCCTGCGCCGGTGGCGGGGCTGGTCGCGCTGGGGGCGCTGGTGATGGGGGGCGGCGGGCTGCACGAGGACGGGCTTGCCGATAGCGCCGATGGGCTCTGGGGCGGCTGGACGCGGGAAAGGCGGCTCGAGATCATGCGCGACAGCCGCATCGGCAGCTATGGCGTGATCGCGCTGGTGCTGGGCCTCGGCCTGCGCGCGGTGGCGCTGGCGCTCATCTTCGCGGGCGGCGCGCTGGCAGGGGCGGTGGCGCTGGTGATCGCGGCGATGGTGTCGCGCGCGGCGATGGCGGGCGTGATGGCGGCGCTGCCCCACGCACGCGCGGACGGGCTGGCGCAATCCCAGGGCCGCCCGCCCCGCGCTGCGGTGCTTCTGGCCGCGGCGCTGGCGCTGGCGGGGGCGCTGGCGCTGGGCGGCGGCGCGGGGCCGATCGCGGCAGGGGCGGCGGCGCTTGGCGCGCTCATCGTGGCGCGGCTGGCGCGGGCGCGGATCGGCGGGCAGACCGGCGATATCCTTGGCGCGGCGCAGCAGGTGGCCGAGATCGCCGCGCTCCTGTGCCTGTTGCCGTGACCCCCCGGCTCAGGGCTTGGGCCGGTCGTCCCAGTCATCCGACAGGATGCGCCGCGCGTCGCCCTCGGGGTCGTCATACTGGTTCGAGCGCACCGTGTAGATGAAGAACACCAGCCCCAACCCGCCAAGGATCAGCGAGATCGGTATGAGATAGGCCAGCACGTTCATTCGCTCACCTCAACCGCAGCGCATTGAGTGATACCGTAATGGAACTCGCCGACATGGCCAAGGCCGCAATCAGCGGCGAGCAGAGACCCGCCACCGCCAGCGGCACCGCAACGAGATTGTAGAGCGTGGCGATGCGGAAGTTTTCGCGGATGCGGCGGGTCGCGGCACGGGCGGTGACACAGGCTGCGCCGATGGGTGTGAGATCATTGCCCAGCAGCACGATATCGGAGGCCACCCGCGCGGCATCCAGCGCCGATGCAGGCGAGATCGAGACATGGGCGGCGGCCAAGGCGGCGGTATCGTTGAGCCCGTCGCCCACCATCAGCACATGCGCGCCCTCCTGCGACAGTGCCGCCACGCGCGCGGCCTTGTCGGCGGGCAGCGCCTCGGCCAGCCACTCCCCGATCCCCAACCGCGCGGCCAGCGTCTCGACGGCGGGCGTGGTGTCGCCCGACATCAGGATCACGCGCTTGCCCTGTGCGACGAGGGCCGCCACCGCATCTTGCGCGCCGGGGCGCAGCGCGTCGGTGAAGGTGAAGGCCAGCGGCGCGGCCTCTCCTACCTTGAGGAAAGTCGCCGTCTCGGCGCGCGGTTCGGCCCCGACCCAGCTTGCCCGGCCCAGCCGCACCTCCTGCCCCTTGATCCGCCCCTTGGTGCCATAGCCCGGCACCTCGGTGATCTCCGTCACCTCCGCCGCCGCAAGCCCCGCGTCGCGCGCCGCCGTGGTGATCGCCTGCGCCAGCGGATGCGCCGAGACCTGCGAGAGCGCGAGCGCCACCGCCACCGCCTCGCGCGGCAGCACGTCGAGATTGGTCAGGCGCGGCGTGCCGGTGGTGAGCGTGCCGGTCTTGTCGAACACCACCGTATCCACCTGCGCCAGCCGCTCCAGCGCGGTTTCGTGCTTGATCAGCATCCCGCGCCGAAACAGCCGCCCCGAGGCGGCGGTGGTCACCGCAGGCACGGCAAGGCCAAGCGCGCAGGGGCAGGTGATGATGAGCACGGCAGCGGCGATGTTGATCGCGATGCGCAGATCCCATGTCGCCAGATACCAGCCTGCGAAAGCGAGCGCCGAGAGAATATGCACCCCCGGCGCATAGAGCCTGGCGGCGCGATCAGCGAGCGAGGTATAGCGCGAGCGCCCCGATTCGGCGATCGCCACCAGATCGGCCATGCGATGCAGCGAGGTCTCGGCCCCCACCGCCGTGGCGCGGATCGTCAGCGGGCCGGTAAGGTTCACCTCGCCCGCGCTCACCGCCTGCCCCTCGCCCGCGAAGACCGGCAGCGTCTCGCCGGTCAGAAGCGAGCGGTCAAGCTCGGACGTGCCCGAGGCGATCACCCCATCCACGGGCATCCGCCCACCGGGGCGCACGAAGATCATATCGCCCACGGCAAGCTCTGCCACGCCCACCACCTCCTCAATGCCGTCGCGCAGCCGCGTCGCGCGCGGCACTTCCAGCGCGGTCAATTCCTCGGCCGCCGAACGGGCAATGGCGCGGGTGCGGTGATCGAGATAGCGCCCCGCCAGCAAAAAGAAGGTGAGCGCGATGGCGGCATCGAAATAGGCATGCTCGCCCGAAAGCGAGGTTTCCCACAGCGAGGTGACAACCGCCAGCAGAATGGCCAGCGTGATCGGCACATCCATGTTGAGCCGCCCGTGGCGCAGCGCGGCCCAGGCGTTGCGAAAGAACGGCACCCCGGCGAACGCAATCGCAGGCAGGGTGATCGCGGCGGAAATCCAGTGAAAGAGGTCGCGCGTCGCGGCCTCGGCCCCCGACCAGACCGAGACCGACAAGAGCATGACATTCATGGCGGCAAACCCCGCCACCGCCAGCCGCATCAAGAGTTCGCGTCCCGCGCGGTCGGTCGCCGTGGCGCTCAGCGTGCCGGCGTCCAGCTCGTGTGCCTCGTATCCCGCCTGCTCGACCAGCGCGCGCATCTCCTCTGCCGTCACCTCCGGTTCCGCGTCGATGCTGGCGCGTTTGAGGGTAAGGTTGACACGCGCCGATTTCACGCCGGGATGGGCACCGAGCGCGCGTTCGACCTTGGAAATGCAGGCCGCGCAATGGATCGTCGGCAGCGACAGCGCAATCCGCGCATCGGGCAGCGCGCGCGCCGCCAGCGCCTCTGCCGCGGGTGCGGCGGAACAGGCAGGGCAGGCCGAGACCGGCGCGTGGAAGGCGGTGCTCATGGCCTACTCCTTGTGCAGCACGACCCGCTGCTGAAAAAGCGTGCCATTGCTATCCCAAGCCTTCATGCGGATGTTCCAGTTGCCATCGCCCAGATCGACCGAGGCGACATAGGCGGTGCCGTCAAAGCGGAATGTCGGGGTCTGGTCCTCTTGCACATGGGTGGCACGGCCCACCGTCGCCTCGAGCCGGGCCACCTGCACCGGCTGGCCGGTATCATCGGTGATGCCAAGGGTAAGCACACCCCCGGCGTGATCGGCGCTGATGGTCCAGCCCAGCGCCTCCTGCGCGGCCTTGCGTTCGTTGAATTCCTGGCTGGCAACGTAGGAGTTTTTCACCTCCAGCCCCGGAAAGGTGCTGATTGCGGAATAGGCCAGCACCAGATTGACCCCGATGATGACGCCGAAAGCCGCGACAAACCCGATGAGCACATGCCGCCCGGTGATCTTGCGCTCTGCCATTATTGCCCCCGTCCGTTGAACACGGTGTCCTTGTAATCGCGCGTGCCGCTGCCGGTATCCTCGACCCAGATACGGATATCGGTGCGCTCGGCCTGCGCCGGGGCAGAGCCCTTGGGCGCGGTGACATAGACGCGTTGCAGCACCATCTCGTCGGCGGGCACCTCGACGGAAGCGTAGGGCGTGCCTTCGAGCGTGATGAAAAGCACCGGGTCACCCTTGACGCTGAACTTGAACCGCGTCGCATCGTGTTTCATGTTGCGCAGCCGCACCTCGTAGATGTTGCGAATCTCGCCATCCGACAGGGTGACATAGGTCGGGTTGCGCACCGGGGCCACCGTCAGGTCGATATCGGAACGGATGAACAGGGCAAAGACCAGCCCCGCCCCCACCAGCGACCACAGCGCGGTGTAAAGAATCGTGCGCGGGCGGAAAATATGCTTCCAGACGGATTTGGGCGGCTGGCCCGCGCGCTCGCGCTCCTCGTCGGTAAAGGCCATATAGTCGATCAGACCGCGCGGTTTGCCGATCTTTTCCATCACGTCATCGCAGGCGTCGATGCACAGCGCACAGGTGATGCATTCCATCTGTTGCCCGTCGCGAATGTCGATACCCACCGGGCAGACATTGACGCAGGCCATGCAGTCGATGCAGTCGCCCATCGGCTCTCCGGCCTTGACCTCTTCGGAGTGTTTGCGCGGCTCGCCCCGCCACGCACGATAGCCAACGGTCAGCGTGTCCTCGTCCATCATCGCGGCCTGAATCCGCGGCCACGGGCAGGCATAGATGCAGATCTGCTCGCGCGCGAACCCGCCGAAGAAAAAGGTCGTGCCGGTCAGCACGGCGATGGTGGTGTAGGCAATGGGATGGGCGTTGAGCGTGAAGAGATCGACCAGCAGCGTCGGCGCATCGGTAAAGTAGAACACCCACGCGCCCCCCGTAGCCACCGCGATCAGCAGCCATGTGATCCACTTAACCAGCCGCAACCGCGCCTTGCGGAGATCCCATTTCTGCCGGTGGAGGCGCAGGCGCGCGTTGCGGTCGCCCTCGATCCAGCGTTCCACTAGGATGAAAAGATCGGTCCACACCGTCTGCGGGCAGGCATAGCCGCACCAGACCCGGCCCAAGGCGGAGGTGAAGAGAAACAGGCCAAGCCCCGCCATGACCAAAAGCCCGGCCACGAAATAAAACTCATGCGGCCATATCTCGATCCAGAAGAAGAAGAACCGCCGCTCTGCCAGATCGAGCAACACCGCCTGATCGGGCAAGCTCGGCCCCCGGTCCCAGCGAATCCACGGCAGGATGTAGTAAATGCCGAGGGTGATCGCCATGATCACCCATTTCAGGTTGCGGAATTGCCCCGAAACGCGCCGGGGAAAGATCGGCTCGCGCGCGGCGTAAAGCGATTGCGGGGCGCTTGGCTGGGTCTCGGGCAAAGGAGATCACTCCGATATCATGTGTTTCAAGTTCGTCTTTTGGCAGGCAGGCCAAATCGGGGCTTTGACCTGTATCAATATGGGGTAAGATTGCATCCGTCCGCGCGTGTCGCATTGACGCGGGGGCGGGCGCTGGCGGCTGTATCAGCCCCTTGAAAACGGCACCGGCCCCTCCTGGAACGCGCGAACAGGACGGAAGGACCGGCACCTTACCCCGGACCTATCGGTCCGGGGTATCTCTTGCAGGATTACTCGCCGCCACCCAACTGGTGGACATAGACGGCGACGGCCCGCGTTTCGGCCTCGCTCAGCTCGGCCCCGCCCATCGGCGGCATGATCCCGAAGCGCGAATAGGTCACGGTTTCGCGGATCGTGTCGTAATCGCCACCATAGAGCCAGATCGCATCGGCAAGGTTGGGGGCGCCTTGATAGATATCCCCGCCACCCGCTTCGCCGTGGCAAGCGACGCAGTTATTCGCGAAAACCTCCGCGCCTGCTGCGGCGGCCTGCACATCCTGTGGCGCACCCGAAAGCGACATCACGTAGTTCACGACCTGGTCGATCTCGGCGGGCTCCAGAATCTCGCCAAAGGCGGGCATCTGCGACCAGCGCGCATCCGGGTCGGTCTCGTTGCGGATCCCGTGGGCGATGGTGGTGTGGATTTCCTCCAGCGTGCCGCCCCAGAGCCAGTCATTGTCGAGAAGGTTGGGATAGCCCCCCGCCTTGACCCCCGCCGCGCCGGAACCGTGGCACTGTGCGCACCAGGTGCGGAACACCGCGCCGCCGGCGGACACGGCATAGGCGTTGAGCTCGGGATCGGCCGGGATTGCCTCAAGCTCGGCCGAGACAAGCCGGGCATTGATCCCGGCATTGGCCGCGCTTGCCGCCTCGATCTCGGCGGCGACGTTGGCGCGGGTGGACCAGCCCTTGTAGCCCGCCGTCGCCTGGTTGACGAGCGGCCAGGCGGGATAGGCGAGCACATACCACAGCGCCCAGACGATGCAGGCGTAAAAGGTCCACAGCCACCAGCGCGGCAGCGGGTTGTTGTATTCCTCGATCCCGTCCCAGGAATGGCCGGTGGTCTCGACCTCGGTCTTTTGTTGCGGTTTCTTGGCCATGTCTTACGCCTCCTTGGCGTCGGCACCGGTAGCGGGTGCCGGTTTGTCTTCGTGCCGGAAGGGGATGTTTGCCGGGTTCTCGTAGGTCTTGCTCGCACCGGGGCGGAACACCCAGATCACGACCCCCACGAAAAAGGCAAACAGCACCAGCAACATCCAGCTATCGGCGAACTGTCGCAGCAGCGAATAGGTTTCCATTGCGCGTCCTCCTCAGCGGCTCGGCACGGGGGTGAAGGTCGAGAAATCGACCAGCGTGCCCAGCATCTGCAAATAGGCGATGAGCGCGTCGGCCTCGGAAATCCCCGCCTGCCCGTCGAAATTGCGCACCTGCGCGTTGGGGTAGCGCGCCATCAGCCCGTCGATATCGCCATCGGGATCGACCTGCGCCTTGAAATCGGCGCGTGCGGTCTCGATCATCTCGTCGCTATAGGGCACGCCCACAAGACGGTGCGTCTTCATCAGATCGGCGACATGCTCGCCGTCGATCAGGCGGTTTTCGAGGAAGCCGTATTTCGGCATCACCGATTCGGGCACCACCGCTTGCGGGTTGCGCAGGTGATCGACATGCCAGGCATCCGAATAGCGCCCGCCGACACGGGCCAGATCCGGCCCCGTGCGCTTGGACCCCCACTGGAACGGGTGATCGTATTTCGACTCTGCGGCCAGCGAGTAGTGGCCATAGCGTTCCACCTCGTCGCGCATCGGGCGGATCATCTGGCTGTGGCAGACGTAACAGCCCTCGCGGATGTAGATATCGCGACCGGTCAGTTCCAGCGGCGAATAGGGGCGCATCCCCTCGACATCCTCGATCGTGTTCTCGAGCCAGAACAGCGGGGCGATCTGCACGATCCCCCCGATGGTGACCACGAGGAAGGCAAAGATCGCCAGAAGCGTGACGTTCTTTTCCAGGATTGCGTGTTTGTCCAGAATTGCCATCTCTCCGGCCCTCCTTATTCAGCCGGGACTGCGCTGTTCGTGGCCTCTACGGCCGGCGAACGTTTCACAGTCATCCAGAGGTTGTAGCACATGATAAGCGCGCCGGTGAGATACATGACCCCGCCCAGGCCCCGCACGACATACATCGGCAGTTTCGCGGCCACGGTATCGGCGAAAGAATTCACGAGGAAACCGTTAGCGTCCACTTCGCGCCACATCAGGCCCTCCATGATCCCGGTCACCCACATCGAGGCGGCGTAGAGAATGATCCCGATCGTCGCGAGCCAGAAATGCCAGCTCACCATGCTCAGGCTATAGAGCCGCTCGCGGTTCCAGAGCTTCGGCACAAGAAAATAGAGCGCGCCAAAGGTGATCATGCCGTTCCAGCCAAGCGCACCGGAATGCACATGCCCGATGGTCCAGTCGGTGTAATGCGACAGCGAGTTGACCGCGCGAATGGACATCATCGGCCCTTCAAAGGTGGACATGCCGTAGAACCCGATTGAGATCACCATCATGCGGATGATCGGATCGGTGCGCAGCTTGTCCCAGGCGCCCGAGAGCGTCATCAGACCGTTGATCATGCCACCCCAGGACGGCATCCACAGCACGATCGAGAACACCATGCCCAGCGTCGAGGCCCAGTCGGGCAGCGCGGTATAGTGCAGGTGGTGCGGACCGGCCCAGATATAGATGAAGATCAGGGCCCAGAAGTGGATGATCGACAGTTTGTAGCTGAACACGGGGCGTTCGGCCTGTTTCGGCACGAAGTAATACATCATACCGAGGAAGCCTGCGGTGAGGAAAAAGCCCACCGCGTTGTGGCCATACCACCACTGCACCATCGCATCCTGCACGCCCGAGAAGACCTGCACCGATTTGGAACCCCAGATCGAGACCGGGATGCTGAGGTTGTTGAACACATGCAGCATTGCAACGGTGATGATGAACGACAGGTAGAACCAGTTGGCCACGTAGATATGCGGCTCGCGGCGCTTGACGATGGTGCCGAGGAACACGGCCAGATAGGCCAGCCATACGATCGTCAGCCACAGGTCGATATGCCATTCCGGCTCGGCATATTCCTTGGACTGAGACCCGCCCAGGACATAGCTCGTCGCGGCCAGAACGATGAACAGGTTATAGCCCCAGAACACGAACCACGCGAGATTGCCGCCCCAGAGGCGCGCGGCGCTCGTGCGCTGCACCACGTAGAACGAGGTCGCAATGAGCGCGTTGCCACCAAAGGCGAAAATCACCGCCGAGGTGTGCAGCGGCCGCAACCGCCCGAAATTGGCATAGCCCTGCGCCCAGTCGAAATTGAGCTGCGGAAAGGCAAGCTGAAAGGCGATGAACGTGCCCGCGAGAAAGCCGACCACGCCCCAAAGGCAGGTGGCCACCACGCCCGCGCGCACCACGCCGTCCATGTATTCGCCGGACAGGTCAACCGATGCCCCCGGCTCGTCAGTGTGCCGCAGCACCCACAGAAACAGGCCACCCGATACCAGCGCGATGGTCAGCGCGTTCACCAGATAGGCCAGATCGCGCGCGTAGTTGGCCGCGATCAGCGCGAAAAGCGTGATCACCCCAAGCGCAATCAGCTTGATGTAATTCGTCATGTTGCGTCCCTTCGTCCTCGTCCGTGCCCACGCGAGTCGCCATAACCGGCGCACGCGCTTGACTGTGCACTTAATGCGAGGGACCAAGTCAACAAACCTTGATCTGTGTCAAAACAGCACGCGCCATCGCTTGATCCGCGTCAATGCGCCCTGCCCCGCGATGCGCCTAGTGTATCTCTATCGAAGCGACTTCAGGGAAACGAACAATGACCTATAACAGCCTATTCACGGTCCTGACCGACCCCGCGCTGGTCGATGAGACCCTCACCCATGCCACCGCCGTGGCCGAGGCCAATGATGCCCATCTCGATGTGCTCTGCCTTGGCGTGGACCGAAGCCAGACCGGGTATTATTACGCCGGCGCAAGCGCCGTGGTGTTGCAGGAAACGATCACCCGCGCGCAGGACGAGGCAGAGGAAATCGACAGCCTGGCGCGCGAACGCCTTGGCGGGGCCACGATCCGCTGGGCCGCCGAAAAGGGCGTGGCGCAGCTTGCCGATATCGGGCGGCACGTTGCCGCACGCGCGCGGTTTGCCGATCTGGTCACTTTGCCGCAGCCCTATGGCGAGGGACGCGGGGCCGAGCTTGAGGCCTTGACCGAGGCGGCGCTTTTCGAGGGGCGCACGCCGGTGCTCATCGCGCCCACCGGGCAGGCGCCCTCTGCCGCGCCCAAACGCATCCTGCTGGGCTGGAACGAAAGCACCGAGGCGCTGACCGCCGCGCGGGCCGCGCTGCCGCTCATGCGCAGTGCCGAGGTCGTGCATATCGTGGTGATCGACCCACCCACCCACGGGCCAAACCGCTCTGATCCCGGCGGGCTGGTCGCGCAATATCTTGCGCGCCACGGCGTCAAGACCGAGATCGACGTGCTGTCGCGCTCGCTGCCGCGCGTCTCGGACGTGCTCTTGCGCCATGTCACCGACATGGATGCCGATATGGTGGTGATGGGTGCCTACGGCCATTCGCGGTTCCGCGAGGCGATCTTTGGCGGGGCCACGCGCTACATGCTGGAACAGGCCACGGTGCCGGTTTTCATGGCGCATTGAGGCCCGGACGGGGCGGGGTGGCAACCCGGTGTTCGGCAGTTGGCGGCCTTGAGGGGACGTTCGCCCCCTGTCTCCCGCGCGGAGTCAAGGCGTGCTTGCACGCCGCCGCGCGAGCGCCCGACCGCCCGGACGGGCGGGCGCTTCTGCAACGTGGCATCCCGCACAGTCGTTCAAGTATTTGGCACCATAAATCTCCCACCAAAACCGTTGCAGCGCCCACCCGCGGTCGGGCACTCGCGCGGCTCGTCACATTATATCGAATGGCAGCAACAGGCCATTCAAAACCTCTGCCGCCGCGCATCGCTGCATGGCAGGCCAAGTCATCCTCGGGCAGTATCTCGCAAATACCGGACGCTATCCCCGCCGCGCCAGCCGGGCAAAGATCGGGCGCAACTCATCCGCCTGATGCGGCCCGCGCAGCGTATCGCGCAGGCGGCCCGCGCCGTCGAACAAAAGCAGCGTCACATGCGGCACGGCGTGGCGGGTGGCAAAGGCCGTGCCCTCAGATGTGCGGATATTCGCGATGAGGTAAAGCACCTCGCCGCCCTTGAAATCGCGCAGCGCGGCCCGCGTCTCGTCTTGCAGCGCGTTGCAGACCGGGCATTGCGGATCGTGCACCTGCACCACCACCGGAACCCCCTGGCCAAGGCGGCTCAGGTCGTGCTCGGCGGTGATGGCCTGCGCCTTGTGTACCCCCAAGAGGCCAGCCGCGCCCAGCGCACCCACCCCCACGGCACCGATCCCGACCCGAGCAAGAAGCGCCCGCCGCGACAGACGGGAAGCGGGCTTGCCCTGCGGCTGTGCCCCGGTCGCCTTACGACGTTTGCCGGATTTCGTCATCGTGCATCTCCAATTATCCTGACCGGGGGAATGCTATGCTGAAACAGGCATGACCTGAACAGGCCGCCGACGGATGCCCGATCACACCCGCGTCATGGCCAGTATCAGGCCAACATCCCGCCATCGCTGTCATCGCCCGCCTCGTCGAGCAGGCGGCCCATGTCGGGGATGGTCACGCGGCGCTTGCCTTCGAGCGAAATCACCCCGTCCTTCTTCAACGCCGAGACCTGACGGCTCACGGTTTCCAGCGTGAGGCCGAGGTAATCGGCCATCGCCTCGCGCGTCAGCGGTAGGTCGAGCACCACCGGACCACGCGCCCCCTGCTGACTGAGCGTCGCATCGCGCCGCGCGATGATCGCGATCAGCGAGGCGATCTTTTCCCGCGCGGTCTTGCGCCCCAGCACCAGCATCCATTCGCGCGCGGCATCAAGCTCGTCGAGCGTCATCTCCAGCAGCCGCTGCGCGATATGCGGCGTGCGCATCATCATCTGCTCGAACGGCTTGCGGCGAAAACAGCACATCACCATGTCCGAGGTGGCCACCACGTTATAGGCGGCGTGCTCGCGCCCCGGACGGCCCACGAAATCGCTGGGCAAAAGCAGACCCACCATCTGCGTGCGCCCGTCCTCCATCGTCTGCGTCAGCGTGGCGATCCCCGACACAACCGAGGCCACGAAATCCATCTGGTCGCCCGACCAGATCACCGTCTGCCCCGCCTCGAAATTGCGGTAATACTTGATCTGTTCGAGAAGTTCGAGTTCCTCGCTCTCGCAGCGCGCACACACGGCGCGGTGGCGGATCGGACAGTCGCCACAGTCCACGGGTGCGCAGTGCGTGATTTTTTCGCTGATTGCCAAGTTTGCCACCCACGGATTGATCTGAGTCAAGGATTCCTGTTTTTGCGATTGTAGGCTCTGGGGTATGGATACGCAAACCGAACTCGCCCGCCTGGGTCTTTTTGACGCCAAGGTTCCGCGCTACACAAGCTACCCGACCGCGCCTCATTTCGGGCGCGCGGTCGGGGCCGGGGATTTTACCGACTGGATCGCCGCGATCCCGGAAGGGTCCGAGATATCGCTCTATGTGCATGTGCCCTTCTGCCGCAGGCTGTGCTGGTTCTGCGCCTGCCGCACCCAGGGCACGCAATCGGACGCGCCGGTGATCGCCTATCTCGAAACGCTCAAGACCGAGATCGCGATGCTGGGCCGCCTGCTGCCTGCGGGCGTGCGGCTCTCGCGGCTGCATTGGGGCGGCGGCACGCCGACGCTCTTGCAACCGGCGATGATGTCGGAACTGGCCGGGGCGATTCGCGATATCGCACCCTTTACCGAGGCCACCGAATTCTCGGTCGAGATCGACCCGAGCGAGATCGACGGGTCGCGCCTCGACGCGCTCGCGGCGGCGGGGATGAACCGCGCCTCCATCGGAGTGCAGGATTTCGACGAGGAGATCCAGAAAACCATCGGCCGCCTGCAAAGCTATGACATCACCCGCGACGCGGCAGAGGAAATCCGCGCCCGCGGCGTGGCCAGCCTCAACGCCGATATCCTCTACGGCCTGCCGCACCAGACCAAGGCACGGATGACCGAGAGCGTGCAAAAGCTGCTCTCGCTCAATCCCGACCGGGTGGCGCTTTATGGCTATGCCCATGTGCCGTGGATGGCCAAGCGCCAGCAGATGATCCCCTCGGATGCGCTGCCCACCCCGCAGGAACGCCTCGCGCTCTTTGACACCGCGCGGCGTTTGTTTCTCTGGGATGGCTATGACGAGATCGGCATCGACCATTTCGCCACCCCCGATGACGGGCTGAGCGTGGCGCAAAAGGCCGGTCGCCTGCGCCGCAATTTCCAGGGCTATACCGACGACACGTCGGAGGTGCTGATCGGGCTCGGGGCCTCGTCGATCTCGCGCTTTCCGCAAGGCTACGCGCAGAACGCACCGGCCACCGGCGCGCATACGGCGGCGATTCGCGACGGGCGGTTTTCCACCACCCGTGGCCATGTCTTCACCGCCGAGGATCGCCTGCGGGGCCGAATGATCGAAATGCTGATGTGCGATTTCCGCATCGACGCGGGCGCGATCACGCGCGATTTCGACATTACACCCGAGGCGCTGCACGCGCTCTTGTCACAGACTGCGCGCGCCTTTGACGGCCACCTGCATCTCGACGAGGGCGGCCTTTTCATCCCGTCGGCGGCGCGCCCGCTCACCCGCATGATCGCGCGCGACATCGACGCCTACGAGATGGACGAACAGGGCCACAGTTCGGCAATCTGAGGCGCTATGCGCCCCCCGCCCGCCCCTCCAGCGACGCAGCCAGAAGCGTGCGCGCATAGTCGGTCTGCGGGGCGGTGAACAGCGCCTCGGCCTCGCCCGCCTCGATCACGTCGCCCTCTTTCATCACCAGCACCCGGTGGCTCATCGCGCGCACGACATGCAGGTCATGGCTGATGAACAGATAGGCCAGCCCGTATTTCATCTGTAAATCGCGCAGCAGATCGACGATCTGCACCTGCACCGTCATATCAAGCGCGCTTGTCGGCTCATCGAGCACCACCAGCTTGGGGCGCAGGATCATGGCGCGGGCAATGGCGATGCGCTGCCGCTGCCCGCCGGAAAATTCATGCGGGTAGCGGTCCATCATGGCGGGGTTCAGCCCCACCTCGTCCATCACCTCACCCACCAGATCGCGCACCGGTCGCCCATCGGGATTGCCATGCACGCCCAGCCCCTCGGCGATGATCTGCGCACAGGTCATGCGGGGGCTAAGGCTGCCGAACGGGTCTTGAAACACGATCTGCATTTCCGCCCGGCGACGGCGCAATTCCCGCGTGGACCAGCCGTTCACATCCTCGCCCGCAAAGCGGATACCGCCCTCGGAGGCAATGAGCCGCATGATCGCCAGCGCCAGCGTGGTCTTGCCAGAGCCGGACTCGCCCACGATCCCCAGCGTCTCGCCCGCGCGCACGCTCAGCGTGGCCTCGTTTACCGCTTTCACATGCCCCACGGTGCGTTTGAGAAACCCTTTCTGGATCGGGAACCACACCCGCAAATGATCGGTTTCCACCACCACCGGCGCGCCCTCGGGCACCGGCGCGGGCACGCCCACAGCCTGCGCCGACAGAAGCTTGCGGGTATAGGCGTGTTTCGGCGCGGCGAAGACCTCGGCCACCGGCCCCGCCTCGACAATCTCGCCATCCTTCATCACGCAGACCCGGTCCGCGATACGCTGCACGATCCCCAGATCATGCGTGATGAACAAAAGTCCCATCCCCTCGTCGCGCTTGAGATTGGCCAGCAGCTCCAGAATCTGCGCCTGAATCGTCACGTCAAGCGCGGTGGTCGGCTCATCCGCGATCAGGATATCGGGCTTGTTCGCGAGCGCCATGGCGATCATCACCCGCTGCCGCTGCCCGCCGGATAACTGATGCGGATAGGCCCCCAGACGGCTTGCCGCCTCGCGTATCCCCACCCGCTCCAACAGCTCCACAATACGCCCGCGCGCCGCCTCGCCGGTCAGCCCCTGATGCAGCTCAAGGCTCTCGCGCAACTGCTTTTCCAGCGTGTGGAGCGGGTTGAGCGAGGTCATCGGCTCCTGAAAGATAAAGCTGATATCGTTGCCGCGCACCTGCCGCAGCCGCCGGTCATCCGCGCCGATCATCTCGCGCCCGGCATAGGTCACGCTGCCCGAAACCTCGGCCGAGGCCCCCAGAAGCGACACCGTCGAGAGCGCCGTAACCGATTTGCCCGAGCCGCTCTCGCCCACCAGCGCCACCGTCTCGCCCCGGTCCACGCTGAACGACACGCCCCTGACCGCCGGGATCACCTGCCCGTCCTGCCGGAAACTCACGCGCAGATCGCGCACTTCGAGCACGCTCATTGGAAGGTCTTTCTGGGATCGAACGCGTCGCGCACGCCCTCGAAGATGAAAACAAGCAGCGACAGCATGATCGCAAAGGCGAAAAACGCGGTAAACGCGAGCCACGGCGCTTGCAGGTTCTGCTTGGCCTGAAGCGTCAACTCGCCCAGCGACGGGGACGAGGACGGCAGCCCGAAGCCCAGAAAATCCAAGCCCGCCAGCAGGGAAATCGTGCCGGTGATGACGAAAGGCAGCATCGTCAGCGTCGCCACCATCGCATTGGGCAGCATGTGGCGGAACATGATGGTGACATTGCCCACCCCCAGCGCCTTGGCCGCGCGGACATATTCCAGATTGCGCGCGCGCAGGAACTCGGCCCGCACCACCCCCACAAGCGCCATCCAACCGAACAGCACCGTGATCACCACCAACAGCCAGAAACTGCGCGGCAGGATCGCGAACAGGATGATGATCACGTAAAGCTGCGGGGTCGAGGCCCATATCTCGATGATCCGCTGAAAGATCAGGTCGGTCTTGCCGCCAAAATAGCCCTGCACCGCGCCCGCGAATATCCCGATCACCGACGATAGCGCCGTCACGATCAGCGTGAACAGCACCGACAGCCGAAAGCCATAGATCACCCGCGCCAGCACGTCGCGCTTGGTGTCGTCGGTCCCCAGCCAGTTCTGCGCATTGGGCGGCAGCGGTGCCGCCCCGTCGCGATCCACGATCGTGTCGTAGCTATAGGGGATCGGCGGCCAGAGCGCCCAACCCCGCGCGATCTCTGCCCCGTCGATCGCCCCGTCGCCCGCATCCGCGATCAAGCCCTCGGGATCGTCGAAACAGGCATCCATCCCGCCGGTGGCAATGAGGCATTGCACCTCGGGGTCACGATAGATCGCCTCGGTCTCGAAATCCCCGCCGAATGCCGTCTCGGGATAGAAGCGGAAAACCGGCATGTAGAATTCGCCGCGATACTGCACCAGGATCGGTTTGTCATTGGCCACGAACTCGGCACAAAGCGTCACGGTGAAGACCACAGAAAAGATCACCAGCGACCAGAACGCCCGGCCATTGCGGCGGAAATTGCGCCAGCGACGTTGGTTGAGCGGCGAGAGCCGGATCACGACGCCACCCCTTCATCTTGCCAGAAATATTCCGGGGGGGGCGCGCCAAAGGCGCGGCGGGGGCAGCGCCCCCATGATGCGCGGCCCATCCTCAGCCCTCCCGCTTCTCGAAATCGATGCGCGGATCGACCAGCACATACATCAGGTCCGACAGGATACCCACCACCAGCCCGATCAGCCCGAACAGAAACAGCGTGCCGAACATCACCGGATAATCGCGCCCCACCGCCGCCTCGAACCCCAGCCGCCCCAGCCCGTCGAGCGAGAAAATCGTCTCGATCAGCACCGAGCCGCCGAAAAACACCCCGATGAACACCGCCGGAAAGCCCGCGATCACGATCAGCATGGCGTTGCGGAACACATGGCCATAGAGCACCCGGCGTTCCGACAGCCCCTTGGCGCGCGCGGTCATTACATAGTGTTTCTTGATCTCGTCGAGAAAGCTGTTCTTGGTCAGAAGCGTCAGCGTGGCAAAGGCCGAGATGGTCGAGGCGATCACCGGCAGCGCGATATGCCAGAGGTAATCCACGACCTTACCCCAAAGGCTCAACTGCTCGAAATTGTCCGAGGTGAGGCCGCGCAGCGGGAAGATCTGGAAATAACTGCCCCCCGCGAAGAGCACCAGCAGCATGATTGCGAACAGAAACGCCGGGATCGCATAGGCCACGATGATAAGCGCGGATGTCCATGTATCAAACCGTGTCCCATCCCGCACCGCCTTGGCCACGCCCAGCGGGATCGACACGATATAGGCGATGAGCGTGGACCACAGCCCCAGCGTGATCGAGACAGGCATCTTTTCCAGCACCAGATCGAGCACCTCGATCTTGCGGAAATAGCTCTCGCCGAAATCAAGGCGCATATAGTTCCACATCATGCCCATGAACCGCTCCAGCGGCGGTTTATCCAGCCCGAATTGCTGCTCCAGCTCCTTGATGAGTTCGGGCGGCAGCCCGCGCGCGCCAAGATATTGATCATTGCCCCCCGCTGCGCCGACAAGGTCCTGCCCGGTATCCGAGCCTGAGCCTGCAAAGCTCTCGAACACGTTGCCCTGCCCCTGCATCTGCGCGATCATCTGCTCCACGGGGCCGCCGGGCACGAATTGCACCAGCGCGAAGTTGATCACCATGATCCCGAACAGCGTCGGGATGATCAGCAACAGCCGCCGCAGGATATAGGCCCCCATCTCAGGCGCGCCCCCCGCTCACAAGGCACCCGCCGCCCGCAGCGCGGCGGCCTTCTCAGTATCATACCACCAGAAATCGAGCACGCCGGTCGCATAGGGCGGCAGCGGATCGGGATGGGCATATTGATCCCAATAGGCGACCCAGCTTTTGTCGAGATACCATGTCGGAATCATGAAGAATTCATAGCGCAAGGCCCGGTCGAGCGCCATCAGCGCGACGTTTTGCGCCTCCAGAGTGGTCGATTCCAGCGCCCGGTCAATCAGCGCATCGACCAGCGGGCTCGCCAGCCCCGCCGGGTTGAAGAGGCTGAACGCAGCCTCCTGACTGCCGTAACGCTGATGCAGGCCGGTGCCCGCCTCCAGAAACGCCACGTAGCTGTCGAAGATGATGTCGTAATCGCGGTCGCGCTCGCGGGCGGTGTATTGCGCGGCGTCGATCTTGTCGAAACGCGCGTCGATCCCCATGAGTTGCAGGTTGCTCACAAAACTCTCGACCACCGCCGACATGGTGGCGGAACCGGACGCCGAGAGCGGAATCTCGATGCTCAGCCGCTCGCCCTTGGCATTGCGCCGCTTGCCATCGTCGCCCACCGGCCAGCCCGCCTCGTCGAGCAGCTTCATCGCGCGGCGCAGGTTGCGCCGGTCGTTGAGCCGGTCGGGATCGGAGCTATGCGCCATCACCGCCGGCTCGGTCAGCATCTCTTGCGGCACCAGATCGCCAAGCGATTTCAACAGCGCCAGTTCGTCGCCCTCGGGTTGCCCCTCGGCCTGCAAAGGCGTGTCCTGCACGAAGGAATGGCGCTGCTTGAACAACCCGTATTGCAGCGATTGGTTGGTCCACTCGAAATTGAACCCGAGCGCGATTGCCCGCCGCACCCGCCTGTCCTTGAGCACCTCGCGACCGAGGTTAAAGACGAATCCCGATGGCGTCGGCGGCAGCCCGTCGGGCAATTCCGCCCGCACGACGTGCCCCTGCCGCACGGCGGGAAAGTCATAGCCGGTGGCCCAGGTCTTGGAATTGCCCTCGGGGCGGAAGGTGTAGATGCCCGCCTTGAACGCCTCGAATGCTGCGTTGTCATCGGCGAAATACTCGATGCGGATGGTATCGAAATTGTGCCGTCCCACATTGATCGGCAGGTGCCAGCCCCAGTAATCGGGGTTGCGCTCGTAGACGATATTGCGGTTCACGTCATAGCTCTTGACCTGATAGGGGCCCGAGCCCGGTGCCGCCTCCAGCCGTGGCTCATCGAGCCGCGCGCCGGTCGCCTCGTACCATGCGCGCGGAAACACCGGCGTGCCGCCCACCTGATCTATCAGCGACCGGCGCGAGATGCCTTCCGCGAATTCGAACCTCACGGTGTGATCGTCCAGCGCCTCGGCCCCCGGCACCCGCCGCCGCACCGCCTCGGCATAAGAGCGCAAACCCTGATCCAGAAACAGGTTGTGCGAGAACACCACGTCATGCGCCGTGACCGGCGTGCCATCGGCAAAGCGCGCCTCGGGGCGCATATGAAAGATCACCCAGGTCTTGCCCCGGTCATATTCGAGGCTCTCGGCGAGCAGGCCATAGCCCTCGTTATAGCGGTCCCCCGGCAACGGCTCTCCGGTCGCCTCGGAGCCGCCCAAGAGGCTCTCATAGACCATCCACGACAGCCGCCCGGCGCGGCCCTTGCGCGAATAGGGGTTCATCGAATCGAACGTGCCGGGCGCATAGAGCGAGATTTCGCCGCCCTTGGGCGCGTCGGGGTTCACATAGTCGAAATGCGGGTAGTCGGCGGGATATTTCAGATCACCGAAAAAGGAATAGCCATGCGAGCGGATGATCTCCTCGTCATTGGCCAACGCGGGGCGGGGCAGAAAGGCAGGTAGCGCGCTTGCAGACAAGAGCGCGCCCATGCCCTTGAGCGCGAAACGGCGGCTGAGGGGGAATCCGGCCTTCGGCGGGTGGCTCATGTCGTCCTCCTGTCGGATGTCGCGCGTTGTCCCGCGCCTTGCAGCGCAAGCTAGGCGGCGCGCCCGGCTTGTTCAAGCATAGAAGGGCGCAGACATGCAAAGGGCCGCCGCCCGTGCAGGCAGCGGCCCCGTTTGCGCATGTCGCGGCTCAGTTCGCGACGCTTTTCAGATAGCCGATCACGTTGGCGCGATCCTGCTCGTCCTTGAGCCCCGGATAGCCCATCCGGTTACCGGGGGCAAAGCCGCGCGGGTTCTCGATCCAGGCGCTCAGCTTGTCGACGGTCCATTCCCCCTCCAGCCCCTTGAGCGCATCGGAATAGTTGAAACCCTCGGCGCTGGCAATATCGCGACCGACCACGCCATAAAGCGACGGGCCGACCTTGTTCTTGCCCTGCTCGACCGCGTGGCAGGCGGCGCAGCGGCGGAAAATCTTTTCTCCCTCGGCCACGTCGGCGGCGGCAACAAGCGCGGCAAACGCGCCCTCGGCAGGTGCTTCTGCGGCGGCGGCCTCGGTCGCTTCGGCGGCAGGCTCTTCTGCAGCGGCCTCGGGCGCTGCGGCGGCAGGCTCTTCGGCTGCCTGCTCGGCAGGGGCTTCGGCTGTGGCTTCCTTTACGGGTTCCACGGCTGCTGGCTCTTGCTCGGCAGGGGCCTCTGCTGCGGCTTCCGCTGCTGCGGCTTCTTCTGCGGGAGCTTCCTCTGCTGCGGCTTCCTCGGCGGCAGCTTCGATCACGATATCATCGCTTCCATCCACCCCGTCGATATAGGCAATCACGTTGACACGGTCCTCGGCCTTGCCAAGCCCGGCAAAGCCCATGCTGGTGCCCGGCGCATAGCCCGCCGGGTTCTCGAGAAAGGCAAAGAGGTTTTCGGCGGTCCACACATCCGCCGCCTCGCTCAGCGCTCCGGAATAGCCATAGCCCTCGACCACGCCCACATCGCGGCCCACCACGTTGTAGAGATACGGGCCGACGCCATTGACCCCGTCTTCGAGTTGGTGACACGCCTTGCACTTGTTGAACACGCGCTCGCCCTTGGCGGGATCGGCCGCAGCGAACAGCGCCGCGAGATCGGGGCCCTCGTCCACCGGCTCTGCCGCTTCTTCGGCGCCGGTGTCGATTACATAGCCCTGCACATGGTCCCCGCCGTGGCCGCCGCCCATGGAGTAAATGGACTCTGCCACCCATCCCCCAAGGAGAAAGACCAGCAGGGAGCCGCATACCGCGCCTGTGGCCTTGGTCAGTGTCATCGTGTCGAACATTGGCTCGTTTCCCATCGCTCTGTCGCTTGGGCGCGTATCTATCCGCTTCCCCTACCGCTTCGCAAGGTATAGTTTCCGCGACCAAACGCCCGACCGGGGCCAGAAGGGGGCAGAGTTTCACGATGACCGACCGCATCGCCTTTCAGGGAGAGCCGGGGGCCTATTCGCACCAGGCCTGCGTCGAGACCTATCCGGAGATGGAGGCGCTGCCCTGCCGCACCTTCGAGGACACGATCGCAGCGGTGCGCGAGGGCCGCGCGCGGCTGGCAATGGTCCCGGTGGACAATTCGACCTTCGGGCGCGTCGCCGACATCCATCACCTGCTGCCCTCGTCGGGGCTGCATATCGTGGCCGAGGCCTTCGTGCGCGTGCACATCAACCTGCTCGCGCTGCCCGGTGTGCGGCTCGACCAGATCGAGAGCGCGATGAGCCACACCATGCTGCTGGGCCAGTGCCGCGCTTTCCTGGAGCGTCATGGCATCCACCGCGTCACCGGTGCCGACACCGCCGGATCGGCGCGGCAGGTGGCCGAGGCGGGAGAACCCGCGATGGCGGCGCTCGCAAGCGAGCTTGCGGGCGAGACCTACGGCCTTGACGTGATCGCGCACCATATCGAGGATCAGGGCACCAACACCACGCGGTTTCTGGTGATGGCGCGCGAGCCCGATTTCACCCCGCGTGGCGATGACGGGATGATGACCACCTTCATCTTTCAGGTGCGCAACATCCCTGCCGCGCTCTACAAGGCGCTGGGCGGCTTTGCCACCAATGGCGTCAACATGACCAAGCTCGAAAGCTACATGGTGAACGGCTCGTTCACCGCGACGCAGTTCTACGCCGATATCGAGGGCCACCCCGACGACCCGGCCGTGGCCCGCGCGCTCGACGAGCTGGATTACTTCACCTCCGACATCACCATCCTCGGCGTCTACCCCGCCGACCCGAGACGCCACGGCGACGGCTGACGAGGGCGGAGCCGCCCGTGGCCGACACATCCGAGGGCTGGCCGGGTGTGTCTGCGTGGCGGATATTGTTTGGTAGGCGGGTGTTTGGTGGCGGGTGCGGGGCGTAGCTGCCGCTGGACAGCGAAGCTTGTCTAGCTGACGTCACCGCTTTGTTTGTTGGCGTAGTCGATCCAGTCAGATGCGAAATCGACGAGATGTCGAAAATCACATGTTTTGCAGTCGGCATCTCCGAATGTTCCAAACGAAACAGCGCCGGTCTTCTCAAACGCCTCACCAACTGCCGGAAATAACCGGTTCATATCATCTGCTACATCAGGCGTTTCGATCCACGACCCGTCTAGGCCACCATTCTTGAAGCGCCTTGCCTTTGTTCGTCTGTGTTTTGCAAGGGTTTCAGCGGTATGAAGTGCTGAGCACCGGTTCCAGCCAACCCCAACGAGTAAGATCTTCATCGACTGGCGGTCACGGAGCTTCCCCAGAGGTGTTTTCTCTCCGGTCGCCCAAGCGAGGCTGTGTTCCTCAAGAAAGCCATTTGCATTCTTGCCGTTAAGGCAGATCGAAACAGCGGGGTGGTCGCTGCGCTGCGTGCCGGGCCAGGTTCTGAAAGTCTCCGCAATGACACCCATACCGAACGTCGGAGACTTGAAGACATCGAAGCCGGGAACAGCATCTTCGATCCGTGTGATCTGGCCTTGGGTCAAGCCGGACCTATCAACACCGGAAGGGAAATAGGCATCAGAAGAGAAGCCGGGCATTCCTATCAGACCTGTTTCGCCGACCGCTTCCAGAAGACTTTCCACAATTGTCCGGGCACCGCCGACGGTAGCGCCTATGGCACTCATCGAGCCATGCACAAATAGTCCGTCTCCCGCGCGAACGCCGAGCGATACTAGATCATTGAGAAGGCTTGCCTGGGTATGAAATACGGGAACCATACGCCTGATTACCACCATTTCTGCATATGCAACATCCGTCAAAATGGGCTCCACCCGCCCCTCGCCGCATCCCCCCTTGCCACACACCACCATCCGCGCGCCCCGGCTCACGCGCTGCGCTTGTGGCGCTCTTCGACATCCATCGCGTATTCCGCCACCCGCAGGCGGAAGCGTTTGCCGAGTTTGCCTTTCGCCAGCTTCATGGATTGCACCAGAAGCCGCCCCGCCAGGTTGCGGGGCGTGACGCTCAGATCGACGTTGAGCCGCGTGCGCGCGCGGCTCAGCGCCACGAGGTCCACCTGCAGGACCGCCTCGACGGTGCTTGCCTCGGCCTCGATCACGATGCCGTTGGGCGGGTCATATTCGCTCAGCCGCAACGCCACGTCGCGCATCCGCCCGCGCAGCTTGAACCGCACCTGCCAGCCCATGCCCACGCCCGGCTCCACCTGCGCATCGCTGCGCGCCACCTCGGCCCCGCGCCGCATCGCCCCGCGCTCGAACCGCGTGAAATCCGTGATCTCGGCAAAGACCTCGTCGATCGGCGCCTCGATATCTTCCCTACTCGTGAACTGCATGTCCATCCTGCCTCCGGCATCGCCGCCGTTACCCCTGCCCCGCGCGCCACTCTCGCCTCAATCGAGCCTGTCGGCAAGCCAGTTCCTGAGCAGGAAATGTGCCACCGCCCCTTCGCGCGCGGGCAGAATCTCGGGGTGCTCGCCGGCGAAGGCGGCAAGGATCTCCTCGCGGCGCATCCAGCGCGCATCCTCGATCTCGTGTGGGTCAATGGTGATCTCGCGGCTCAGCGCCTCACCGTGACAGCCAAGCATCAGCGAGGCAGGGAACGGCCACGGCTGGCTCGCCAGATAGCTGACGCGGCCCACGCGCACGCCCGCCTCTTCCCAGACCTCGCGGCGCACCGCCGCCTCGACCGTCTCGCCCGGCTCGATAAACCCCGCGAGCAGCGAATACATCCCCTCGGGCCAGCCCGGAGAGCGCCCCATCAGCACCGAATTGCCATGCGTCACCAGCATGATCGCCACCGGGTCGGTGCGCGGGAAGTGCTGCGCGCCGCAGGCGTCGCAGGCGCGCTGCCAGCCCGCGCGGATCATCCGGCTTTTCGCGCCGCAGCGGGCGCAATGGCGGTGGCTTTCATGCCAGCCGAAAATCGCCTTGGCGGTGGCCGCGATCTCGGCATCGCGCGGGGTGAGCCGCGTCATCACGCGGCGCAACTCGGCAAAAACCATACCCTCAGACAAGTCGGGATGCACCTGCTCGGAGGCATCGAGAAAGCTGTCGAGCCGGTCAGGCTCGAGCTCCGGCGGAACCCAGACGGAAATATCCACGGCAAAGAGCAAAAGGCCGCCCTCGTCGCGCCCGATCAGGATGGGCGGCACCTTGTAGCGGCGCAACACCGGGTGATCCACGGGCAGCATCGCCAGCGTGTCGAGCGCCGCCCCCGCCAGCAGCGGCTTACCGCGCCAGATCACCGCCGCGCGCGCCTGACCACCGCCAAGCGCCGCCGCCAGCGCCCCCTCGTCGCCGCGCAGATCATCGGCCCGGTCAAGCGCCGATCCCCCGAATGTCACCTCTTCCGCACGCTGCATCCCGGCCTCCCTTGCGCCCGCCCCTTACTGGCACCGGCGCGGGCCAGAGGGCAAGCAGCAAGAGGTCAGATCACGATTTCAACACAATCCAGCAAATCAACCTTTGCGGTATTGAATAAATATTTCCGCACCTTAAGATCGACTTCGATTTGATTATGTCAGAAACAAGGCAAGTCGCCGCATTTTTTCTCCATCCAGAGTGATCCTCCGTGTTCCAGTCGACCTCAGCCCTCGTCGCCCAGCCACACGACCACATGGGCACCACGCTGCGCATCCTTGCCACGTCCGACGTGCACGGCCACCTGCTGCCATTCGATTATTTCACCTGCGAGGCGGATACGCGCGCCGGGCTGACGCGGCTGGCGACGCTGATCCGGCGTGCGCGCGCCGAGGCGGGGGCGAACAACTGCGTGCTGCTCGACAATGGCGATTTCCTGCAAGGCACGGCGCTCACCGATCTGACCGCGCGGCCGGGCAGCGGCTGGCATGGCAGGCACCCGGTGATCCGCGCCATGAACCAGATGGGCTATGACGCGGCCACGATCGGCAATCATGAATTCAACTTCGGTCTCGACTGGCTCGAGGGCGCGCTGGTGCAGGCGCGGTTTCCGCTGGTCTGCGCCAATGCCGTGCGCGCCCTCGGCGATGGCCCGCGCGACGATACCGCGTTTCTTCCGCCCTTCACGATCCTGCATCGCACGCTCTGTGGCGACAACGGCGCGGCCCGCGATATCCGCATCGGCGTGATCGGCCTTACCCCGCCGCAGGCGGCGACCTGGGATCACGGCCACCTCGCCGGGCGGCTGGCGCTGCGCGACATGGTCGAGACCGCCCGCGCCTGGCTTCCCGCGATCCGGGGGGCCGGGGCCGATATCGTGATCGCGCTGGCCCATAGCGGGATCGGTGCCGGGCCGGACCAGCCGATGATGGAGAATGCAGCCCGCGCGCTGGCGCGCCTGCCCGGTCTTGACGCGCTCATCGCCGGGCACAGCCACCGCCGCTTTCCCGAGGCCGCCGACGCCCGCATACCGGGGGCCGACATTACCCGCGGCACGCTGCACGGGCTGCCTTGCGTCAACCCCGGCTTTGGCGCCTCGCATCTGGGGCAGATCGACCTGCACCTTGCCCATGATCGCGACGGCTGGCGCGTCACCGGCCACCGCACCGCGCTGCTCCCCGCCACGAGCGCCCCGCCCTGCCCGCGCCTGTCGCGTGCATTGGCGCGCGCCCATGCCCATACGCTGCGCCTCACCGCGCGCCCGCTCGGGCATAGCCGCGTGCCGCTGCACAGCTATCTGGCGCTGGCGCGCGACGATCCCGGCCTCGCGCTGGTCAATGCCGCCCAGCGCGCGGCCCTTGCCACGGCGCTTGCAGGCACCGCCCCTGCCGGCCTGCCGGTGCTCTCGGCCTCGGCCCCGTTCCGCACCGGCGGGCCGGGGGGGCCGGGCCATTACACGGATATCCCCGCAGGCCCGCTGCGCCTGCGCAACCTCGCCGATCTCTACGGCTTTCCCAACACGCTTTGCGGCCTTCTGGTCACCGGGGCGGGGCTGCGCGACTGGCTCGAACGCGCGGCGATCTGTTTCAACCGGATCGTGCCGGGCCAAGCGGATCAGCCGCTGCTGAACCGCGATGTGCCGGGCCATGTCTTCGACGTGATCGACGGGCTGAGCTATGCCATCGACCTCGCCGAACCGGCCCGATACGACCTCAATGGCAGGCTCGCGGACCCCGGCGCGCGGCGCATCCGCGATCTGCGTTTCATGGGTCGCCCGGTCGCAGACAAGGACCGCTTTGCCGTGGCCACCAATTCCTACCGCGCCTGGGGGGGCGGCCCGTTCGAGGCGCTGGCCGAAACCACGCTCATCCATCGCTCCGAACGCGCGATCCGCGATATCCTCGCCGCCCATATCGAGGCGGCGGGCACCGTCGCGCCCACCCCCCGCGCGACCTGGCGTTTCGCCACGATGCCGCCGGGCACCTCGGCGCTGCTCGCCACCGGCCCTGGCCTGCGCACCTATCCCGAAGAGATCGCCGCCCTCGGGGCCACCGAGACCGGGTTCGACGATGCCGGGTTCATAAATCTGCGCCTGCCGCTCGACGGCACGCAGGCCCTTGCCTATCCGCGCGCCGATGCCTATATGACCGCTCGAGAGGTTGGCGCGGGCAGGCACCTCGCCAACCCGGTCAGATCCGGAAGGAAGCAGCCGTAACGAGCCTCGCTTGGGTCGTTGTCCAGCCTCTCACCCTTCACCCCTCGGAACCCGTTGAAAACAAAAGCCCTTTGCAAACAGGGGGTATTGGCCGTTTGAAGATCACAGTTTTGGTTACAAAGGCTGATCATGATGGCGGGCAGAGTCAGGAACATGGTGAACCGCAACGGGCGCTATAACGCCCGACTGGTGGTTCCAAAAGATCTGCGCGGACTCATCGGCAAGACAGAGCTGCGAAGCCCGCTGGACGGCGATTAACGCCAAGCGCTCACTCTGCTAACCGTTGCGCTGAATTGCCCGGAGCGGTGAGCGCGCGCCCTTGGCAGCGCCGGTCCGCATCTCGACCTTATTTTCCCTACGATCGAATTCCATGATCCGATCCGCCGCAAAGGCCAGCATCCCGCACACAAGATCGCCAGCGGCCTGCTGATCAACCAGCTCAAGCAGTGCCATTCTCTCATCGGGCATCGTCGATCTCCGTCTTTGGCTTCGAGTGCTGCAACCCGAACCTTTGCCGAAAATCGACGGTGGCCGCGAGCGTCACCACCGGCCGCGCGGCTCGCGCTGTGCCGACGGCTCCGCGCGCGGCCTGTGACACCAACCGTTGAGACACGGCCATCAGCGCCTCACCCTCGTTCCCGATCCAAACCGCCCGACGCGGTAGGCGACACCATCCGCCAAGCGTATCAAGACCACACAGGTGCGCAGATCGTTCCAACCGACAGAAGGCCCGCAAACCACGGCATCTCCTCGTTGAGCCAATCACCTTGATGCAACGTCATCTGTCCATTTCAAATGCGGTTACATGGTTGCAAAAAACCTATAACGCATTGTTTTTACTATTCACAGGTCGATATCAGCCTCTCACCTCCCCCCCATCGCCCATGTCATCTGCGCGTCGGTCTCCACCGCGCAGGGCCGCAGGGCACGCAACCGCGCCAGCGCCGTTTGCCCGTCCTCGCCCGTCTCGATCATCAGCCGCAGCACCGCCATGCCGGAACGCCCGCAGCCGCCCCGGCAATGCACCAGCACCCGGCCGCCCCCCGCCAACGCCGCGCGCGCGGTGGCACTCGCGCGCGCCCAATCCTCGGCTTGGGCCGTGTCCGGCACGCCGTAATCCGCCACCGGCACCCCGATCCAGCGCGTGCCTGCCTCCTGCACATGCACGCCCAGATCGCCCGCCCCGACCGCCACCATCTCGGCCTCGGTCGTCAGCGAGATCACCAGCGCCGGTTTCCAGTCCGCCAGATGCGCCATGTCGTCGGCATAGTCCCCTCCCGCCCCCGGCAGCGGCGACAGGGCCAGCGTGCCGCCACCGACATGCAACGCGTGGATGACGAACCCGCTCATCGCGTGTCAGAGCCGCTCGGACCCGAACGTGTCGCAGCGCGCCATCTCGCCGCTCTCATAGCCGCGCGCGAACCAGCGCGCCCGCTGCGCCGAGGTGCCATGGGTGAAACTGTGCGGATTGGGCTGCCGCCCCGCCCGGCGTTGCAGATGATCATCGCCGATCATCTTCGCGGCATTGAGCGCCTCCTCCAGATCGCCCGGCTCCAGCAACCCGTCCACCGCCCGCGCCCAGACGCCCGACAGGCAATCGGCCTGCAATTCCAGCCGCACGGTCAGGGCATTGGCCTCTGCCGTGCCGACCGCCTGCCGCATCCGGTTGACCTCGGGCAGGATACCAAGCTCGTTCTGGATATGGTGCGCCACCTCATGCGCGATGACATAGGCGGCGGCGAAATCGCCCTTGGCGCCCAGTTGCCGGGCCAGCGTGTCGAAAAACTCGGTATCTAGATAGGCCTTGCGATCCGCCGGGCAGTAGAACGGCCCGCTCGCCCCCGAGGCCCCGCCACAGGGGCTTTGCGTCACCCCCGAATACAGCACAAGGATGGGCGGGCGATACGCCTGCCCCGCCTGCGCGGGCAGGACATCGGCCCAGACCTCTTCGGTCGTGGCGAGAACCCGCGCCGAGAATTCGGCGGCGCGCTCCTCTCCGGCACTCGGCGCGCGCGTGGCCTGCGGCGCACCGCCCGGCCCTTGCAGAAGCGGCGTCACGTCGATCCCCGCGAAATAGCCGATGGCCAGCACCACAAGCAGGCCGAACCCGCCGATCTTCGCCCCGCCGCCACGCCCGCGCCGGTCCTCGACATTGCGGCTGCGCCCGATCCCTCTCAACCTCATGACCATACGCCCCGTTACCTGCGCGGATGTTTGCCGCACCCGCCGCAAAAAGCAAGGTGGACGGCCCCGGCCTGCAGCCTTAGGTTCATGGGCGGCACGAATCCGAAAGGCCCGCCCCGCATGTCACAAGCCCCAACAACCGGCTATCAGGTTCTCGCGCGGAAATACCGCCCCGAGACCTTTGCCGATCTGGTGGGGCAGGACGCGATGGTGCGCACGCTGAAAAACGCGTTTCAGGCCGACCGCATCGCGCAGGCCTTCATCATGACGGGCATCCGTGGCACCGGCAAGACGACCACCGCGCGCATCATCGCCAAGGGCATGAACTGCATCGGCCACGATGGCACGGGCGGCCCGACAACCGATCCCTGTGGCCAGTGCGAGCATTGCGTGGCGATCATGGAGGGCCGCCATGTCGACGTGATGGAGATGGACGCCGCAAGCCGCACCGGCGTAGGCGACATCCGCGAAATCATCGAGAGCGTGCATTACCGGGCGGCCTCGGCGCGCTACAAGATCTACATCATCGACGAGGTGCACATGCTCAGCACCTCGGCCTTCAACGCGCTTCTCAAAACGCTGGAAGAGCCGCCCGCGCATGTGAAATTCATCTTCGCCACCACCGAGATCCGCAAGGTGCCGGTCACCGTGCTGTCGCGCTGCCAGCGGTTCGACCTGCGCCGGATCGAGCCGGAGGTGATGATCGGCCTCTTGCGCCGCATCGCCGGGGCCGAGGGCGCGGCGATCACCGATGAGGCGCTTGCCCTCATCACCCGCGCGGCCGAAGGCTCGGCGCGCGATGCCACCTCGCTTCTCGATCAGGCGATTTCGCATGGTGCCGGAGAGACCACCGCCGAACAGGTTCGCGCCATGCTGGGGCTGGCCGACCGGGGCCGCGTGCTCGATCTCTTCGACATGATCCTGCGCGGCGACGCGGGCGGCGCGCTCTCGGAGCTCGGCGCGCAATACGCCGAAGGGGCCGATCCGCTCGCCGTGCTGCGTGATCTGGCCGAGATCACCCATTGGGTAAGCGTGGTCAAGATCACGCCCGATGCCGCCGACGATCCCACCATCGGCCCGGACGAGCGCGCGCGCGGGCAGGCGATGGCCGAGGCGCTGCCGATGCGCGTGCTGACCCGGATGTGGCAGATGCTCCTGAAGGCGCTCGACGAGGTGGCGGAGGCCCCCAACGCGATGATGGCCGCCGAGATGGCAGTGATCCGCCTGACCCATGTGGCCGATCTGCCCACGCCAGAGGATCTGGTGCGCCGTCTCTCGGACGGCCCGCCACCCGCACCGGGCGGCGGCAACGGCGCGCGCCCGCAAACGCAGGGTGGCGCGGCCCAAGGCGGCGCACCGCCGTCCCGCGCCACCCATGCCGCGCCCCAAGCCGCACCGAGGGGGCCGGGGGCCAGCGGCGCGGGCCAGGCCACAGCCCTTGCGCCCAATCCCGAGGATGCGCTCGCGCCTTACCCCGATTTCGAGCATGTGCTTGACCTCATCCGCGCCAGGCGCGACGCGAAACTGCTGATCGAGGTCGAGGGCTGCCTGCGCCTCGCCGCCTATCGTCCGGGCCGGATCGAGTTCACGCCCACCCCCGACGCCCCCGCCGATCTTGCCGCGCGGCTTGGCGGCGCGCTGCAACGCTGGACGGGCACCCGCTGGGCGGTGAGCCTTGTCAACTCCGCCACCGCCGCCACCATCCGCGAGGCGCGCAGCGCCGCAGAGGATGCGCGCACGGCAGAGGCGCGCGAGCACCCGCTGGTCAGGGCCGTGTTCGACGCCTTCCCCAAGGCGCGCATCACCGGCATCCGCACGGTCGAGGACATCACCTCTGATGCAAGCCACGACGCGCTGCCCGAGGTCGAGGACGAATGGGACCCGTTCGAGGAATGATCGCCCATCGCCTCTGGCCCGCCATGCTCGGCCTGCTGCTGCCCGGCCCCGCCCTTGCCGGGGCCTGCGCCAGCCTTCGCCCAGGCTGGAGCGCCGGCACCCAGGCCACCGGCTGGAGCGAAATGCTGCATTATTTCTCCTCCGTCCCGGCGCTGGTCCTGATCCTCGCCACGGCCCTCGTGATCCGCTTTCGTAGCCAGTGGGGCGGGCTGATCGTGACAGTGCTGTGGTCGCTTCTGGTGTTCCTCGTCGTGCGCGACCGCTTCGGCGACGACCCGACCGGCCTGCGGCAATCGGCATTCGCCGAGGGCTGCCTTGGCTCGCCCACCTTGTTCATCGCCGCCGTCACTGCAATATGTGTCGCAACGATCCTTTATACCGCCCCCAGCGGGCGACAGACCTCTAGATAGGAGACAGACATGTTCAAGGGTTTGGGCCAGATGGGCGACATGGCCAAGATGATGAAGGCCGCGCAGGAAATGCAGCAGAAGATGGCCGCGCTCCAGGAAGAAATGCACAGCATCATGGTCGAGGGCGAAAGCGGCGCGGGGCTGGTCAAGGCCACCTGTACCGCCAAGGGAGAGTTGAAATCGCTCGACATCGACCCCTCTATCTTCAACGCCGACGACAAGGAAGTGGTCGAAGATCTGATCCTCGCCGCGATCAAGGACGCACAATCCAAGGCCGGGGCGCGCGCGCAAGAGGAAATGAGCAAGATCACCGAGAGCATGGGCCTGCCCAAGGACATGAAGCTGCCGTTCTGACCCGCGCGCTTCATCTTGCCGAAAATATCCTTGACCACGGCGCAACCCGGCAGAACGGATCATATGAGTGAGCAGCACCCGCGACATTGACGCCCTCATCAACATGATGGCGCGGCTTCCGGGCCTCGGACCGCGCTCGGCGCGGCGCGCGGTGCTGCACATGATCCGCAAACGCGCACTGCTTCTCTCGCCGCTCGCCGACCTGATGCAGACCGTCGCCGCCACCGCCCGCGAATGCCGCATCTGCGGCAATATCGGCACGTCTGAGGTCTGCGACATATGCCTGAGCGCGAAACGCGCCAATGGCCAGATCTGCGTGGTCGAGGATGTGGCCGACCTCTGGGCGATGGAACGGGGCGGGGCGTTTCGCGGGCGCTATCATGTGCTGGGCGGCACGCTCTCGGCGCTCGATCAGGTCGGCCCCGAGACCCTGCGAATCCCGCAGCTTGTGACCCGCGTGACCGAGGAAGAAACGGCCGAGGTGATCCTCGCGCTGGGCACCACGCTCGACGGCCAGACCACCGCCCATTACATCGCCGATCAACTTCTGGGTAAGGTTATCCTCACTTCGCTCGCGCAGGGTGTTCCCATCGGCGGCGAGTTGGATTATCTCGACGATGGAACCATCGGCGCGGCGCTGGCTGCGCGAAAACCGCTCTGAAACCCATCCGTCGGCACCCCTTCGCCGCCCGCCACCCGATAGGCCGCCATGACCCCGCTGGCTCTTGCCCTCAGCTATCTCCTGTCGCTCAACCTCGTCACCTTCGGGTTGTTCTGGTGGGACAAGCAATGCGCCATCCACCGCCGCTGGCGCGTGCCCGAAAGCACGCTGTTGACGCTGTGCCTTGTGGGGGGCGCGCTCGGGGCCAAGATCGGCCAGGGTGTGTTCCGTCACAAGACCCGCAAAGAACCGTTCCGCACCTCGCTCAACGCGATCATGGTGCTCCATCTCGGCTTTATGTCCGCACTGGTTCTGCCGGGGTTCCGCGCCTCGGTCATGGCGCTGCTCAGTGACACCTCGACAGCGCTTTTCGGCTGATCGGGGCGGGCCGCGCGCTCAGCGCGCCTCTTCCTCAAGATGCAGCTTCATCTCGATCAGCACCTGCTGCAATTGCGTCGTCTCGCGCAACAGCCGCTTGGCCTCGTTGACCGAGATCGTCCCGTCCTCGATGCTGGTCTGATACTCGGCCATCAGCATCGCGAATCGCTGCGACAGCGCGATCACGTCGCTGTTGACCGAGACCTTTTCGCCGGTATTGCGCAGGCTCTCGGTCAGGCTCAGGTGGATGCCCTTGAGTTCGGCCAGCGCGGAGGTGACATGCGGATAGCTCGCCGCCTTTTCTAGCTCGGCGACCGTGTCCACCGGCATGAACCGGTCGGCATGTTCGTCATGCCCCGAATAATACCGCCCCAGCGTGGCCTTGGATTTGCCGCTGAGCCGACAGGCCGCCTCGATGCCCACATCCTTGACCAGCGCCTCGGTGTGTTTCTTGAGATAGCTTCCGATCACCGACATCACACTCATCAACCCCAGGTGTTTCCCGCGCCGGGTGCCCCGGCCACGACGCACCTGTTATCCGCCTTGCGCGGCGCTGTCATTTCCAAAACGCCGCGCCTCACGCCCGCTCCACCAGCACCGAGCCCACCGAATAGCCCGCCCCGAACGAACAGATCAGCCCCCGGTCGCCGGGGGCAAGGTCGTCCGAATAGTGCGAGAACGCGATGATCGACCCGGCCGACGAGGTATTGGCATAATCCTGGAGGATATTGGGCTGCTCATGCGACTCGGGCACCCGGCCCATCACCTTGCGGCCGATGAAATCGTTCATCGTCTTGTTGGCCTGGTGCAGCCACAGCCGCCGCAGATCGCCCGCCGCCACGTCCGCCTCGTCCAGATGCCCCGCGATATGCGACGACACCAGCGGCAGCACCTCCTTGAACACCTTGCGCCCCTCCTGCACGAAGAGCATGTCGCGCCGGTCCTCCATGTGGCCGGGCCGCGTGCGCCGCAAAAAGCCGTTATTGTTACGGATATTGTTGGAAAACTGCGTCGCGCAACGCGTCGAGAGGATGCGGAAATGTGGCCCCCGCGCCTCCTCAGCCGCCTCGATGACCAGCGCGGTGCACACATCACCAAAGATGAAATGGCAATCCCGGTCGCGCCATTCGAGATGGCCCGAACAGATCTCGGGGCTGACCACCAGCGCACGGCGCGCGCTGCCCGCGCGGATCATGTCCGCCGCCGCCTGAATGCCGAATGTGGCCGAGGAACAGGCCACGTTCATGTCAAAGGCAAAGCCGCCCGCGCCGAGTAATTCCTGTATCTCGATCGCAACCGCCGGATAGGGCCGCTCGTGGTTCGAGGCGGCGCAGATCACGAGGTCGATCTCACCCGCCGCGCGCCCGGCCTGCGCCAGCGCCTTGCCGCAGGCATCAAGCGCAATTTCCGCCATGATCCCCGGCTCGTCATCGCCGCGCGCGCGCAGCAGCGGGTGCATCACCTCAGGGTCGAGAACACCCGCCTTGTCCATCACATGCCGCCGCTCGATCCCCGACGCGTTCATGATGAATTCCGAGGACGACGGCGCCTTGGCCGCCACCTCTCCGGCGGCAATCGCCTCGGCATGGGTGGCGTTGAACGCCTCGGCATAGGCGTTGTAGGCCACCACCAATTCCTCGTTGGTGATCACTTCCGGCGGCGTGAACACGCCCGATCCGGTGATCGCGGGCTGCACCATGGTCTTGCTCCTCAAGATTTCCGGCCAGATCACCGGAAACGCACAGCCTCGTCAAGCGCAACGCGGTGCCGCGTCATCTTCCCATAGATACTCACGCCACCGGGTTCGGCAGCGCTTCGCCCGCGAAAAACGCGCGCAGATTCTCCACCGCCATCAGCCCCATCGCTTCGCGCACCTCCTGCGAGGCTGTGCCCAGATGCGGCAGCAGCGTCACGTTCTCCAGCTTGCGCAGCACCTCCGGCACCTCCGGCTCGCGTGCATAGACGTCAAGCCCCGCCCCGGCGATCCGACCCTCGCGCAGCGCGTCGATGAGCGCGGCCTCGTCCACCACGTCGCCGCGCGCGATGTTTACCAGATGCGCCGTGGGCCGCATCGCCGCCAGCACCTCGGCTCCGATCAGGCCCTGCGTCGAGGCCCCGCCGGGCACGGCCAGAACGAGAAAATCCACCTGCCCCGCCAGCGCGGCAAGGCTTTCCACCTGCCGCGCCGGAAAATCCACTGCCTTGGCCGAGCGGTTGTGATAGGCCACCGCCATCCCGAACCCGTAGTGACAGCGCCGCGCAATCGCCTGCCCGATGCGCCCCATGCCGACGATGCCCACGGTCTTGCCCGTGACATGGGTGCCCAGCATCTGCGTCGGGTTCCACCCCGTCCAGCGCCCCGCGCGCAGCATCCGCTCGCCCTCGCCCGCGCGCCGCGCGCTCATCAGCATCAGCATCAGCGCGATATCGGCGGTAGCATCGGTCACGGCACCGGGCGTGTTGGTCACGGCGATGCCCGCGCCACGGGCGGCGGCCACGTCGATATGGTTATAACCCACCCCGAAATTGGCAAGGATGCGGCAACGGCAGCCTGTCGCGTCCGCGAATACCTCGGCGGCAAACTGATCGCCCAGCGTCGGCAGGATACCATCGTAAAGCGCCAGCGCGCCCTTCATCTGTCCCGGTTTCAGCGGCGTGTTGTCCTCGCGCATCTCGACCTCGAAATGCGCCTCGGCCTCGGCGATCACGCGCGCGGGCATGGGCCGGGTGATGAGGATCCGTTTCAATGCAACCTCCCGCCCAGGGGCACGTCGAGATCGGGACCAATGAGGACGATGCCGCCATCTGCGTCGCTCACCCCCAGCACCAGCACCTCGGAGATGAATTTGCCGATCTGCCGGGGCGGGAAATTCACCACCGCCAGCACCTGCCGCCCGATCAGCGCCTCGGGGTCATAATGCGCGGTGATCTGCGCGCTCGATTTCTTCTCGCCGATCTCGGGGCCGAAATCGAGCCACAGCTTGATCGCGGGCTTGCGGGCCTCCGGGTAGGGCTCGGCCCGGACCACGCGGCCCACGCGGATATCGACCTTCTGAAAATCATCAAAGGTGATCTCAGCCATTGCGCAACTCGCGCGAGCGCTCGGTGGCGGCGGCCACGGTGCGCGCCATCAGCGGCGGCAGGCCGCGCTCCTCGTCCATCAGAACAGCCAGCCCCGCCTGCGTGGTGCCATTGGGGCTTGTGACATTCTCGCGCAGCGTGGCGGGCGTCGCGCCCGCGGCCTCGGCCAGCGCGCCCGCCCCCGCAACCGTCGCCTGCGCCAATTGCATCGCCAGGTCCGGGGCCAGCCCCTGCGCCTCGCCCGCGCGCGCCATGCATTCGATCATGTGGAACACATAGGCCGGGCCGGAGCCCGAGAGGCCGGTGACCGCGTCCATCTGCGCCTCGTCCTCCAGCCGCACCACCTGCCCCACCGCCCCGAGCAGCGCCTCGGCGGCATCGAGATGCGCGGATGTGGCATGGCCATTGCCGATGATCGCGGTGATCCCGCGCCCCACGGCGGCGGGGGTGTTGGGCATCGCCCGCACGATGGGCGTGCGCGCGCCCAGCATCTCCTCATAGGTGGCGATGGAGGTTCCGGCGGCAACCGAAACAAAGAGCGTCGCCCCGTTGCCATAGCCCCTGAGCGTGGGCAGCGCGGCCCCCATCATCTGCGGCTTGACGGCGACGATGACGATCCCCGGCGCTTCGGGCAGATCGGCGTTGACATGCACGCCCGCCCCCTCCAGCCAATCCGCCGGATGCGGATCGACCACATGCACCGCGCCCGCCTCCAACCCGCCATCGAGCCAGCCGCGCAGCATCGCGCCGCCCATCTTGCCGCAGCCCAAGAGCACGAGGCCGCGCCCCGCGATATCCTGCATGGTCATGACACTCTCCCGCGCCTGTTGTCGCGGGTTGCAGGTTTACGCCCGACCGTAGGCCTCTGCAATGGCCACCTGCATCGCGGCGCGCGGGGATGTATCGCCCCAGATCGCCAGTTGGAAGGCCGGGTAATAGCGCTCTGCCGCCGTCACCGCCGCGCCCAGGATCGTGTCGATCTGCTCGGCCGTCGCCCCCGGCGCGCCCGCCATCACGAGGCCATAGCGCCACACCATCAATTTTTGTTCGCCCCACCAGGTGAAGGCACCCGACCAGCACTGATCGTTGACATGGTTGAGCATCTCGTAAAGCACCGGCAAACGGTCCTCGGGCGGCTCCATCTCGAAGGTGCAGACCATGCGCAGCGTCTCGTCATGGCCCGACCAGGCCAGCGTGATCGCATAGGTGCGCCACTGGCCCTCGATCGCCATCGCGATCTGATCGTCGCCGATGCGGTCAAACTCCCAGTCGTGGTTCTCGGCGATATGCTCGACAAGGTCGATCGGATGAAGATCCGCGCTCAGATCGTGCTCGGAAAGTGCCATGACGCCGCCTCATATGCTATAGCGCGGGGGTGGCCTTGCACCCCAAACGCTAGGTGCCTGCTCTACGAGCGGAGGTGTATCCGACCGCCCATACCAGATATGGTGGGGGCTTATTCATGGGCTGTAAAGCTATTTGTTGGGGGTAACTGCAATAAGTTGTGGTGCGTGGGTCGAGTGCCTCAAGATGCGGGTCACGTCTTCCCTTTGGCCTTCAAATGACTCCGAGTATCTCACGCAAGAAAATTCTTGCACGCTACGTTGTGGTATGGCAGCAAAAGTAGAGAGTATTGCTACTTGAGCACTCATACCCATGATGATGGTGAGGTTTACCCGTCGTCGGAGCCTATCGTCTTCGATACCACCATGGGGGCATTCAGCCGTGAGCGCCGTTCGTTGGCGTTCTGGAAATACTAGCTGTCTGCGGACGTCGACACATAGCGTAAGAGAGGGTTTCATCATGAAAGTTTTCAAACTGAATTATCAACTTGTCGCGCTTGCAGTATCAGTGCTCACGACCCCTGCCGTGGCGCAAGACAGTGACGGGTGCTTTGCCACAGCCAACAAATGCGTGAGCATTACCAGCAAGTGGAAGGATGGCGCGTTCATATCTTATTTTACGAACAATTGCAGTGGCCGCGTTTACGCCAGATACTGCAACGAACGCGAAGCCGGAAGACACGATTGCGGTGCGACGGGTATCAGACAGGGCAAACGCCATAGCTGGAGAACCGGAAGCGACGCGACGGGACGCGTTAATATATATTGGGTTGGCTCGCTCCATTCGAGCAAGGATTGGGTCTGTTCGGGCAAAGTCGAGGGTTGGCGCGACCCTATGTTTTAGGGATCAGAGTTGAGACATCTCTGCTCATTTGACAGACACAACCCTTGCCCGGTGCCGCGATAGGCCCTAAAGCGCGGGCCATGACCGACACGCCCGACGATATCCATCCGCTGTTTCACGGTGCCCCCAAAAGCGGCGAGTTTCGCAAGCTGCGCAAGCGCATCGTGCGCAACGTGCGTGAGGCGGTGGAGCAATACGGCATGATCGAGCCGGGCGCGCGATGGCTGGTCTGCCTCTCGGGCGGCAAGGACAGCTATACGCTTCTCGCGGTGCTGCTCGAATTGCAATGGCGCGGTCTCTTGCCGGTCGATCTTCTGGCCTGTAACCTCGATCAGGGGCAGCCGGGGTTCCCGGCCACGGTGCTGCCGGACTTCCTCACCCGCATGGGCGTGCCGCACCGGATCGAGTATCAGGACACCTATTCCATCGTCATGGACAAGGTGCCGCAGGGGCGCACCTATTGCGCGCTATGTTCCCGGTTGCGCAGGGGAAATCTCTATCGCATCGCCCGCGAGGAGGGCTGCTCGGCGGTGGTGCTCGGCCATCATCGCGACGATATCCTTGAGACCTTTTTCATGAACCTCTTTCACGGCAGCAGGCTCGCCACCATGCCGCCCAAGCTGGTGAACGAGGAGGGCGATCTGTTTGTCTACCGCCCCCTCGCCCATGTCGCCGAGGCCGATTGCGACCGTTTCGCGCGGGCGATGAATTACCCGATCATCCCCTGCGATCTCTGCGGGTCGCAGGACGGGCTGCAACGTCAGCAGGTCAAGCGCCTGCTCGACGGGTGGGAGGCCAACCATCCGGGGCGGCGGCAAAAGATGTTCCGCGCGCTGATGAACACGCGGCCCTCGCATCTGCTCGATCCCGCGCTGTTCGATTTCGCGGGGCTGCGGCGCGACTCGGTAAAATCCGAGGCAAAAGAGCCGGGGATGCCAATACTCCGTTAACCGCACGCGCCTAGGCTGCGTGCAGAGGTGACGGAGGTGGCGATGCATCAGGCACAACATGCCCTGCGAAACGTGATCGCGGCCCTGCGCGGGCCGCAACTGGCGCTGCTCGCGCTGGCGCTCGGGCTGGCGCTGCTGTGGTTCGGCCCGGCGGCGCTGGCGCTCGGCCTGCCCTTTGCGCTGATGCTGCTGCCGCGCGGGGCCGCGCGGGGCACCAGGGCGCGCCCGCGCACCGCCACCACAGGCCAGATGACGGAAATGGCCACCGCCCTCGATCACCGCCTGCGCGCCGCGCGCCGCGCGCATCACCCGGTGCTCTGCATTACGCTCGCGATCCGGGGCTTTGACGGGGTGCAGGGCCCGCTTGGCGATCGGGTGGTGACCACCTGCCTTGACCGGCTGTCGCACGGCCTGCGGCGCGAGGATGCGCTCTATGATCTGGGGGCGGGGCGGCTTGGCATCATCCCCGATGGCGCGCGCGGCCTTGATGATACCAGCGCCCGGCGTCTCGCGGCCCGGCTTGAGGCACATGCCACGGCGGCGCTTGGCGGTATCCGCGGGGCCGAGGCGCTCCGCATCGCGACCGGGCTGTGCCTCGAGGCACAGCCCGGCACCCGCAACGCGCGGGCCATGATCGCCGAGGCCCTTGCCGCCGCCAACGGCAATGACCCCGGCAACGATAACGGCCTCGGCATCGTCGCCATACCGGCGCGCCCGCCGCCCGCCGAAAGGGGCTGAGCACCCCGACACCGCGGCGCGGCCCACCGCCTGCGGGCAGCCGTCAGCCCTCTGGCTGCGATCACATCCCCCACCCGAGCGCACACAGAGACCGCCCAAGCCCGGAATCCGCTTGACCTTTGGGGCCTCACTCTGTTGAACCCCCCAAGGCAGAAACATGACGGACGGGTCCCGGCGATGGACGATCAGAACAAGAACCTCATTCTCGCGACGGCGCTCAGCTTTCTCGTGATCCTCGTCTGGTTCGTGATGTTTCCCCCGCCAGAGCCAACGCCCTCTGACCCCAACGCGCCGGTCGCTGAGACACAGGCCGATGGCCTGCTCGCCCCGCCCCCGAGCGCCGACCCGGCAGCGGCCGCCCTTGCCCCCGGCACCGCCGGTGCCGAGACAGCGACCGCCTCGGAGGCCGCTGCCGACGTGCCGCGCATCACCATCGACACTCCAAGCCTCACCGGCTCGATCTCGCTCAAGGGCGGGCGCATCGACGAGCTGTCGCTGAAGGATTACCGCGAAACCATCGACCCCGACGCCCCGATCGTCCGCCTGCTCTCGCCGGTGGGCAGCCAGACACCTTATTACGCGCTTCACGGTTGGGCTCCAGGCAGCGGCCTGACCGCCGAACTGGTGCCGGGACCGAACACGCTCTGGACGGTCGAGCGCGGCACCACGCTCACCCCCGGCACCCCGCTCATGCTGAGTTGGGACAATGGCGCGGGCCTCACCTTCCGCCGCGAGATATCCATCGACGAGGATTACATGTTCTCGCTGCGCCAATCGGTCGAGAACCGGACCGACGCGGCAGTCAGCCTCGCGCCCTACGGCATCATCGCCCGCCACGGACGGCCCGCCGACCTGAAGAATTTCTTCATTCTCCACGAGGGCCTTATCGGCATGGCCGACGGCACCTTGGCCGAGATCGACTATGACGATGTCGAGGACTACCCGTTCAACCCCCGCGAAGGCGCCCCCGCCGAGGTGACGCAAGTGGCCGAGGGCGGCTGGCTCGGCTTTACCGATCATTACTGGATGACGACGCTTATCCCGGCCCCCGGCACGCCCTTCAAGGCGGTCACCAAATACGACCCGCAGCGCGGCATCTACCAGACCGAGACCGTGCAGCAGACCCGCCAGCTTGCCCCCGGCGAGACGATCACGGCCGAGAGCCGCCTCTTTGCCGGGGCCAAGGAATGGGCCACCATCCGCCGCTACCAGAACGAGGAAGGCGTTGATCGCTTTCTCGATTCGATCGACTGGGGCTGGTTTTTCTTCCTGACCAAGCCGATCTTCGCGGCGCTGCACTGGTTCAACCTGATGATCGGCAACATGGGTTGGGCGATCATCGCGCTTACGCTGGCGATCAAGGCGCTGGTGCTGCCGCTGGCCTACAAATCCTACGTCTCGATGGCCAAGATGAAGGAACTCCAGCCCGAGATGGAGAAGATCAAGGAGATCGCCGGCGACGACCGCCAGAAGCTCCAGCAGGAGATGATGGCGCTCTACAAGAAGGAAAAGGTCAACCCGGCGGCGGGCTGTCTGCCGATCCTGTTGCAGATCCCGATCTTCTTTTCGCTCTACAAGGTGATCTTTGTCACGCTGGAATTGCGCCACGCGCCGTGGATTGGCTGGATCCGCGACCTTTCGGCCCCCGATCCCTCGTCGCTCTACAACCTTTGGGGCCTCTTCCCCTGGGCCGCGCCCGAGCCCGGCTCGGTCCTCGCGCTCATTTTCATCGGCATCCTGCCGCTGGGCCTCGGCGTGTCGATGTGGCTGCAACAAAAGCTCAACCCGTCGCCCACCGATCCCACGCAAAAGATGATCTTTGCCTGGATGCCCTGGGTGTTCATGTTCATGCTCGGCAGCTTTGCCAGCGGGCTGGTGATCTACTGGATCGCCAACAACATGATTACCTTTTCCCAACAATATGCGATCATGCGCAGCCACGGGCACAAGCCCGACGTGTTCGGCAACATCATGTCGAGCTTCAAGCGTGGCGACAAACCCGCCCCGGAGAAAAAGAAATGACGCCCGCGCCCCGCGTCCGGCTCCGGTAGGCCCGCCATGCAGCTTGCCTTTCCCGAAGCCCCCGCCCCCGAGGCCGCCGCGTCCGAGGCCGGGCGCAGGCTCTTTGCCGGACCGGTCGAATTCCTCAAGGGGGTGGTCGCCATGTCCGGCCTGCCCCCCGCCGACCGCACCGAGCTTTGTTTCGCGGGGCGCTCCAACGTGGGCAAATCCTCGCTCATCAACGCGCTCACCGGGCGCAAGGCGCTGGCGCGCGCCTCGAACACGCCGGGCCGCACGCAGGAGGTGAATTTCTTCACCCTCGGCGACAGCCATTACCTCGTCGATCTGCCCGGCTACGGCTTTGCCAACGCGCCGGTCGACGTGGTGCGCAAGTGGCAGGCGCTGCTCAAGACCTATCTCTCGGGCCGCGCCAACCTGCGCCGCGCCTTCGTTCTGGTCGATGCCCGCCACGGGATCAAGCCGGTGGACGAAGAGATCATGGCCCTGCTCGACCGCGCCGCCGTGCCGTTCCAATGCGTGCTGACCAAGACCGACAAGATCGGGGCGGAGGCCCGCGACAGCGTGCTTGCACAGGTCCGCGCGCGCCTCGCGCCGCACCCGGCGGCCTATCCCGAACTGATCCTCACATCCTCGGAAAAGGGCGAGGGGCTGGCCACGCTGCGCGCCACAATCGCGGCGCTCGGCCAGGAGGGGTGAACGGGCGGCTTTGGTCGTGAGCCGCTATTTGCCCCCTGCCCCCGCGCGGCTCATCTCGAACCATCCCCCCTCAAGCCCCCCGTCACACATGCTGCGCCCCGTTGATCTCGATCTCGGTGCCCGAGATATAGGCCGAGGGCGCGGTGCACAGGAAATAGACCGTATCGGCCACCTCCTCCGGCTCGCCAAGGCGGCGCATCGGGATTGTCTCACGCAGCTCCTCGGTGCCCGGCGACAGGATATCGGTGCGGATCTCGCCCGGCGCGATAGCGTTGACGCGCACGCCCAAGGGCCCGAAATCATGCGCCATCTCGCGGGTGAGCGCCGCCAGCGCTGCCTTTGATGTGGCATAGGCCGCGCCCGCAAAGGGGTGCACCCGCGCCCCGGCGATAGAGGTCACGTTGACCACCGCGCCCTTCGCTGCGGCCAACTCGTCGCGCAGGCTGCGCGCCAGCACCACCGAGGCAAAGAAATTGACGTGAAACACATGCCCCCAGGTCCGCAGATCGGTATTGAGCGTGTTGAGCCGCGCACCGTCCTCGCCCTTGGGGGAAATGCCCGCATTGTTCACCAGCGCGTCAAGACGCCCGCCCAGCATCGCACGGATCACCTCGACCTTCTCGATCACGTCACGGGGGTCTGCGAGGTCGATCTGCACATGATTCGCCTGGCCGCCGCCCCACGGGCATTCGGCCGGGAACGGATGGCGAGAACAGGTGATGACCCGCCAGCCCTCGGCATTGAACCGGCGCACGGTGGCGTGGCCGATCCCCCGGCTCGCGCCGGTCAAAAGCAAGGTGCGTGTCTCGGTCATGGCGCTCTCCCTCGGACCTCATGCCTGCACCCTAGCCCGACCGCGCCCGAGATCAACGGCCCTTGGCAGGTCGTCGCGCAGCGGCTAACAAGTGCAGACGCGTGACCCCGGAGACAGCAATGAAGGCCAGAGCCATGAACCGCGACTGGATCGCCACCGCCCGCACCCTCTCCGAGGCGCTGCCCTATCTGCAACGCTACACCGGTGCCATCGTCGTCATAAAGCTGGGCGGCCACGCGATGGGCAGCACGCAGGCAATGGCCGAATTTGCGCGCGACGTGGTGCTGATGCGGCAAGTGGGCGTCAACCCGGTGATCGTCCACGGCGGCGGGCCGATGATCAACGAGATGCTGGCGCGGCTCGATATCCGCTCCGATTTCAAGGAAGGCAAGCGCGTCACCGATGCCGCCACGATGGAGGTGGTGGAAATGGTGCTCTCGGGCACCGTCAACAAGCGCATCGTCGCCGCCATCGGTGGTCAGGGCGGGCGCGCGGCGGGGCTTTCGGGCAAGGATGCCGGGCTTATTACCTGCACGCAGGCCAGCGCCGATCTCGGCCTCGTGGGAGAGCCGAGCGCGATTGATCCCGGCATCCTGCATACGCTCTTTGACGCGGGCGTGATACCGGTGATCGCGCCGCTTGGCGCGGGGCCTGAGGGCGAGACCTACAACATCAACGGCGACACCGCCGCCGGGGCCATCGCCGCCGCGCTGCGCGCCGACCGGCTTTTGTTGCTTACCGATACCGATGGCGTGCTCGATGCCGAGGGCCGGGTGGTGACCGAACTGACGCCCGAACAAATCCGCACCCTCACCCGCGAAGGCGTGATCGCGGGCGGCATGATCCCCAAGACCGAGACCGCGCTTGCGGCCATAGCGGGCGGGGTGCGCGCTGTGGTCATCCTCGACGGGCGCGCGCCCAATGCCACGCTGCTGGAGCTGTTCACCGAGCACGGGGCCGGCTCGCTCATCCGCGGCGATGCGGGCCCCTTGACGAAACGCGCCCCGGCCTGAGCCTTGCCCATGAGCACCCCACCCGCGCTTGACCAGATTGCCAGCAGGGCCGGGGGCCATCACCTCGCCCCCCTCGGCGCGCTGCCTCTCGACGAGGACGAGGTGCCGGGCTATACGAGCCTCGTTCTTCTCGGCCCCGCCGGTCCCGGCTTCTGGGAGCATTTCACCCAGACACCCGAATACCACGACGGCGCGCGCGACCCGATGAACCGCTGGTCGATCCGCGTGATCGACGCGCTGGCCGATGCGCTCGGGGCGCGCGCGCTCTTTCCCTTTGGCGGGCCGCCCTGGCAGCCATTCACCGGCTGGGCGCGGCGCTCGGGGCGGGCATGGGCCTCGCCGGTGGGGCTTTTGGTGCACGATACCGCCGGGCTGATGGTCTCCTATCGCGGTGCGCTGGCCTTTGCCCACCGGCTTGACCTGCCAGCCCCCGCGCCCTCGCCCTGCGCGCGCTGCCCCGATCAGCCCTGCCGCAGCGCCTGCCCGGTGGATGCGCTATCCGCCGATGGCTATGACGTGCCCGCCTGCAAGGCCGATCTCGACCGCACCGGAAATGACTGCCGCGCGCGCGGCTGCGCGGTGCGGCGCGCCTGCCCGATCAGCCAAGCCTATGGCCGGACAGAGGCGCAATCGGCCTTCCACATGGGATATTTCGGATGAAGCGTCTGATCCTGATGCGCCACGCCAAATCCGATTGGGGCGATCCGGGCATGGCCGACCACGCCCGCCCGCTCAACAAGCGCGGTCGCCGCGCGGCCACGGCTTTGGGCGACTGGCTGCGCGAGCATGGCCATCTGCCCGATGAAATCCTCTGCTCCACCGCCACCCGCGCGCAGGAAACCCTCGCGCGCCTCGCCCTGCCGCGCGCACCTACCCTGCTCGACAGCCTTTACCTGGCAGAGCCGCCCGCGATGCGCGCCGCCCTGCGCCACGCAAGCGGCGACACCGTGCTGATGATCGGCCACAACCCCGGCATCGCCGATTTCGCGGCGTCCCTCGTGGCGGCGGCACCCGATAACGATCGCTTTGGCGACTATCCCACCGGGGCCACGCTTGTGGCCGAATTCGACATCGCGGACTGGCGCGACCTGGCGGACAGCACTGGCAGCGTGATTGCTTTCATCCTGCCGCGCAGGCTCACCGAGGGGCAATGACCGCGCCGCGATTCATCGGCTCCGAAATCTATCGCGGCTCAAGCTACGGGGCGCGCCACCCGCTCTCGATCCCGCGCGTGCCCACGGTGATCGACCTCTGCCGCGCGCTGGGCTGGCTGACGGATGCGCAATATGTCAACAGCCCGCGCGCGCGGCCCGAGGCCCTCATGGCCTTTCACACCCCTGACTATATCGCCGCCTTGCAACGTGCCGAGACCGCGGGCCGCGTGAGCGAGGCCACCCGCGCCCGCCACCATCTTGGCACGCCCTCCAACCCCGTCTTTGCCGAGATGTTTCGCCGCCCGGCCACCGCTGCGGGCGGCTCGCTTCTGGCGACAGATATGCTGCGCGGTGGCGGCGTGGTCTACAATCCCGGCGGCGGCACACATCATGGCATGGCCGATCACGCGGGCGGGTTTTGCTATCTCAACGATCCTGTGCTGGCGATCAAGGCGCTGCTGACGCAGGGGCTGACGCGCATCGCCTATGTCGATATCGACGCGCATCATTGCGACGGGGTGGCGGCGGCCTTCCACGGCGAGGCGCGCGTGCTGATGATCTCCACCCATGAGGCGCGGCGCTGGCCCTTCACCGGCGCGCTCGATGATCGCGCGGGCGGGTCTGCCATCAACCTGCCCCTGCCCAAGGGCACGAATGACAACGGGTTCGCCATGGCGCTCCACGAGGTGATCCTTCCGGCGGTGCAGGCTATGCGGCCAGAGGCCATCGTGCTGCAATGCGGGGCCGATGCCGTGACCGAGGACCCGCTCTCGCGCCTTTGTCTCTCGAACAACGCGCATTGGGCCGCCCTTGCCGCGCTGCGCCCGCTCAGCCCGCGCCTTTTGGTGCTGGGCGGTGGCGGCTATAACCCGTGGAGCGTTGCCCGCCTCTGGTCGGGCGTCTGGGCCACGCTGAACGGGTATGACATCCCCGACCGCCTGCCCGAACGCGCCCGCAGCCTCCTTGCCGCGCTGACATGGCCGCGCCGCCCCGCGATACCGCCAGAGGCGCTTATCGACACGCTGCGCGATGATCCCCGCGAGGGGGAAATCGCCGACGAGTTGCGCGCCGCCATCCACGTTCTGCGCGCCCGGCAGTCACCCTGGGTCTGACGGCAAAGGGCGGCCCAACGGACCGCCCCTTCATCTTGCTCCAAATATTCCGGGGGGGTCGCGCCTCGCGCGACGGGGGCAGCGCCCCCTGCCGTGTCAATGCCCGAGGATCTGGCTCAGGAACAGCTTGGTGCGCTCGCTCTGCGGGTTGTTGAAGAACTCTTCCGGCTCGTTCTGCTCCACGATCTGGCCCTGATCCATGAAGATCACCCGGTTCGCCACCTTGCGCGCGAATCCCATCTCATGGGTGACGCAGAGCATGGTCATGCCTTCCTCGGCCAGCTCGATCATCGTGTCGAGCACCTCCGAGATCATCTCGGGGTCAAGCGCCGATGTCGGCTCGTCAAAGAGCATGATCCGCGGCTTCATGCACAGGCTGCGGGCAATCGCCACGCGCTGTTGCTGCCCGCCCGAAAGCTGGCCGGGATATTTGTCGGCCTGTTCGGGGATCTTCACCTTCTTGAGGAAGTGCATGGCAATTTCCTCGGCCTCGCGCTTGGGCGTCTTGCGCACCCAGATGGGCGCGAGCGTGCAGTTTTCGAGGATCGTCAGATGCGGGAACAGGTTGAAATGCTGGAACACCATGCCGACTTCGGAGCGGATGCGGTCGATGTTCTTGATGTCATTGGACAGCACCGTGCCGTCCACCGTGATCGTGCCCTTCTGATGCTCTTCCAGCGCGTTGATGCAGCGGATGAGCGTAGACTTGCCAGAGCCGGACGGCCCCGCGATCACGATCCGCTCGCCCTGATACACCGTCAGGTCGATATCGCGCAGCACGTGGAACGCGCCATACCACTTGTTCATCTTGTCGATTTCGACGGCAACCTCGTCGGAAACCTTCAACTGTGATTCTGCGGCCATTGTCCCTGACCCTCCCCTTAATGGTGATCGGTCTGAAGCTCGCGCTCCAGCCATTGCGAATATTGCGAGATACCGTAGCAGGTGATGAAAAACAGCAGCGCGGCAAAGCCGAACAGCTCCCAATAAACGCCGTTCCACTCCGCCGAGGCGAGGATCGGGCCACGGATCATGCCGACGATATCGAACATCGAGATGACAGAGACGAGCGTGGTATCCTTGAACAGCCCCACCGCCACGTTGACGATGCCCGGAATCGATATCTTGAGCGCCTGCGGCAGGATGATGAACTGCATCGACTGCGCGTAATCGAGGCCAAGGCTGTCGGCGGCCTCGTATTGCCCGCGTGGAAGCGCCGCGAGGCCGCCCCGGATCACCTCGGCGATATAGGCCGAGGCGAACATGGTAATCATGATGATCACCCGCAGAATCAAATCAAACGTCGTGCCCGGCGGCAGGAAATAGGCCAGCACCACGTTGGCCACGAACAGCAGCGTGATAAGCGGCACACCGCGGATGAACTCGATGAACACCACGCAGATCCACTTGATAATCGGCATGGAGGATTGCCGCCCCAGCGCCAGCAGGATGCCAAAGGGCAGCGACAGCGACACGCAGACCACGCCCAGCATCAGGTTGATCATGAACCCGCCCATATCGCGCGACGGCACCGGCTCCAGCGCCATGACCCCGGACATGCCCGCGGTCACGGCCCCCGCAGCCCACCAGAACACCATCGCCGCGACAATGCCCGCAAGCACCGCGACACCGGCGCTCACGGTCATGGTGCGACGATAGACAAAGGTGCCGAACAGCACCCCCAGAAGCGCCACCACCGGCACCATGATCGACCCGCCCCAGATCAGCCAATAGGCGACGAACGGGTAAAGCCCCGTGAGCACCAGCAGCGCGCGCGGCAGATACTTGATGAACAGCACCGGCGCGATGGCCACGAACAGGAGCACAAAGGCAAGCGTCGGCCGCCAGTAGAGCTCTTCGGGATATTTGAACCCGAACAAGAGCTGGTTCCACCGTTCGGTCAGCACCGCGAAACAGGCCCCGGTGCGCCCGTCGAGTATCTCGCGGCAGGCCGTCAGGCTGGGGCTGTCCCAGACCCCGTTGAAAAACCACGGTGCCGCGGCCATCACGATGGTCAGCACCACATAGGCCGAGACCACGGTCAGAATACCATTCGGGATCGACGAAAAGAGGTTCTCGCGCAGCCACTTGATCGCCCCCGTCTCTGTCGCCGGTGGCGGCGCCTCGGGCAGCATGTGCTTGCGGTGGAAAGCGATGTTATCTTGCGACATGGCTCACCGCTCCTTCAGCGCAATGGATTTGTTATAGACATTCATCACCGCCGATATGGCGAGGCTGATGGTGAGATAGAATATCATCAGCAAGAGCACGCATTCGATGGCGCGCCCGGTCTGGTTGAGCGTGATGCCGCCCAGCGTGCCGGTCACATCCATATAGCCTACGGCAATCGCCAGCGACGAGTTCTTGGTGAGGTTGAGATATTGAGAGATGAGCGGCGGGATGATGACCCGGAGCGCCTGCGGCAGGATCACCAGGTTCATGATCCGGTTGGGCCGCATCCCAAGCGACGCCGCCGCCTCGGTCTGCCCCTTGCTGACGGCCTGAATGCCCGCGCGCACGTTTTCGGCGATGAAGGCCCCGGTATAGATCGCCAGCGCGAACCACAGCGCGATAAGCGAGCCGCGGATATGCAACCCACCCTGGAAGTTGAACCCCTTCAGCGCCGGGTAATCGAGACTGATCGGCTGTCCCATCACGAAAAACATAAGGATCGACGGCACGACCAGAATCACCAGCGAGGGCCAACCCATCGGGATAAGCTTGCCGGTGTCGTAAAGCAGCTTGGTGGCGTAGCGGCGATAGTAGAACATGCCAAAGATCGAGGCGAGGAAGGTCAGCACCACCACCAGCGATCCCGCCCCCCAGATCGGCGCAGGCGTATAGACACCCCGATTGGTAAAGGCGAAGGCATCGAACAGCATCGAGGCGGACGCGTTATCGCCCCGGAACGCGTTCGGTGCAGGCAGCACCGCCGTCATGATGGTAAAGATGATGAGGATCCAGATCAGGACCGGCACGTTGCGGAACGCCTCGACATACCCGGCCATCAGCTTGCGCACCAGCCAGTTGGGCGAGAGCCGCAGCACCCCGGCAACCACCCCGAGAATGGTCGCGGTAAGGCAGCCCAGAAAGGCCACGATCAGCGTGTTGAGCACCCCCACCAAAGAGGCCCGCAAATGGCTCGACTGGCTGTCATACTCGATCGGGCGCTGGTTGATGTCATAGCCCGACGGCTCTGCCAGGAAGCCGAACGCGATGTTCTGCCCCTGCTCGGCGAGGTTCGTCACCAGGTTCGCCCCAAGATAGGCCATCAGCGCGACCAGCAGGATCAAGGCGATGAATTGGAACGTGTAGGAGCGATACCGCGTGTCGTAGATCAACTGCGACAGCCGGAACGACGCCTGCGGAGGGTCGGTCATCGTCGTCATCTGTATTTCCCTGTTGTTCAACCCGGTTTTTTTATCGGCGATACCGCCGTGGGCCGATTCTTGGTGGGCTTGTTTTCGATAATCGCAAGCTGTGAAGGGCGCGGGATGACCGCGCCCTTCTGTCAGTGCCGGGTTTACCGGAACGGCGGCGAGTAGAGGATGCCGCCATCGGTCCACTGCGCGTTCAGACCGCGCGCAAGGCCAATCGGGGTCTTCTCGCCGATGTTCTTCTCGAACACCTCGCCATAGTTGCCCACGGCGGCAAGCACACGCACTGCCCAATCCTTGTCAAGGCCGATCATCTCGCCAAGGTTGCCCTCGGTGCCGAGCAGGCGGTTGACTTCGGGGCTGTCGGTCGGGCCAGAGGCCAGTTCCGCGACATTGGCGCTGGTCACGCCGAATTCCTCGGCGGTGATGAGCGCGTTGAGCGTCCAGCGCACGATATCGCCCCACTCGTTATCGCCGTGGCGCACAAGCGGCCCAAGCGGCTCTTTCGAGATGATCTCGGGCAGGATGACGTGATCGGTCGGATTCTCAAACGCCGCGCGGGTCGAGGCAAGGCCCGATGCGTCGGTGGTGTAGGTGTCGCAAGCCCCGGCCAGGTATTGCTGCTGGCCTTCGGCGTTGGTCTCGACCGGCACCGGCTCGTAGCTCATGTTGTTCTTGCGGAAGAAATCCGCGAGGTTGAGCTCGGTCGTGGTGCCGGTCTGGATGCAGACAGTCGCGCCGTCGAGTTCCTTGGCCGAGCTTACGCCCAGCGCCTTGGGCACCAAGAAGCCCTGGCCGTCATAGTAGTTGACACCGACGAAATCGAATTTGAGGTCAGTATCGCGCGAGAAGGTCCAGGTGGTGTTGCGCGCCAGCATGTCGATTTCACCCGAGGCAAGCGCGGTAAAGCGGGTCTTGCCGGTCGTGGGCACGAATTCCACCGCCGTCGGATCGCCAAGAACACCGGCAGCCACCGCGCGGCACACCGCCACATCAAAGCCTTCCCAGACGCCGTTGGCATCGGGCGCCGCGAACCCGACGAGACCGGTGGTCACGCCGCAGTTGAGCTTGCCGCGCGCCTTCACGTCGTCGAGCGTGGCCGCAGCCGCCGCGCCGCCAACAAGGCCGGCAACGGTCAGAGCGCCCAGAAATACGGTTTTTTTCATGTTTACCTCTTCCTGATTTCCCGCCCTTTCAAGGGCGGTTCTTTGAGACCCCACGTTGTCGCAAGGCCCATATGACACTGGACAGAGGATCCCTCCCCCATCAGTGACCGTGAGTTTGTGTGGATTCACCGCGCTACGTCAAGAGTTTGTTCGGGCAAACCGGAACAGCCGCAGGCCCTTCCCCTACGACAACCGCCCGAAATCACCCCTCGACGCCGGGCCGCGAAAGATCGTGAAAGCGTTTGGCGTTGAGAAAGTCACATTCTTTCCTCTGCGCCACGGCGCTGGCCTCGTCATCGCTACCCCATTGCTCTTGTTGCCAGGATTCGTCGATGCGCGAGATATGCCAAAGCGTGCCCGCCGGGGCATGATCGCGCAGCGCGGCAAAGCCGATGACCAGCGATCCGCTGAGCGAGACAAGATCGTGAACCGCGGTCAATGCCCAAATATCGAGCATTCGCACCGCCTCGTGCAGCCGGTCGAGCGCGCCCGCGTCCTGATCCACATGCATCACGCCACAGGTCGTGCGCAGCCGCACCGACAGGGCCGATTCGGCCCAGTCAAGCAGCGGATCCCACGCCGCCGCCTGCCGCGCGATAAGCTCGGCGGGGCTTTCGGCCCGGTAACACAGCAGATCGCTGCCGCCATACTCCGCCAACAGCGCGGCCACCGCCTCGCGTTCCGGGGCCACCCGGTCGATGGCGGCATTGGCGGCACGGGTCATCGGCATGGTGGCGGGGGCGATCACGCCTTCCTGCGCGTCCCACTCGGCGGCGATCTCGCGTGCCAAGGCGCGGGTCGGCACCACCAGTTCGGCCTTGGCAGGCGTACGCACCGCGCGCCCGTCGAGCCGCACGCCAAAGCCGCCCGCGACCGCCTCGGCCTCTGCCGCGCTCCAGAACCGCTTGGCCGCCCATTCGCTCATGCCCAGGCCCCCCAATCCTCTGCCAGCAGCGCCGCCAGCGCGCCGAAATCATCCGCCAAGCGCGCCGCCGCGCCCAGCGCCTCGGGCCGGTGATAGCCCCATGTCACGCCGATCCCCGCGATGCCTGCGGCGCGCGCCATCTCCATGTCATAGCTGGTATCGCCCACCATCACCGCATGCTCGGGGGCGATGCCGGTCTCGTCGAGCGCCGCGCGCAGCATCGACGGGTGCGGCTTGGACGGGTGGTGATCAGCCACCTGCCGGGTGACGAAATAGCGCTCCAGCGCGTGCCCCTCGATGAGCTTGGCCAGACCGCGCGCCGATTTGCCGGTGGCCACGCCCAGCACGATCTCGGGCACGCCATGCAGCGCGTCCAGCGTCTCGCGTGCGCCGGGATAGAGCGGCGAGGATGCGGCCACGCCCTGCTCGGCGCGCAGCGCCATATAGGCCGCCTTGTAGCCCTCGACGATCGCGGCGCGCGCGGGCCCCGGCAGATGCGGGGCCAGCCGCGCCACCGCCACGTCGAGCGACAGGCCGACGATCCCCAGCACCGCCTCGCGCGCGGGCATCGGCGCGCCCACCGTGGCAAACCCCGCCGCCATCGCCGCGAGGATATCGCCCTGGCTGTCCACCAGCGTGCCATCCACGTCAAAGATCACAAGCCGCAGCGGCCCGCTCATGCAAAATCCTCGAACGGGTCTTCGGGGGCGTCGGAGGCCCGCCACTGAAACAGATCCCATGTCCGCGCCATATGCTCGGGCAGCGGCGCGGTCAGGTGCAGGATCGCCCGCGTCACCGGGTGCTCGATGGTCAGCGAGCGCGCGTGCAGGTGCAGCTTGCGGCTCACCTCGCCGCCAAGCTGCGCGCCCCAGCCATCGCCCATGTTCTCCTGCCCCGAGCCGCCATATTTGCCATCGCCCGCGATGGGATGCCCGATTTCGGCCATATGCGCGCGCAATTGATGCGTGCGGCCCGTCACCGGGCTAAGCGCCATCCACGCCACGCGCCCGCCCGCGTTCTCGATCATCGTGTAATCGGTGGTCGCGGCCTTGGCACCCTCGGTGCCCGCCACCTCGCGCGGGTGGATGCAGTGCATCTTTTCGCCCTCGCCGCCAGCGCCGTGGCCCGCGGCCTTGACCAGCCCGTAGCGCACCGTGCCCCGGCGCGGGTTGGGCGCGCCTGCGACGGCGGCCCAGTATATCTTGCGCGTGTTGCGGTGCCGGAACGCCGCCGTCAGCCCCTTGGCGGCCTCGCGCGTGCGCGCCAGCAGCAGCACCCCCGAGGTATCCTTGTCGAGCCGGTGTACAAGGCGCGGCTTGTCCTCCGCGCCAAAGCGCAGCGCCTCCGACAGCCCGTCAACATGCCGCGCCTGCCCGCTGCCGCCCTGCACCGGCAGGCCCGGCGGCTTGTTGAGCGCGATCACATGGTCGTCGCGGTAGATCACGCAGGCGCGGATCATCGCGGCATCGGCCTCGCTGATGCGGGGCGTGTCGTATTTCGGCTTGCTCGCGGGATCGGGGATCGGCGGGAGGCGCACGCTTTGGCCCTCTTCCAGCCGCGTCGCCGGTTTCACGCGTCCGCCCTCGACGCGAACCTCGCCCTTGCGGCACATCTTTTCGATCTGCCCTTGGGTGAGGTGCGGAAACTGCCGCCGCATCCAGCGATCAAGCCGCTGATCACCGTCGCCTGCTGCCACGCTGCGCGTCTCGACCCCGCTCATGATGCCAGCGCCCGAACCGACCACGCGCCCAGCGCCACCGCCCCCAACGACAGCCCCACCGACAGCCCGACATAGGCCAGCGCCGCGCCAAGCGCGCCGCGCTCCATCAGCGTCAGCGCCTCAAGCGAGAAGGTGGAAAACGTGGTAAACCCACCCAGCACCCCGGTGATGAGCAACGGGTTGAGGTGGTCGAACCCGCGCTGGAACGACAGCACCGCCAGCACCCCGATCAGGAAAGAGCCGAGCACGTTCACCGCCAGCACGCCCATGGGAAAGCCGGGGCCCGCCACCCGCGCCATGCCCAGCGTCACCCCAAGGCGCAGCACCGCGCCCAGCGCGCCGCCCACGGCCACCTGAAAAACCATCATCATCATGTGGCGGTGTGTCGCGCGCGGCCGGGGGCTTGTCAAGCGCGGTGCCAAGACGCGTCCCGCCAACAACAGACCCCAAAGCCGCAAAGGGCCCCGCAAAGCGGAGCCCTTTCCCGATTCGGGGTCTGGCAGACCCTTATTTCTCGATATTGATCGCCACGAAGCGCGGCTCGCCCGCACGCCGGACCAGCAGCAGCAGCGATTTGCGCCCCGCCTCGCGAGCCTCGGCAATGCGCGCTTCGAGATCGGGGATGCTCGCCACCTTCTGCTGGCCCGCCTCGGTGATGACATCGCCCGCCCGAAGCCCCTTTTCATAGGCCTCCGACAGCTCGTCCACCTTGGTCACGACCAGCCCGGCCATGTCCGGATCAAGCTCGAGCTGCGCGCGCAGTTCGTCATCGAGAGGCTGCACGGTGAGGCCCTTCATGGATTTCTCCTGCGGGGCGTCCGGCTTGCCGGGCTGCGCGACCGGGATCGCGCCCTCGGCCACTTCGCGGCGGCCAAGCGTCACCTTGAGGGTGCGGGTCTTGCCGTCGCGATAGACCACGACGCGCACCGCCTTGCCCACAGCGGTGTTGCCCACCTGCCGCACGAGGCCGCGCGTATCAGCGACATCGCGCCCGTCAAAGCTCAGGATCACGTCGCCCGCCAGCATTCCGGCATCGGCGGCGGGCCCCGGCGGCACATCGGTCACCAGCGCGCCCGCGACCTTGTCGAGGCCCATCGCCTCGGCCACATCCTCGGTCACGTCCTGGATGCGCACACCGAGCCAGCCGCGCCGCGTCTCGCCGAATTCGCGCAACTGATCGACCACCCGCGTCACCACGTTCGACGCCATCGAAAAGCCGATCCCGATAGAGCCGCCGGTGGGGCTCAGGATCGCGGTGTTCACGCCGACCACGTCGCCCGCCATGTTGAACAGCGGCCCGCCCGAATTGCCCCGGTTGATCGCGGCGTCGGTCTGGATGTAATCGTCATAGGTGCCCGAGAGCGCCCGGTTGCGCGCCGAAACGATCCCCGCCGACAGCGAAAACCCTTGGCCTAACGGATTGCCCATCGCCAGCACCCAATCGCCCACGCGTGCGGTGTCGCTATCGCCGAACTTGACGAAGGGAAGCGGCTTCGCGGGCTCGACCTTCAACAGCGCGATATCGGTCTTGGGATCGGTGCCCACGACCTTGGCCGGCAGGTTTTCGCCGGAAAAGAACTCAATGCTGATCTCGTCAGCGCCTTCGATGACGTGGTTATTGGTCACCACATAACCATCCTCGGAAATCACGAAACCCGAGCCGAGCGCCGAAGATTTCCGGGGTTGATCGCCCTGGGGCATCTGGTCGCGAAAGCGCTCGAAGAAATCCTCGAAGGGCGAGCCTTCGGGCACCATGGGCAGCGGCCCGGTGCCCCGCTCGACCACGGTCGAAGTGGTGATGTTGACAACGGCCGGGCTGATTTTCTCGGCCAGATCGGCAAAACTTTGCGGCAGCGCCCGCGCGGCGATCGCCTGCGCCAGCACAAGCGCCACGATGAGCGCCATCAGCCAGACCGCCCGCATCGCGGTGCCTGCCTGATGTCGTGTCGCGGCAACGATTGATTTGGTCACGCCGGATTCTCCTCTGGTTCATCTCTTGAGGCGTCGGCAAAACCCGCGCCCCGCCTCTGTGGCCTAGATGTAAGTGCGCCAAGGGCATTCGCAAAGCCCGTGCCGGAAATTCACAACCATGTGACCGCGTCCATGCCGCAAAATCAAGCCCCGAGCGCCTTGGCCGCCCAGACCAGCAACAGCCCGCTGACCAGCGCCAACAAACCCATCAGCCGCCGCGCCTCGGGCGGGATCGTCGCCAGCGCCAGCAGCATCCTATCAATAAGCGAAGGGGCCAGCGCATAGACCAGCCCCTCCACGATCAGCACCAGCCCCAGCGCCAGAAGCGCGGTTTCGATCATCGCTCAACGTTACCCGAGCGAAGATAGTCGAAAAATTCGCTGTCCGGTGTCATCACCATCGACGAATTGCTGCCCTGCAATGCCGTTTCATAGGCCTGGAGCGAGCGGTAGAAGGCAAAGAACTCCGGGTCCGAGCCATAGGCTTCGGCATAGATACCGTTGCGCTCTGCATCGGCCTCGCCGCGGATCACCTGCGCCTCGCGCTCGGCATCCGACAGCGTTTCCGTCACTGTCCGGTCGGCCAACGCCCGCACCCGCTGCGCGGCCTCGTTACCGCGCGCGATCTCGTCGGCGGCCTCGCGCTCGCGCTCGGCCCGCATCCGCGCAAATGTCGCGTCGAGGTTCTGCTCCGGCAGGTTGGTTTGCTTGAGCCGCACATCGACCACGTCGAGGCCAAGACCGGCGGCGCTCGCCTGCGCCTGCCGCTGGATGCGGCGCATCAGGTCGCGGCGGTTTTCCGACAGGATCGTGTCGGATGTGACCTGATCGGCGCCCAGAACCTCACGGATCTGCGCATTGAGCACCGATGACAACCGGTCCTCGGCCACGCGCAGCCCGCCCACGCCGACGGCCTGACGAAACTGCACCACGTCGTTGATGCGGTAGCGCGCGAAGGCATCGACCACGAGGCGGCGATCATCCGACGGCGTCACCTCGATGGTGTCGGTATCGAGCGACAGGATGCGATCATCATAGCGCACGACCTCCTGGATGAAGGGGATCTTGAAGGCCAGGCCCGGCTCTTCCTTCACATCCTTGATCTGGCCGAATTGCAGCACCAGCGCCTTTTCGCGCTCGTCCACCACGAAAATCGACGACATACCGAGGAACAGGACAACAACAACGAACGGGATAACGAATTTCAGCTTGTTCATGATCTCAGTTCCCCTGGCTTGTCGTGGTGTTGCGGCGCAATTCGTTGAGCGGCAGATAGGGCACCACCCCGTTGCCGCCATCGCCGCCGATGATCGCCTGATCGAGGATCGTCTTGTCGATATCGCCCAGAACCTGCTCCATCCGCTCGAGATAGAGCCGCTTGCGCGTGACCTCGGGGGCCTTTTGATACTCGGTCAGAACCGAGGTAAAGCGGCTCGCGTCCCCCTTGGCCTCGTTGACCACGCGGGCGCGGTAGCCCTCGGACTCGGCAAGGATCTGCGCCGCCTCACCTCGTGCCTCGGCCAGCACCCGGTTGGCATAGGCATCGGCCTGACGTTGCAGCCGGTCGCGCTCCTGTTCGGCGGCCTGCACCTCGCGGAAGGCGTCGATCACCTCGCGCGGCGGGTCGGCCTTGTCGAGGTTGACCCGCACCACGCGAATGCCGCTGTCATATTCGTCAAGCGTCGCCTGTATATTCTGCATCGCCGTATCGGCGATGATCCCGCGATCACGGTTGAGGATCGGCGCAAGGTTCGACGCGGCGATGATCTCGCGCATCACCGATTCCGACACCGCCTGAACGGTCAGTTGCGGATCGCGGATGTTGAACAAGAGCTTTGACGGATCGGCGATGTTCCACACCACCTGGAAATTGATGTCCACGATATTGGCATCGGTGGTCAGCATCAGCCCCTCGTTGCCCCGGTTTTGGCGCTGGCCGATATCCTCGGTCCGTTCCGAGGTGACGTTGACGATCTCGTAGCTCATCACCGGCCACGGCGCAAAGTTGAGGCCGGGCTGGCCGGTGGCATAGAATTCCCCGAGGAAAAGCTCGACCGATTGTTCCTCGGGCTTGACCGTGTAAACGCTCGCGAAAAGCCAGAGCGCCACGGCACCCAGCGCCGCAAGACCAATCGTGCCCTTGCCGAATTGCGGCCCCTCGCCGCCGCCGCCGGCACCGCCACGGCCACCGCCACCGCGCCCGCCCATCAGAACGCGGAGCTGGTCCTGCCCCTTGCGCACAAGCTCGTCTATCTCGGGCAGTTGCCCGCCCTCGGGCGGACGCCTGCCGCCACCAGGGGGCCGCCGGTCGTCATCGCCGCCGCGATTGCCGCCACCGCCCCAGGGGCCGCCATTGTTACCTGCCATGTTGAACCTTCCCTTGCTTTTCCGCCTCTGGCGGACCTGCTTTCCTACCTGTGCGCGATGCCCGAAAAATCAAGCGGTCCGCACCGGTGCTTTCATCGTCACGATCTCTTCCGACATGGTCGGATGCACCGCCACGGTGCGGTCGAAATCTTCCTTGGTTGCGCCCATCTTGACCGCGATCCCGGCAAGCTGGATCATCTCGCCCGCGCCGGGGGCGACGATATGACATCCCAGCACGCGCCGCGTCTCGGCACAGACCACCAGCTTCATCAGCACCCGCGTCGTGCGCCCGGCAAAGCTCTCGCGCATCGGCTTGAACGCGGTGGCGTAAATCTCCACCGGTCCACGCTCGCGCGCCTCTTCTTCAGAGAGGCCGACGGTGCCCATCTCGGGCTGGGTGAAAATCGCGGTCGGGATCAGGTCGTGATCCACCGGCGTCGGGTTGCCATTGAATACCGTCTCGACAAAGGCCATGCCCTCGCGGATCGCCACCGGCGTCAGGTTCACCCGGTCGGTCACGTCGCCAATGGCATAGATCGAGGGCACGCTGGTCTGGCTATAGTCATCAACCACGATCTCGCCCTTGCGCCCCACCGCGACGCCCGCAGCCTCCAGCCCCAGATCGCGCGTGTTGGGCGCGCGCCCGGTGGCAAAGAGCACCTGCTCAAAGACCGCCTCCTGCCCGTTGGTGCCACAGACGCGATAGCCGCCCTCGGCCTTCTCCATCTCGGCGATATTGGTGCCCAGATGCAGGTTGATCCCAGATTGGATCATCTCATCGGACACAAGCCCGCGCGCCTCCTCGTCAAAACCGCGCAGGATCTGCGCGCCACGATAGAATTGCGTGACCTCCACGCCAAGCCCGTTGAGGATGCAGGCAAACTCGCAGGCGATATAGCCGCCGCCGATGATGAGGATGGATTTCGGCAGCCGCTCGAGGTGAAAGATATCATCGCTTACCAGCGCGTGCTCGGCCCCCGGCAGATCGGGCTTGACCGGATGGCCGCCGGTGGCGATCAGGATATGGCGCGCGCTCAGCCGCGTGCCGTCGGCTAGCTCGACCATGTGCGGATCAACCAGCCGCGCGCGCATATCGAAGGTCTCGACGCCGTTATTGCCCAGAATGCCGCGATAGACCCCTTCCAGCCGGTCCAGCTCGGCATCGAGCTTGGCGTGGAAGGCCTGCCAGTCGAACGCCCCTTGCGTCACGTCCCAGCCAAAGGCCCGTGCCTCGGCAATGGCGTCGGGAAATTCCGAGGCGTAAACCATCAGCTTTTTCGGCACGCAGCCCCGGATCACGCAGGTGCCGCCATAGCGGCTCTCCTCGGCGAGCGCGACCTTCGCGCCGCCCTGCGCGGCCACGCGCGCCGCGCGCACCCCGCCCGATCCGCCACCGATCACGAAAAGGTCGTAGTCGAATACCATGTCACCCGGCTCCCGTCCTTGGTCACCCGCCGACATATCCCACCACAGGGGCAATGTGAAACCCTCAATCGCGCCGATACCCCACGCGAAAGGGCCGCGCCCCTTGCGGGAGCGCGGCCCTGTCTGATTGGCTCTCGCGCCGTGGATGTCAGTGAAGCTTGGCCTCGACCTCGCCAATGCCTGCATCAATCAGCTTGTCGGCATCGTCGGCGCTCATCTTCTTGGCGATCACGTCGCGCGCCGCAGCGGTGGCCACGGCAATCGCCTGATTGCGCACGTCGCGCACCGCGCGCGCCTCGGCACTGGCGATCTGGTCCTCGGCGGCCTGAAGACGCCGCTCGATCGAGCGCCTGATCTCGTCCTTGGCATCCTCGCCGGCCTGTTCGGCCTCCTTGCGGGCGTGCTCCACGATGCGGTCGGCCTGCTCTTGCGCCTCTTTTTGCTTGCGCTCATAGCTTGCCAGCACCTGCTGCGCCTCTTCGCGCAGCTTGCGCGCCTCGTCGAGATCGGCCTTGATACCGGCGGCACGCTCGTCAAGCTTGGTGCCGAGAAGGCCCGGCACCTTTAGATAGAGTAACACCCCGACAAAGATCAGGAACGCCAACAACACCACGAAATCGGTATTGAAGAGCGACACGAACGGGCCAGAGGCCGCGAGCGCCGGGCTTGCGGCAAGCGCGGCACCCGCCGTCAGGATCAACTTGCGCATCGCATTCATCCTTTCATCCGGGCATTGACCGCCGCGTTGACGCTCCGCCCATCGGGTTTCTGGCCCATTGCGGCGACAAGCTCGCCCGCCACATCCCCGGCCACGGCCTTGACCGCATCGAGCGCACCGGCGCGGATCTCGGCGATCCGCTTCTCGCCCTCGTCGGTGCGCGCCTTGATCTCGGCATCGGCCTTCTCATTGGCGCGGTCAAGATCCTCTCGGATCGCCGCCTTGGTCTCGGCGATGATCTTCTGCGCCTCGGCCTTGGCATCCGCGAGGGCCTTCTTGTAGGCCTCTTCCGCCTCGACCGCGCGGGCCTTGAGGTCCTCAGCGGCGGCAAGATCGTTGGTGATGGTTCCCTGCCGCTCTGCCAGCACAGCCGCAATACGCGGCAGCGCGATGCGCGACAGGATGAAATAGATCACGACCAACGCCACCAGAAGCCAGAAGATCTGGTTGCCGAATGTCGAGAAATCGAGCTGCGGCAGACCCGTCGCGCTCTCGGCCGCTTTTGCTTCGCTCGCCATGTCAGTCTCCCTCGGGAAAGGTCCGAATACACCGGGAGGCGCGCAACTGCCGCCCCCCGACCGTAAGGATCAGATACCCGTAAGGATCAGACGGCGAACATCAGCAGCAGCGCGACGAGGAACGAGAAAATCCCCAGCGCTTCGGCGAATGCGATGCCGATGAAGAGCGTCGCGGTCTGGCCGCCAGCGGCCGAGGGGTTGCGCAGCGCGCCGGCGAGGAAGTTGCCGGCAACATTGCCCACACCGATCGCTGCCCCGCCCATGCCCATGCAGGCAAGACCAGCGCCGATATATGCACCCATTTGAACGATATCGCCTTCCATAGTGTGTCTCCTTACGTTGGAATTGGCAGTGCTTCGTAGCTCGTGGAAGTGGGCTATGCCCACCGTAACTCAGTGATGAGGATGCAGCGCATCCTTGAGGTAAACGCAGGTCAGGATCGTGAACACGTAGGCCTGAATGAAGGCCACCAGCAGTTCGAGCGCATAGATGGTGGCGATGGCCAGGACCGACAGCGGCGTGACCAGAAGGCCGATGCCGGTGGAGAGGATGACCATCGGGGCGAAAGCCGCGAACACCTTCACCACCGCGTGCCCGGCCATCATGTTGCCGGCAAGACGGATGGAATGGCTGACGGGACGCACGAAATAGGAAATCACCTCGATCAGCGCCAGCACAGGGCGCAGCGGCAGAGGCGCCGAAGTGACCCAGAAGAGACTCAGGAACCCCGCACCGTGACGCACGAAACCGACAATGGTCACGGTGAGGAACACCAGCATCGCCAGCACCGCCGTTACCGCGATGTGCGAGGTGGTGGTGAAGGCCATCGGCAGAAGGCCCAGCATGTTGGCAAAGAGGATGAAGAGAAACAGCGTCATGATGTAGGGAAAGAAGACAAGGCCATCCTTGCCCGCCACATCCTCGACCATCTTGCGCACGAAATCATAGGCCAGCTCGGCGATGGATTGCGTGCGGCTCGGGATCGTGGCGCGACCGGCAGTGCCTAGGACCAGCAGCGCGAAAATCGCCGCCACGGTCACCGCCATCCATAGCGTGACGTTGGTCAGCGTGAAGATGCCGACCGCACCCTCGCCGAAGAGCGGCTTGACCATGAACTGATCCATCGGGTGAAAAACCAGACCGGGCTCTTCGGCCCCATGCGCTTCAGTCGCCATCCTTCGCCCTCTCATCCCCGCCCGTATCGGGCGTTTTCGTCTCCTGCATCTCGGCGGCGGTGCGCATCATCGTCTTGATGCCCGCCGCGAGACCCAGCAATGTGAACACGACAAGGAAAACCGGCAGCGTGCCAAACAGCAGGTCCAGCCCATATCCCATGCCGAAACCGATCAACAGACCGGCAACAAGCTCTATCACCATCCGCCAGGCATGCTGCGCCTGGGAATAATGCTCTTCCTGATGAGGGCGCTTCGCCTCGCCGCCACGCAGCCTAGCGATCCGCGCCTCAAGCTGGCGTAGCCGCTCGCTGTCGTCTGGATCGGACACGCGCACCCCTCTCGGAACTTGAGCCATGTGCTAAGGTCAGGGGCGGCCGGAGTCAAGCGCGCCGAACGCGCCGGGGCGACATCTGCAAGCCATTGATATTTTGGGTATTTATACCAAGAAGAAACGGCAGTGGCAGTCTGCCACAGCCACCCCGCATGGGCATCGGGCGGCTGCGGCATGTTCAACCGAACGGTTGAGTATCACCGCACCACGAAGACCGACACCTTGGCGTGCTGCGCGATATAGCCACCATGAGAACTGAAGATATGCTCCACAAATCCCGGCTTGTGGCTAGCCATGATGACCAGGTCGGCCCCGATCTTGTCGATCGCCTTCATCAGCTCCGCCGTGGTCTCCACCGCCGGATCATGCGCCATCAGCGGATCGGCCTTGACCGTGACGCCGTATTTTTCGCGCAACTCATCGGCAAAGCCCTGCAACCGGTCGCCGAATTCCCGCGGCGTGTGGCCCAGCTCGCCGGGCAACTCGCCGCCGACGCTCACCACGTCGATCGACGCGCCGTATTGCTTCGCCATGTCGCCCGCCACGTCGAGCGCCTTTTGCAGGGTGTCCTTGTGAACGAGATCGACGGGAACCATGATTTTCGAGAACATATGCTTTCCTTTCGCGTTTCCTTGAATGGTCTGCGGATCGTAGCGCCCCCAGCCTGACATTGCCTTGTTCGAGATCAAACCCCCTTTCCGGCCAGATTGGTGCGAAAAACGGCGCTTTGGCGGCGCGCGGCGGGGATGCCCGTTGACGCGTGCCGCGCGCTCGGGCTTAACACCGGCATGGACAAGGCCCACGCCCTCGACACGGTTTTCGCCGCCCTCGCCGATCCCACGCGCCGCGCGATCCTCGCCATGCTGCTTGAGGATGACATGGCCGTGACCGACGTGGCCGAACCGTTCGAAATGAGCCTTGCCGCGATTTCCAAGCATCTGGGCATTCTCAGCCGCGCCGGGCTGATCAGCCAGGAGCGGCGCGGGCGCGTGGTCTGGTGCAAGCTGGAGCCGGACGCGTTGCGCGACGCCTCGATCTGGATGCAGGGCTTTGGCCAGTTCGAGGCGGTTCATCTCGACGCGTTCGAGCGGTTCCTGCAAAGCGAGCTGCCCGGTGATCCCTGATCTGCGCCACCTGCCCGCGCCCTGTATCGAGCGCGTGCCGGAAGCCATCCTCATGCCGATGGCACCGGGGCGCGGCCATGCCTGCGGCGTGCTCGACGCCGAGGGGCACCCCATCGCGGCGGCGCGCACGCGCATCGGCCCCAACGGGTTTACCGCCGATCCCGCAGCCCCCGCCGATATGCCCGAAGCCCTGCCCGGCCGCTGGCTTTTCGCCGGGGTCGGGCGGCATCATTTCGGGCATTTCCTGCTCGAGGCGCTGCCACGTCTCTGGGCGCTCGATCATTTGGACGCCCGCCCCGACGGCATCGCGCTTGTGCCGATGGCCGGGCGCGACATCGCCGCCATCATCGCCCGCCGCCTGCGCCCGCTGCTCGACATGCTGTGCCAGGGGCTGCCGCTGCACCTTGTCGAGGCCCCCACCCGCGTGGATGAGGCGATCATCCCGACCCAGGGCTTTGGCCATCTCGACTGGAGCCACGGCACGCCCGAGGCCCGCGCCTATATGCGCCGCCATCTCTGCGCCGCCATTGCCCCCGACGGGCCGGAGCTTCTTTATATCTCGCGCCGCCGCCTCAAGCCCGCCAGCAAGCAGGTGCCGTTCGAGCAAAAGATAGAGCGCTGGGTGTCGCGCGCGGGCTACCACATCTTTTACCCCGAGCGCCATTCCATCGCCGAGCAGATCGCCTGCTATCGTGCGGCCAAGGCGATCATCGGCCCCGACGGCTCGGCCTTTCACCTCGCGCCCTTCGTGATGCGCCCCGGCTGCCGCGTCGCTCTCATCCAGCGGCGCACGCGCCAGCCAGCATTCAACGCCATCGTGCGCCAGATCGAGGTGATGGCCGAGGCCGATCTGTGGACCACCGGCGCGATCAGCGATCTGCCTGCCCCGGCCCCCGATCACACCGGCCCGCTGCCGCCCGCGCTCGGCGAGTTGCGCCGCGCCTTGCGGGGGGCGGGGTTTCTTTGACGTTCAGCCGCCCTGCCAGCCCTGCGCACGCGCCTTGAGAAAGCCAAGCAGCGCCTGCACCTTGATGGTGCGGTGCAAATCCATATGCGTCACCAGCCAGAGCGGCGCCGCCCACTCGGCCTTGGGCGCCATCACCTGCACCAGCCCCGGCACCTCGGCGGCCTGCAACACCGAGGTAAACCCGATCCCCGCCCCGGCGAGGATCGCATTGCGCTGCGCGTGCACATCGCCCGAGCGAAACACGATATTCTCTCCCGGCACGTTATCATGGAGCCAGCGATGGAACGGCGCGCGCGTCTCGGCGTCATCCGCCCCCACGAAGCGATGCGCGGCGAAATCGCCGCAGCCCTGCGGCATCCCGTGGCGCGCGACATAGCCCTCGCTGGCATAAAGCGCGAAATCCTGCCGAAAGAACGGCTGCACCACGTTATCGGGCTGGTCGGGCACGGCCCCCGCCCGCACCGCCACATGCGCCTCGCCATATTCGAGACGAAACAGCCGGTCGCCGGTGAGATAGCGCACCAGCAGATCGGGATAGCCGCGCTGAAACTCTGCCAGCGCGGGGGCAAGCAGATGGCTCAGCCCGCCGATCGAGGTCACCACCAATTCGCCCGACACCTCGTTGCCGCGCCCCTTGATGCGGCCTGCCAACTGGCCGAACTGGTCATCCGTGGCCTGCGCCACGCGCAACAGGTCGCGCCCCGCCTCGGTTGGGGTATAGCCGCGCGCGTGCCGCTGAAAGAGGCGCACCCCCAGCCGCTCCTCCAGCGCATCGATATGTCGGATGACGGTGGCATGATGCACGCCCAGCACCTCGGCCGCGCCGCTCACCGTGCCCACCCGCGCGACATGAAAGGCGGTGCGCACCTCGTCCCAGTTTTCCATCGCGATCCCCGCCTGTTGCACTGCACCGACCACTATGCGGCGGCCCCGTCGCGGTTGCAATCACCGAGGCTTGACTCAGGCATGCCCACGCCGTAAACGCCCTGCAATCCCCGGAGGCAGGCCGCTTCCGGTCCCTTGGGCATTGGTCCGGGATCGCCCTCCACCAGCGCGTTGCGCCCGTGGGGGCAGTTATGTTTTGATAGGCCCCTGCCGCTCGGGGGCGACCGGCAAAGGAGGCCCGGCCATGTTCGAAAACCTGTCCGACCGTCTCTCCGGCGTCCTTGACCGGCTCACCAAACAGGGCGCGCTCTCGGAAGAGGACGTGAAATCCGCCCTGCGCGAGGTCCGCGTGGCGCTTCTGGAGGCCGATGTTTCCCTCCCCGTGGCCCGCGATTTCATCAAGCGGGTGGAGCGCGAGGCCACCGGTCAGGCCGTCACCAAATCCGTGACGCCGGGCCAACAGGTCGTCAAGATCGTCCATGACGCGCTCATCGACACGCTGCGCGGCGAGGGTGATCCCGGCGCACTCAAGATCGACAACCCGCCCGCGCCCATCCTCATGGTCGGCCTGCAAGGCTCAGGGAAAACCACCACCACCGCCAAGCTCGCCAAGCGCCTCAAGGATCGCGAGGGCAAGCGCGTGCTGATGGCCTCGCTCGATACCAACCGCCCGGCGGCGATGGAGCAGCTCGCCATTCTGGGCCGCCAGATCGGGGTTGATACGCTCCCCATCGTCAAGGGCGAAGACCCGGTCGCCATCGCCAAACGGGCGAAAACGCAGGCGAGCCTTGGCGGCTACGATGTCTACATGCTCGACACCGCCGGGCGGCTGCATATCGACGCCGAGTTGATCGCGCAGGCCGCCGCCGTGCGCGACGTGGCCAACCCCCGCGAGACGCTGCTGGTGGTCGATGGCCTGACCGGTCAGGACGCGGTGAATGTCGCCACCGAATTCGATGACAAGATCGGCGTGACCGGCGTTGTCCTCACCCGGATGGATGGCGACGGGCGCGGTGGTGCTGCGCTGTCGATGCGCGCCGTCACCGGCAAGCCCATCCGCTTCGTAGGCCTTGGCGAGAAGATGGAGGCGATCGAAACCTTCGATCCAGAGCGCATCGCCGGCCGCATCCTCGGCATGGGCGATATCGTGGCGCTGGTGGAAAAGGCGCAGGAGACCATCGAGGCCGAACAGGCCGAACGCATGATGCGCCGGATGCAGAAGGGTCAGTTCAACATGAACGACCTGAAGGGCCAGCTTGAGCAGATGCAGAAGATGGGCGGCATGGAGGGGCTGATGGGCATGATGCCCGGCATGGGCAAGATGGCCAAACAGGTGCAGGACTCGGGCTTTGACGACAAGGTCATCACCCGCCAGATCGCCCTCATCCAGTCGATGACGAAAAAGGAACGCGCCAACCCGGCGCTGTTGCAGGCCAGCCGCAAGAAGCGCATCGCCAAGGGGGCCGGGCAGGATGTGTCGGACCTCAACAAGCTTCTGAAGATGCACCGCCAGATGGCCGACATGATGAAGAAACTCGGCAAGGGCAAGGGCGGGATGCTAAAGCAGGCGATGAAATCCATGATGGGCAAGGGCGGAATGCCCGACATGAACGACCCCAAGGCCATGGAAGAGGCAGCAAAGGCCATGGGCGGCAAGCTGCCCGGCGGTCTGGGCGGCATGGGCGGCGGCATGGGCCTGCCCCCCGGCCTCTCGGGCCTTGGCAAGAAGAAATAAACAGATGTCTGCCCCCCTCACCTCCGCCCCCGTGCTCGACACGCCCCGCCTTACCCTGCGCGGGCCAGAAGCGTGTGACATCGAGCCGATGATCGCCTTCCTGATGGATCAGACCCGCGCGGCGGGGTTTGGCCCGTCCGCCAACCGGGGCGAAGCGTGGCGCTGGTTCGCGCTCAATGTCGGGCACTGGCATATCCACGGCTATGGCTATTTCACGATAGAGGACAAGGAAAGCGGCACGCCCGCGGGCATCACCGGCATCTGGTATCCCGAAGGCTGGCCAGAGCCGGAACTGGGCTGGGTCGTGTTCGACGGCTTCGAGGGGCGCGGCATCGCCCATGAGGCAGCACTCCGCGCCCGCCAATGGGCCTATGAGGTGCTCGGCTTTACCACGCTTACCTCCAATATCGTCCCCGGCAACACCCGCTCCATCGCGCTCGCGGAACGCCTCGGCGCGTGGTTCGAGCGTGAGTATGACAATATCCACATGGGCCGCGACCTCCTCTATCGCCATCCCGGCCCCGACGCCGATGGCTCGGTCGAGGCCTACGCATGAGCAACTACCCCGACATCCCCGTGATCGAAACGCGGCGGCTGGTGCTGCGCGGCCCAGAGGCGGGCGACTATCCCGATTTCAAGGCAACCTTCGCCTCCTACCGCTCGCGCTTCATGGGCGGGCCGCTCAATGCCTACGAGGCGTGGATGCTCTACGCCGCCGAGATCGGCCATTGGGCCGTGCGCGGCTTCGGCATGTGGATGGTCCATGACAAGGAAACGGATGAGACCCTCGGCATGGCCGGGGGCTGGTTTCCGGCCAAATGGCCCGAGCGCGAAATCGCCTGGATCATCTGGCCAAACAAGGCCGGCCACGGCTACGCGCTTGAGGCCACCCACGCCGTGCGCCGCCATTTCTACGAGCGCCAGGGCTGGGAGGGGGCGGTGAGCTATATCGACCCCAAGAACCTCGACAGCATCCGCCTTGCCGAGCGTCTTGGCTGCACCAAGGACCGCGAGGCCGCTACCATCGACGGCTCTGACGCGGTCTATCGCCACCCTGCGCCCGCTGCCGCCGCCTCGGGGCAGATCCGCGACGGGATCGAGCTTGAGATCGCGCATTACTGCGACCCGTCCTTCAGGCCGAAGGGGATGCCCATTGACTGATGCAACCACCCTTGCTGCGCAACTGCTCAGGGAGCACCGCGAGAGTATCGACCGGCTCGACGCGATCCTTGTCTTCACGCTTGCGGAGCGGTTCAAGCACACGCAGGCCGTGGGCAAGCTCAAGGCCGAACACGACCTTCCCCCGTCCGATCCCGCGCGCGAGGCCGCGCAGATCGAACGGCTCGAAGACCTGGCGAAATCCGCCGATCTCGACCCGGAATTCGCCCGCGAATTCCTCAACTTCATCATCGCCGAGGTGATCCGTCATCACCGAAAGCATCAATCCTAGGGCGGGGATTTCCTCGCCCAACCCCCGCCATTAAAGGAGACACTCAAATGGCCATGAAAATCCGCCTTGCCCGTGGTGGCAGCAAGAAACGCCCCTTCTACCGCATCGTCGCCGCCGATAGCCGGATGCCGCGCGATGGCCGCTTCATCGAGAAGCTGGGCACCTACAACCCGCTCCTGCCCAAGGACAGCGAAGACCGCGTGAAGATGGATATCGAGCGCATCCAGCACTGGCTGTCGCAAGGCGCGCAACCCACCGACCGCATCAGCCGGATGCTGGAAGCCGCAGGCGTGATCGCCAAGAAAGAGCGTGCCAACCTCAAAAAGGCCGAGCCGGGCAAGAAAGCCCAGGAACGCGCCGCCCAAAAGGCCGAGAAGGCCGCTGCGGCAGCCGAGGCCCCGGCAGAGGAATAAGGCACGCAAGGCACTGGAATGTCAGAGTTTTCCGCAGACTTCCAGGCCGATCTTCTGCGCCTGATGCAACGGCGGCGCGACGTGCGCCGCTTTCGCACCGATCCCGTGGACGAGACGATCCTGCGCGATTGCCTCGCCACGTTTTCGCTTGCGCCCTCGGTGGGGCTGAGCGAGCCGTGGCGCGTGGTCCGGGTGCAAAGTGCCGCCGCCCGCGCCGCCGCACTCGCCAATTTCACCGCCGCCAATGCCGCCGCGCTTGACGGCTATGACGGCGAAAAGTCGCGCCTTTACAGCGGCTTGAAACTCTCCGGGATGCGCGAAGCCCCGGTTCAACTCGCGGTGTTTTGCGACGAGGCGACGCCAAAAGGCGCGGGCCTTGGCGCGCAGACCATGCCCGAGATGCGCCGCTATTCGGTGGTGGGGGCCATCGCGCAATTCTGGCTCGCGGCGCGCGCGCGTGGCCTCGGCCTTGGCTGGGTGTCGATCCTCGATCCCGCGCGCCTTTGCCAAGACCTTGATATTCCGCAGGATTGGACGCTTGTGGCCTATCTCTGCATCGGCTGGCCCGAGACCGAGAGTGACACCCCCGAGCTTGAACTTGCCGGATGGGAGCACCGCCGTCAGGATGTGCCGGTGGAAACCCGCTGATGATTTGCCGCGAAAGGACCACGAGATGAGTGACACGGTCTGCGTTGGGGCCATCGCCGGGGCGTTCGGCGTCAAGGGAGAGCTGCGCCTCAAGAGCTTTACCGCGACGCCCGAGGACATCGCCGCCTATGGGCCGCTTTGCACCGAGGATCGCGCGCGGGAATTCGAGGTCACCCTCACCGGGCAGACATCGGGCGCGCTCACCGCACGCCTGACGGGCATCGCGACCAAGGAACAAGCCGACGCGCTGCGCGGCACGCGGCTATACGTGCCGCGCGACCGCCTGCCGGACCTGCCCGAGGATGAATTCTATCATGCTGATTTGATTGGGCTTTGCGTCCATGACAGCGGCGGCACCCTGCTTGGCCGCGTGCGCGCGGTGCTCAACCACGGGGCGGCGGACCTGTTGGAGATAGAGCTGCCGGGCGAGAGCCGCACCGTGCTTTTGCCCTTCACCCGCGAGGCGGTGCCGACGGTCGATCTTGCCTCGGGGCGTCTTGTTGCCGACCCGCCCGAGGGGATATTCTGAGCGCCATGACCGACGCCCCCAAATCGCACATGTCCAAGTCTCACGGTCGCAAGAGCATCCGCCCCTCGCTGACGCCGCGCGACCTGATGACCCCCGCCCCGGTCTTTGCAGGCAGTTGGACCGCGCGGGTCATCACGCTGTTGCCACAGGCCTTTCCCGGCATCCTCGGAGCGAGCCTGACCGGGCGCGCCCTGTGCGAGGGGCTGTGGTCGCTCGACACAATCGACCTGCGCGAGTTTGGCGAAGGCAAGCACCGCAACGTCGATGACACCCCCGCCGGTGGCGGCGCGGGAATGGTGCTGCGCGCCGATGTGATGGGGCGCGCCATCGACACGGCAATGGCAGGCACCCCCGCCGATTGGCCGCTCATCTATCTCAGCCCGCGCGGTGCGCCTTTCACGCAGGCCCGCGCCAGAAGCCTCGCCGCGGGCCCCGGCGTCACCCTGATTTGCGGGCGGTTCGAGGGGCTGGATGAGCGGGTGATCGAGCATTACGGAATCGAGGAAATCTCGCTCGGCGATTTCGTCATGACCGGCGGAGAGATCGCCGCGCAGGCGGTGATTGACGCCACCGTGCGGCTTATCCCCGGTGTGCTGGGCAACGCGGACTCGACCGAAGAAGAAAGCCATTCCAATGGCTTGCTGGAACATCCCCACTATACCCGCCCCGCCGAATGGCAGGGCCGCCCGATCCCCGAGGTGCTGACCTCGGGCGATCATGCCAAGGTTGCCGCGTGGCGGCGCGCGATGTCCGAACAGCTCACCGCCGAACGCCGCCCAGACCTGTGGCGCGCGCACGATATCGGGTGACGAACGCCTTGCCGGACGCAGAGACCCGGCTACGCCCTATGACACACCCTTAACGCAGGAGCCGCCGATGACCACCGACCCGCAAGCGCATACCGAAAAGATGAAGCGGATCAAGGCCGCGCGCGACAAGATGATGGCCACCAAGACCGGCGAAAAGGGGCTCATCATCGTCCATACCGGCAATGGCAAGGGCAAGAGCAGCTCTGGCTTCGGCATGATTCTGCGCTGCATCGGCAATGGGATGCAATGCGCGGTAGTGCAGTTCATCAAGGGCTCCATGCCAAGCGGCGAGCGCGACGTGCTCAAGGAGCGGTTCGCCGATATCTGCGCCTTTCACGTCATGGGCGAGGGCTTCACCTGGGACACGCAGGACCGCGAGCGCGATACTGAGATGGCGCAAGCGGCGTGGGAGACGGCCAAGGCGCTCATGAGGAACGAGGCCAACCGCATGGTTTTGCTCGACGAAATCAACATCGCGCTGCGCTATGACTATCTCGATATCAACGAGGTGGTCCGCTTTCTCGCCGAGGAAAAGCCGCCGATGACCCATGTCGTTCTAACCGGGCGCAGCGCCAAGGCCCCGCTCATCGAGATCGCCGATCTGGTCAGCGAGATGAAGGAAATCAAGCACCCCTTCCGCGAGCAGAACATCAAGGCACAGGCGGGCGTTGAATTCTGACACCGAGGCTTGATCGCCACGACGTTCCCGCCTATACCCCGCGAGGCTGGAATCGCCTTGGCGGTATCCGGTGCGTTTTCTGTTGGTATCCTGTCGGCGCTTTCTTCGGCCCTATACGACAGCCCCGGAAGACAACGTGACACGAAAATAGGACGGCCTGAATCTCTGGCGGGCGCATCTGCGGACCCGGAAGAAGACCAAGAGCTCTGAGGACGCGCGCAATCCTTGCGGGACAAACCGCAGGCAGATCAGGAGACTTAAGCGATGAATATTATCGCGCAAATCGAGGCGGAACAGATCGCCTCGCTCGGGAAGGAAATTCCCGATTTCAAGGCTGGCGACACCATTCGCGTCGGCTACAAGGTGACCGAAGGCACGCGAAGCCGCGTGCAGAACTTCGAAGGCGTGTGCATCAGCCGCAAGAACGGCAAGGGCATCGCGGGATCATTCACCGTCCGCAAGATTTCCTTTGGCGAGGGGGTGGAACGCGTGTTCCCGCTCTACTCGACCAATATCGACAGCATCGAGGTTGTGCGCCGGGGCCGCGTGCGCCGCGCCAAGCTCTACTATCTGCGCGCGCGCCGGGGCAAATCCGCCCGGATCGTCGAAGATACCCACTACAAGCCCCTCAAGGGCAAATCGGCGTAAGGACTGGCCTGATGAAAAAAGACATCCATCCCGATTACCATGTCATCGACGTCAAGCTGACCGATGGCACCATCGTGCAGATGCGCTCCACCTATGGGTCCGAGGGCGATACGCTCTCGCTCGATATCGACCCGTCGGTGCACCCTGCCTGGACCGGCGGCGGCACCCGTCTGACCGATGCCGGTGGCCGCGTGTCGAAGTTCAAGAACAAATATGCCGGTCTCGGGTTCTGAGCACCTGCATTGAACGACCCTGTAAAACGCCGTCCCTCGGGGCGGCGTTTTCGCGTTTGTCGGGGGGCGTGGGGCAATCTCACGGTGCCCGCGATGGCGCGCGGGATGGCAGGTGCCGGAACACGCCCCAGGCCGACCAGATCAGGATCACGCCGAGGCCGGTCTTGAGCGCGTGAGAGGGCACCAGCCCAAGCGCCAGCGCGCCGAGGATCGCGCCAAGGATCGAGCCTGCCCCAAGCGGCAGAATCGTCGCGTGCCACACCGCGCGCTCGCGCAAAACCGACCCGGCGGCGAAGTGGCGCGTGAGGCCAACGGCGATGGTTGGCATACCGACCAGCATCGACATCGACCCCGCAGCTTTCACATCAACCCCGAACAGAAGGATGAAAACGGGGATGATCAACTCGCCCCCCGCCACGCCCAGAAGGCTGGACACAAGGCCGATCACCACCCCGCAGGCGGCCGCAACCAGCACGGTGGCAACCATCCCCTCGCCGACCCGTCGCACAGGTTCTGCCTCGAACAGCCCCTCAGTAATCAGCACGGTCCCCAGCACGACCAGCAGGATGAGGATCAGCCGCCCCAAAAGCTTGTCTGACGCGCGCCGCAGCCAGCCCGCGCCGACCCATGCGGCAGACATCGCCCCCGCCAGCATCCCCAGAACCGCCGGGAGATGCGCGGCAATCACAGTCACCGGCACCGATGCGGCGCGAAACGGCAGGGCGGCGGCGAGCACGATAAAGCTGGCGACAAGGTTGACCGCCACCGCCTCGCGCGCGGAAAACCGCAAGGCACCGACCAGCGCGGGCAGGCGGAACTCGGCCCCGCCAAGGCCAATGAGCCCGCCCACAGTGCCAACAGCGGCGCCGATGCCAAAGCTGAGCGCAGGACGGCGCGGGCGGGTCATGGGTGCGCCCCGTCGATGGTGCGCGCGACGTGATCGCGGGCGACCGACATGGATTTGACGATGGCATGAACGGTCTCGCCGGGGTGCAACCCCAACTGAGCGGCGGCGCGCCGTGTGATGCGGGCAAGGATTTCATGCGCGCCGATGGCGACATGGACGGTGACCGCCGGCCCCTTGCCCTCGACAATCCGCGCGACGGTGCCGTTGATGATATTCTGCGCCGATAACCCCTCGGGGCGCGCGCGCGACAGGATCACCTCATGCGCCATGATCCGCACCCGCACCGATGCGCCGGGGGCCGCCGTGACGCCGGGCAGGAACAGCGGCCCGCCGGGCGCATCCAGCCGCGTCAACCCGTCCGCCAGATGTTCGGCCACGGTGGCGGGCAGCATCGCCGCCACCTCGCGGATGCCCATGGCGCGCAGGGCGTCCGGGTCGGCCATGACCTCGGCTGTTGTGCCCTCACGCACGGTGTGGCCCTTGTCGATCACCACCATGCGATCGGCCAAAAGCTGGGCTTCGTTCATATCGTGCGTCACCAGCACCACCGGCATGGCCAAGGACGCCCGCAGCGCGATGATCTCGCCATAAAGGCTTTCGCGCGTGGCGCGGTCCACCGCCGAGAATGGCTCATCCAGCAAGAGCGCCTGCGGGCGGCGCGCCAAGGCGCGGGCCACCGCCACCCGCTGTTGCTGCCCGCCAGAGAGCTGCGCGGGTCTGCGGTCGGCCAAATTGTGCAAGTTGACCAGATCAAGAATGCGTTCCGCCTCGGCCCGATCGGGGGCCTGCATCGCAGCCATCACGTTTTGCGCCGCCGTCATATGCGGGAAAAGCGCGTAATTCTGAAACACCACCCCAACCGCGCGGCGATGCACCGGCAGATCGACGCGCGCGGCGGTGTCCAGCCATGGAATGCCATTGACCGCCACCCGCGCATGCTCGGGCCGCCACAGCCCCGCGATGCTGCGCAACAGCGTCGTCTTGCCCGAACCGGAATGCCCGACCAACGCCAAGAGTTCCCCCGGTTCCACCCGGAACGCGATATCAAGCGGGATGGGCGATGCGGCCTGCACCATGACCTCTAGCGCCATCAGGAGAGCCTCCGCCCCATGCGCGCCGACAGCCGATAGGTCAGCGCGATGGTGAAAAGCGAGATTGCCACCAGCACGGCGGACATGGTGGCCGCGCCCTGATCGTCAAACGCCTGCACCCGGTCATAGATCGCGATGGCAATCGTCTTGGTCTCACCGGGGATCGAGCCGCCAACCATCAGCACGATGCCAAACTCGCCCAATGTATGCGCGAAGGTCAGCACCATCGCCGTCATCACCCCCGGCCAGGCCAGTGGCAATTCGACCTTGCGCAAGGCGGTCAGCGGCGACATGCCGCAACAGCGTGCCGCCTCGCGCACTTCGACCGGCACCGCCTCGAACCCGCGCTGCGCGGGCTGGATGGCAAAGGGCAGGTTGAAGATGACGCTGGCCAGCACCAACCCCTCGAAGGTGAACACAAGTTGATGGCCGAACAGGCCCTGCCACAGATCGCCCACCGGCGAATTGCGCCCGAAGGCGACCAGCAGATAAAAGCCGAACACCGTGGGCGGTAGCACGAGGGGCAGCATCACCAGCGCTTCGACCAGACCCTTGGCGCGGAATTCCCGATAGGCCAAAAACCGCCCCGCCAGCACCGCGACCGGCAGCAGGATCGCTACTGTCCACCCCGCCAGCCGCAGCGACAGCCAAAGCGCCGCCCAATCCATGCGTTATTCGCCCTCAGGCAGGGTAAAGCCGTAGCGCGCCATGATCGCGCGCGCCGCCGGTTGCTGCATGTAAGCGTAAAACGCCTTGGCTACGGGGCCTGCATCCTTCAGCAGCACCATGCGCTGACGCAACGGTTCGTGCCAGTCCTCGGGGATCAGCGCGTAGGTGCCGCGCGGGGCCACTTCTGGCGCGAGCGCCAGCGAATAGGCGATGATCCCGCCCTCGACATTGCCCGAGAGCGCAAACTGTGCCGCTTGGCTCACGTTCTCGCCCAGCACCAGCACCGGTTGCAGATCGTCCCACAGCCCGCGCGCGATCAGCGCCTCGCGCGCGGCAATGCCATAGGGTGCGTGATCGGGGTTGGCGATGGCAAAGCGGGTCAGGTGCCCGCTGTCCAGCAGCGTCCGCACCCCGTCAAACCCCTGTTCCACATTAAGGGCAGAGCCGTTGGGGGCGACCAGAACGACCCGACCGACCGCATAGACCATGCCCGCATCGCGCGTCAGGCCATCGGCGTGCAATGCTGTGGGCGTCGCGTCATCGGCGGCAAGGAACATCTCGAACGGCGCGCCTTCGCGGATCTGGCGTGACATATTGCCTGTTGATCCAAACGACAGGCGCAGCTTTTGGCCCGTCTTGGCGGTGAAGGCTTTGGCAACGTCTTCAACGGCGAATTGCAGGCTTGAGGCGGCGGCGATCACCGGCGCATCGTCTTGCGCCAGCGCGGGGCCAAGGCCAAGGGCCGCAATCGCTGCAAGAAGGAATCGGCGGTTGAAAAGCATCTTGCCCCCGGCTGATATATTCCAAGAAACATATCGCCCCGGATCACCCCGCCGGTCAACCGTTATTTTCCCTCGGGAATATCCCTAAGCAACGCCTGCATCGCCGCCAGTCGTGCCGCGCCGCCTTGGGCGGCGTCATCCTCGAACGCGCGATACAGCGTCAGAACCTCTTGCCCCAGTTCGCTCAGCACCGCCCCGCCGCCACCGGGGCCGCCGCGCGTGCTCTCGACCAGCGGCGCGCGGAACATCGCGTTCAGCGTGCCAATCAACTGCCAGGCGCGCTTGTAGCTCATCCCCATCTCGCGGCCCGCCGCCGCGATGGAGCCGCAACGCGCGATCCGCTCCAGCAATTCGGCCTTGCCGGGGCCGATCATCTCGCCATCGCCAAAGACGATGCGGATGCGCAGGCGGGGGCTATCGGGCACGGGTTCCATGGCGCGACAATCGCCCCGCCCGGCCCGGTTTGCAAGCAGGCCGAATCCCGCCACCCGCGCCGCGACCGGTGTCACAGTCGCGCGCCCCTTGCGCTGATCGCTTGCAACCCGGCGCGGTTTCCGCCAAACGCCGCCCCCATGACCAACCACAGACCACTCGAAGACAGGCGTCTTGCAGACTGCCTGTCCTGCATCGACGCCAACCTTGCCACCATCGGCACGCGCCTTGACGAATACCGGCACGAGATACAGGCCGCCCACGAGCATATGTGGGAGCATCGCCGCGACATGGACCACCTCGACAAGGCGGCCATGCGGCAATCCATCGACCAGATGATGCGCTCGTCGGACGTACTGCGCGTGCAGGCGCAAAAGCTTGAGAAGCTGCGGAAATCCCCCTATTTCGGGCGGTTCGATTTCCGCCGCGAAGGGCGGGGCGACGCGGTGCCGCATTATATCGGCATCCACGATTTCCGCGACGAGGACACGCAGGAGGCGTGGGTTTATGACTGGCGCGCGCCGGTCTCGTCGCTGTTTTACGATTTCGAGACCGGCCCCGCGCAATATGTCGCCCCCTCCGGCACGATCCCCGGAGAGTTGATGCTCAAGCGGCAGTTTCGCATCAAGAACAGCGAGATGGAATTCATGCTCGATGTCAGCGTGAATATCGTCGATGACGTGTTGCAGGATGCCCTCGCCGAGGCCAGCGACGAGGGCATGAAGAACATCGTCGCCACCATCCAGCGCGACCAGAATGCCATCATCCGCGATGCCGATGCGAAAACCCTGATTATCCAGGGGGTTGCCGGGTCAGGCAAGACCTCTATCGCGCTGCACCGGATCGCCTTTCTGCTCTATCGGTTCAAGGACACGCTGACCTCGGGCGATATCCTCATCATTTCGCCCAACCGGGTCTTTGCCGATTATATCGGCAACGTCCTGCCAGAGCTTGGCGAGGAAACCGTGCCCGAGATCGGCATGGAAACCCTTGCCGCGCAGATACTTGGCAACAAGATCCGGTTTCAGAGCTTTTTCGAGCAAACCGCCCGCCTGCTCGAGACAGACGACGCCGGGATGAAGGAGCGCATCCGTGCCAAGGCCGCCCCGGATTTCCTGCGCCAGATCGAATCCTACGCCCAACACCTTGAAAAAACATCGTTTCAGCCGCAAGACCTCGTGATCCGCAAGCGCCCCCTGCCCGGCTTCGTGTTCGAGACGACATGGCAACGCCTGCGCCGCCTGCCGATGGCAGAGCGCATCACCACCACCGGCAATCAGGCGATCCAGGCGTTCGAGGCGCAATACAATATCGAGCTGCGCAAGGAAGAGCGCGCGGTGATCCGCAAGGCGGTGCGCGGCATGGTCAACCGCACCACCCTACGCAAGGCCTACAAGAAATTCTACGACTGGCTGGAGCGCCCCGAGCTTTTCGCCCCCAAAGGCGGCAAGCTCGATTATGCCGATGTGTTTCCGCTCATCTACCTCAAGATGCTGACCGAAGGCGTCGAAAGCCCCTATGGCACTGTCAAACACCTGCTGGTGGACGAGATGCAGGATTACACCCCGGTTCAATACGCGGTTCTGGCGCGGCTTTTCCCGTGCCGGAAAACGATCCTTGGTGATGCCACGCAATCGGTGAACCCCTATAGCGCCTCGACGCCCGAGCGGATCGAGGCGGTGCTTGATGACGCGCATCGCGTGACGCTCAACAAGAGCTATCGCTCGACCTGGGAAATCATGCAATTCGCCCTGAAAATCTCGCCCAACCCCGACCTGATCGCGATGGAGCGCCACGGGCCGGAGCCGGATCTGCACATGGTGCAGACGCCCAAGGAGGCGCTGGCGCGGATCACCGCGATGATAGAGGCGTTCGCCGCCTCCGATCACAGCGCCTTGGCCATCCTCGCCAAGACCCAAGGAGAGGCAAAGCGCCTGCACAAGGCGCTCACCGGCGCGGGCATCGACGCGCGCCTGCTCGAAGAGGGCAGCGCCGGGTTTTCCACCGGCCTTCTGGTCTGCACGCCGCATCTTGCCAAGGGGCTGGAATTCGACCGCGTGATCGTGCCCGATGCAAGCGCTGCGGTCTATGCCACCGAGATGGATCGCAACATGCTCTACGTCGCCTGCACGCGGGCGATGCACCGGCTGAGCCTGATTTCCGTGGGCGCGCCGTCGCCATTCCTGCCGGTCGCGGAATAACAAAAGGCCCCGTAAAACGACAAACCCCCGAAGCATCCGCTCGGGGGTCGTCTTTGGTGTCGCGATGATATCGCAGCGTAGCTTAGAGCATACCTTCGCGTTGCGCCTTCTTGCGCGCCAGTTTCCGGGCACGGCGAATCGCTTCGGCCTTCTCGCGCGCTTTTTTCTCGGACGGTTTCTCGAAATGTTGCTTGAGCTTCATTTCGCGGAAAACGCCTTCGCGCTGCAATTTCTTCTTCAGGGCGCGGAGCGCCTGATCGACATTATTGTCGCGAACACTAACCTGCATGTGGTGTCACCACCTTCCCAAGTTGAAGTTGCAATAAGTTGCAGGAGATGGCCGTATAGCAAAGCGCCCCCGCCTTGTCTAGGGTGCGCAAAAAGGGGAACCCGATGTCCGAGACCGACGTGAAAACCCGCCTTCTGGAGGCTGCCAAACCGCATGTGCCCTTTGACGGATGGAGCGAGACGGTGCTGCGCCTTGCCGCTGCAGAGGCCGAAATCGAGCCTGCGATTGTCGATGCGGTTTGCCCGCGCGGGGCGGTCGATCTGGCGCTTGCCTATCACGAGGCGGGCGACGCCGCGATGGTGGCCGCGCTGCAAGAGGCCGATCTCGGCGCGATGCGGTTTCGCGACCGGGTGGCGTTTGCCGTGCGCACGCGGCTTGAACTGGTCGAGGACCGCGAGCTGGTGCGGCGCGGGATGACGCTGTTTGCGCTGCCGCAACATGGCCCCGACGGCACCCGCGCCATGTGGCGCACCGCCGATCGCATCTGGACGGCGCTGGGCGATACCTCGCGGGATATCAACTGGTATACCAAACGCGCCACGCTGTCGGGCGTCTACGGCGCGACGGTGCTCTACTGGCTGGGCGACGAGAGCGACGGGCAGGCGCGAACATGGGAGTTTCTCGACCGCCGGATCGAGGACGTGATGCAGATCGAGAAACTCAAGGCCAAGGCGCGCGAGAACCGGCTTGTCGCGGGCCTGATGGCCGGGCCATTGGCGTTTATGGGCCGCATAAAGGCCCCGGAAGACAGGCAACAGGCAGGAATGCCGGGGCGCTGGCAGGCCCGCAACTGAAGAAAGGCACGACATGAGCACCACCATGACAGCAGTCGAGATCACCGCGCCGGGCGGCCCGGAGGTTCTGCGCGCCACCACCCGCCCGGTGCCCGAACCGGCGGCGGGGCAGGTGCTGATCCGGCTGGCATGGGCCGGGGTGAACCGGCCCGACGCGTTGCAGCGCACGGGCAGCTATGCGCCGCCGCCGGGGGCATCAGACCTGCCGGGGCTGGAAGGCGCGGGCGAGATCGTGGCGCTTGGCGAGGGCGTCAGCGGCTGGGCCGTGGGCGATAAGGTCTGCGCGCTGTTGCCCGGTGGCGGCTATGCTGAATATGTGACGACGCCTGCCGCGCATTGCCTGCCCGTGCCACGGGGCATGGCGCTGCGCGAGGCAGCCTGCCTGCCCGAGACGTTTTTCACCGTCTGGACCAACGTGTTTCAGCGCGGCGCGCTCAAGGGGGGCGAGCGGTTTCTGGTGCATGGCGGATCAAGCGGCATCGGCACCACGGCCATTCAGCTTGCCCATGCCTTTGGCGCGCGGGTGTTCACCACCGCCGGATCGGCAGAGAAATGCCGCGTGTGCGAGAGCTTGGGCGCAGAGCGCGCGATCAACTACCGCGACGAGGATTTCGTCGAGGTGCTGCGCGCCGAGGGCGGGGCCGATCTGATCCTCGACATGGTGGGCGGCGCGTATCTGCCGCGCAACGTGCGCGCGCTCGCCGATGACGGGCGGCTGGTGCAGATCGCCTTTCTGCAAGGGCCCAAGGTGGAGCTGAATTTCGCGCAGGTGATGGTGCGCCGCCTGACGATAACCGGCAGCACCCTGCGCCCGCAAAGCGATCTCGCCAAGGCGCGCATCGCCGAGGGCTTGCGCGCGCATGTCTGGCCGCTCTTGGAGGCGGGGCGCATCGCGCCGGTGATGGATTCCGAATATCCCCTCATCGAGGCGGCGGCGGCTCATGCGCGCATGGAATCGAGCGCCCATATCGGCAAGATCGTCCTCAAGGTCGCCTGACTTGGACGCAGTTTCGCTGACGATCTTCACGCTCGCCGCGCTGAGCCTTGTCCTCAGCGCGGTGACGATCCGGCGCGATCCCCCGCTCTGCTGGCTATTTGCCCTGCCTGCCCCACTGCCTGCAACTGGCGACGGGCGGTTCGAGACCGTGCTCGATTATCGCCCCTCGACGGGACAGGCCCACGCCCCCGCAATCCTGCCGCGTGAGGGCGGCATGTCGGTGCTCTGGTTCGAGGGCTCTGCCGAGGCGCAGCCCGATGTCGATATTCGGGGTGTCGATCTGATACGGCACGCGGATGGTTGGCAGGTCTCGGACTCCGCCCCCCGGCTGACCCGCACGGCGCTTGGCCGCGCACTGGAGCCGCGGCAACTTGTCGTGACGCTGGGCAATACCGTCGCGCATGAGGCCGCACCGGGGCGGCTTTTCGCGACGGTGGTCTCGGTGGGCGGCTGGGCGATGGCGGTGATTGCCGATGTCACCCTGTCGCGCACCGGGCCGGTGACGGCCCGCAAGCTTGACCTGTCACCAATCCTCGGGCGCTCTTTCCTCATGAAATCGCCAATGCTGGCCTATGCCGATGGCAGCCACGCCCTGCCCGCCTATTTCGAGATGGGGCCGACCTTCGGCGCGCTGGTGCGCTTTGACGCGAGCGGCCGCGTGCGCGACCGGCGCTGGATGCGCAGCCGCCACGCCAAGGTGATTCAGCCGATGATCGTGCCGCTTGATGCGCAGCGCGCGCTGGCCTTCCTGCGCGATTTCGACCGCAGCGGCACGCTCTGGCTTTGCCGCAGCGCGGATGGCGGGCAAAGCTGGAGCGCCCCCGAACCCACGAGCCGCCCCAACCCGAGCGCGCCGGTGGCGGCGCTGGCACTGGGCGACGGGCGCATCCTGATGGCCGCCAATGACGATGCCACCGCCCCCGAGGCGCTGATCCTGTCGATATCCGGGGATGAGGGCGCAAGCTGGCGCGAGGTTCATCGGCTCAGCGGGCCGGGCGCGTTGCGCTATCCGATGCTGCGCCGGGTGGGCGACGTGATCGTGCTGGTGCATTCCACCGGCGGCAAGCGCGGGATCGCGGCGCATATCATGGGTGCCTCATGGCTGGCGGCACGATGAGGGGCGCGCTGGAATGGGCCGGGCTGGCGGTGGTGCTGGGCTGGGCCGGGTTCGCGCTGGCCGGTCTCTGGGCCGGGCCTCCGGGGGCGAGCGCGGCAGGCGTGGCGGTGGCGGCGCTGGTGCCGGCATGGCGGGGCAACGTCGTGGTGGCGGGGGCGATGGCGCTCCTGTCACCACTGGGCGTGATGCTGCCCGCGCTGGCGCTGCGCCACGTGGCGGCGGCCTGGGGGCTGCCGGTGGTGCCGTTTGCCACGGCGGAGTTGCTGATATTCCTCGCGGCCTACGGGATATTTCTCGCCTCGGCGATGGGGTTGGTGCCGGTCGATCTCTACCGGCTGGGCTATGCCCCCGTGCCGGTGGCGGCAATGGTGTTGGCGGTCTGTGGCTACGGGGCTTGGTCGGGGGCGGTATTCCTGCCGCTCGTCGCCGTCGCCGGACAGGCGCTGTGGGTCGCGGGCCTTGGCAGCAGCAACTGGTTCGATCATGTGCTGCACGCGCTGCTGGTGCCGGTGGTGGTGGTCGCGCTCATCGCGCGGGCGGTGTGAGCGGCAGCAACCCGCGCGATCTGGGTATTTTTGCCAAGAAGAAACCCCTTGGGACCGGCGATTACCTGACCGGGTCGAACAGCGCATCGCCCAGCGTGCAATCGCGGCTCACATCGCGCCCGCAAGGCACCGGATCGAGCGATTTCGACAGGCAGAGCCGCGCCTCCTCGATCCGGCCCGCGCGGCAGGTGATGGTGAGCATGTCGCGCCCCCACCCCGGATTGGCCTTGAGAAACGCCTCCTCGACAACGCGCGCGGGCAGTTTCACCGGCTGGTCGAGCTTGCGAAACACCGCCGGGCGGTTCACGCGCGCATAGGCGCGGCGCGACAGCGCGAAATAATCCGCCGCCGACAGGCCGGAGCAGGTTCCGTGCTTTTTCCACTGGTGCCAGGCCAGGCCGGGCGCGCCCATGATATCGGCCATGCCCGCGGTCATGGCACGCGAGGGCGGGCGCTGCGCGGTCTGGCAATAGGACGGCCAGCCGCGCGTGTTTTGCGGCCAGAGCCCGTGCAGCACCCAGCCATGCGCCCGGTCGCATTGCGCGGCCCCGCGCGCGCGGCCTTCGAGCGCGCACCATGTCGGCGACCAACTCAGCGCCAGCACGTAATAGTCGAACGCGCCCGCACGCTCGGCCCGCGCGGGATGTGCCGCCAGCAAAAGCGCCACTGCCAGAGATATCAAGACGCGCATTCTTGGTCTTTCCTTTTCAGCCCGGCTTGACTATACCGCTCGGGAATTTCCCGACAATGGAAACTCGTCCCGGTCGCACCGGGACCGCCCTCGCCGGGCATCAGGAAAGACGTGAGTGAAGGAGACTGGCATCATGTCCATGCCGATCATGACCAAGGCCACCGCCGTCTGGCTTGTGGACAACACGACGATCAGCTTCAAGCAGATCGCCGATTTCTGCGGGCTGCATGAATTGGAGGTGCAGGGCATCGCCGATGGCGACGTGGCCGCCGGCGTCAAGGGGTTTGACCCGGTCACCAACAACCAGTTGACCGCCGAAGAGATCGCGCTTGCGGAAAAAAACCCCGCGCACCGGCTGCGGCTCAAGTTCAACGCCGCCGCGCAGGGCGAGGAAAAGCGGCGCGGGCCGCGTTACACGCCGCTGTCAAAGCGTCAGGACCGGCCCAACGCGATCCTGTGGCTGGTCAAGTTCCACCCCGAGCTGGCCGACAGCCAGATCGCCAGGCTGGTGGGCACCACGAAGCCCACGATCACCTCGATCCGCGAGCGCACGCATTGGAACATCTCCAACATGGAGCCGGTCGACCCGGTGGCTCTTGGCCTGTGCAAGCAGACCGAGCTTGACGCCGCCGTACAGAAGGCCGCCGCCAAGAAGGCCGCCGAGGGCACGGCGATGAGCGATGACGAGCGGCGCAAGCTCTTGAGCACCGAGCAGAGCCTGAGCGGCGATGCCGAGCCGCGCATCCCGACCGCCATCGAGGGGCTGGAGACGTTTACCCTGTCGGATGGGCCCGACGAGGACGACCGGCGCGGGGCCGGTCTCGATGCCGACAGCCTGTTCAACCTGCCCGCCGATGGCGGGGACGACGAGGACGAGGACGACAGCCGCTGAAACCCGCGCCCGCCCTGCCCCTTGCCGTGATCGGTCGCGGCCTGATCGGCGCAGCCGCCGCGCGGCATCTGGCGCGCGGCGGGCAGGACGTTGTGCTTATCGGCCCCGACGAGCCGCGGCAGATGGCCGATCACCGGGGCGTTTTCGGCAGCCACTACGACGAAGGCCGCATCACCCGCAGCCTTGACCCCGCGCCGTTCTGGAGCCGGGTCAGCCGCGCCTCGATCGCGCGCTATGCCGGCATCGAGGCCGAGAGCGGCATCGCCTTCTACACCGAGCGCGGCGTGCTCATGGCCGGGCCGACAGGCAGCCCCGCGATGGCGCGCATCGGCGAGGTGGCGGCGCGCGACGGGGTGGAGTGCGCGCGCCTGGACGATACCGGGCTGGCCGCATGCTTTCCCGACTTCCATCTGCCGCCCGGCACCGAGGCCTGGCACGAGCCACGCCGCGCCGGGCATATCAGCCCCCGCCGCCTGGTCGCGGCGCAGACACGCGCGGCAGAGCGTGCAGGGGCGCGGGTGATCGCCGCACGCGTGCTGGCCATTGACGAGCGCGCGGATGGCGTGACCATCCGCCATGAGGGTGGCGAGACCGAGGCCGCGCGCGTGCTGGTGGCCGCCGGGGCCTATACCGGCGCGCTCACGGGCGGGGCGGTGCCGCTCTCGGTGATGGCGCGGACGGTGGCGTTTTTCGAGGTAAGCGAAACGCAGGCCGCGCGCCTGACCGCGCTGCCGCCGCTCATCTATCTGCACGCGCATGGCGACGGCCCCTACCTGTTACCGCCGATCCGCTATCCCGATGGGCGCTGGTATCTCAAGCTGGGTGGCGATAGCGTGGATGTGCCGCTCTCCTCCCCTGCCGAGATCAACGACTGGTTCCGCTCGGGTGGCAACCCGACGGTGGCGCGCGAGCTTGACGCGCAGATGCGCGCGTTCATGCCGGGGCTGCGGATCGAGGCCACGCATCACGCCGCCTGCGTCACCAGCTTTACCCCCGAGGATCGCGCGCGCATCGCCCCGATATCGGAGCGGGTTGCCGTGGCCACGGCGGGCTGTGGGCGGGGCGCGAAATGCTCGGACGAGTTGGGGCGGCTGGGGGCAGAGGTCATCCTTGGCCATGCGCTGCCCGATTGGGCCACGGCGGGCTGACCACGCCGCGCGGATTTTTTCCCGCGCAGGCAAATATGTCTTGCGTGACTCAGGACATGGCCCTAAGTGCGATTCCATAGACGCCAACGCACGCGCCTCTGGCCGGTGGGACATCCACCCGTGTTTACGTAGCGACGGTAACGTCTCCTTTTGGAACTGGTCGGGTGAAAGCCCGGGTCTTGATCGGAGATGACCATGAACGCCTACGTAACCCCCGTCGCGGGCGGCGATGCCGTTTTCGCACCTTCCCCCCTCGTTGATTTCATCCGCGCCAATGCGTTCGACCGCCCGACGCTGGTGGTGTCGCGTGATATCGTGGCGCAGAATTACCGCGCGCTGAAATCCGGCCTTGGCCGCGCCGATATCCACTATGCCGTCAAGGCCAACCCGGCGCGCGAGGTGATCGAGGTTCTGATCGCCGAGGGCAGCCGGTTCGATGCCGCCTCGCGCGGCGAGATCGAGCTTTGCCTCGGGCTTGGGGCGAAACCCGCGCATATCTCGTTCGGCAACACGGTGAAACGCGCCAGCGACATCGCCTTCGCCCATGCCGCCGGGATCACGCTTTTCGCTTCTGACAGCGAGATGGAGCTGGAAAAGATCGCCCTCAACGCGCCCGGCGCGCAGGTCTATATCCGCCTGCTGGTGGGGGCCACGGGGGCCGACTGGCCGCTCAGCCGCAAGTTTGGCTGCGCGCCCGAGCGCGCCGTGGCGCTGATGGATCAGGCCGTCTCGCTGGGTCTGGTGCCGGTGGGCCTGTCGTTCCACGTAGGCTCCCAGACGCGCCGCGCCGCGATGTGGCGCGAGACGCTGGACCGTGTGGCCGAGGTCTGGGCCGAGGCGCGCGCCGCCGGTCACGCGCTCTCGCTCATCAATATCGGCGGTGGCTTCCCGGCCTTTTACGGTGACGAGATCGCCGCCCCCGAGAGCTATGCCCGCGAGATCATGGCGATGGTCGAGCCGCGCTTTCCCGGCGCTACCCGCATTATGGCCGAGCCGGGGCGCGGCATGGTGGCCGAGGCCGGCATGATCGCCGCCGAGGTGCTGCTGGTCAGCCGCAAGTCCGAGGATGACCTGTGCCGCTGGGTCTATCTCGATATCGGCCGCTTTTCGGGGCTGGCCGAGACCGAGGGCGAGGCGATCCGCTATCAATTCCTGACCGAGCGCGAGCATGAGGCGACGGGGCCGTGCATCCTTGCCGGGCCGTCCTGCGACAGCGCCGATGTGCTTTATGAAAAGCGCCCGGTGGCGCTGCCGGTGGGCCTGCGCGCGGGCGACCGGATCATCATCCGAAGCTGCGGCGCCTACACGTCGAGCTATTCCTCGGTGGGCTTCAACGGCTTTCCGCCGCTGGATGTGCTGGTGATCTGAGCGGGACCGCGCTCACTAACGGAAACTCGAAAAGTTTCCGGTTCGGAAAATTTCAAAATTCCGACATTTCTCTTTCCAGACCGCCCCGAAACACGGGTTTCGGGGCGGTTTCATGTTTCACCCGAAAACCCGCGTCAGCGCCGCGTCGGTGGCCGAAACAAGTTGGTCGATATCGTCGCGCGTGGCAATCAGCGCAGGCGAGTAGCACAGCGTGTTGTTGAAACCCGGAAGCGAGCGGTTGGTGGCCCCGATGATGACGCCATTGGCCATGCAATCGGCGACCACGGCCTGAACCATCTTTTCCGGTGCCGGTTCCTTGGTGGTGCGGTCTGCCACCAGTTCGGCCCCCAGAAACAGCCCCTTGCCGCGCACATCGCCGATCACGGCGTGACGGTCCTGAAGCGCGCGTAACTGGTCGAGCATATACGCGCCCATCGCATTGGTGTTCTCCAGCAGCCCCTCCTCCTCGATGATCGCCATATTTTCCAGCGCGGCCGCAGGCCCCGCCGTGCAGCCGCCGAAGGTGGAGATATCGCGGAAATAATTCATCGGATCGGCGGCATTGTCGCGGAAGAGATCAAACACGCGCTCATTGGTCACGCAACAGGCGATGGCGGCGTAACCGCTCGCCACGCCCTTGGCCATGGTCACGAAATCGGGCTCCACCCCGTAATGCTGATATCCGAACCAGGTGCCGGTGCGGCCGACGCCACACACCACCTCGTCGATATGCAGAAGGATGTCGTATTTGCGGCAAATCTCCTGCACGCGCGGCCAGTAGCCTTCGGGCGGGACAATGACGCCACCGCCCGCTGTCACCGGCTCCAGACACAGCGCGCCCACGGTATCGGGGCCCTCGCGCAGGATCACCTCTTCGATGGCATTGGCGGCGGCGACGCCGTAAGCTTCGCCCTCCAGATCCCATTGCGCGCGGTATTCAAGGCAATGCGGCACCCGCACGAAGCCGGGTGCGAAGGGGCCGTATTGTGCATTGCGCTCGTCCTGCCCGCCCGCCGAGAGACAGGCCAGCGTCGTGCCGTGATAGTCGCGGTCGCGGTAGAGAATCTTGTGTTTCTTGCCGCCATACCGCTTGTGCGCTATCTGGCGGACCATCTTGAACGCCTTCTCGTTCGCCTCCGAGCCGGAATTGGTGTAGTAAACCCGGCTCATCCCCGGCATTTTCGAGATCAGTTTCTCGGAGAACATCGCACCGGGAATGGAGCCTGCGGAGCCCGCGAAATAGGGAAGTTGAATGAGTTGGTCGCGCACCGCGTTGGCGATCCGCTCGCGCCCATAGCCCACGTTGACCGTCCAGACCCCGCCCGAGACGCCGTCGATATGCTCGCGGCCCTTCTGGTCCCAAACGCGCATCCCGCGCCCTTCGACGATGATGCGCGGATCGGCCTTGGGGTCGGTCCCGGTCCAGGGGGCGTGCTGGATCAGGTGGTGCCAGACATGGGCGCGGTCGGCCTCGACCACGCGAGAGATGTCATTGTCGAGAATTTTTCCGTCCATGAGAAGGCTCCATTGCGCATAGGCCCGACCCGCGCGTGCGGTTTCAAGCAAACAGATCATAAACCCGATCTCGCCGCAAATGCAGGCGGATCAATAGGGCCAAACACCGCCATTCTCTAAGGCCAGCCTGTCGCGTGACATTCGCGCGGCACGCTCAGAAGGTTGAAAAGTCTCTGAAAACAGCGGCGCATGAAACCGGACCGCTGTCTTTGCACCTGATCGAAACCCTCTTTTCCAAAATACTGAAATCTCACTACGCTCTGGATTCAGGCGTTGATCGGCCAACGGCAATCGGGTTCACTTTGCCACGCGGTGCGGTGACAGGGCCGGTTAACGCCCGAGAAGAGCGGCAAAGGCCGCCGCGCATCTGGCACGAAAGCGGGGCACCCCCGCCTCATTTGACCAACGGGAGACCGACAAGATGACACTCAAGGCAAAACTGGTTTCGGCCACGTTCGGCGCGGCGCTGCTTGGCGGCGCGGCAGGGGCACAGGAACTCAACGTGGCCTATTTCCTCGAATGGCCGATGCCGTTCCAATATGCCAAGGAAACCGGCATGTATGAAGAAGCGCTCGGCATGAAGGTGAACTGGCGCGCGTTCGATACCGGCACCGCCATGAGCGCGGCCATGGCCTCGGGAGATATTCACCTGTCGGTGAGCCAGGGCGTGCCGCCCTTCGTGGTGGCCGCGAGTGCGGGGCAGGATCTTCACGTGCTCGACGTGGCGGTGAGCTATTCGGACAACGATAACTGCGTCGTTGCCGAGGCGCTTGAGATCGACAAGACCAACGCGGGCGAATTGGCGGGCAAGAAGGTCGCCGTGCCGCTGGGCACCGCCGCGCATTACGGCTTTCTCAAGCAGATGAACCATTTCGGCGTCGATATCGCGACGATGGATGTGGTCAATATGGCCCCGCCCGAGGGCGCGGCGGCGATCGCGCAGGGCGCGGTTGACATGTTCTGCGGCTGGGGCGGCTCGCTGCGCCGCGCCAAGGAGCACGGCAACGTGCTGCTCACGGGGGCGGAGAAGGAAGAGCTTGGGATTCTGGTCTTTGACGTGACCTCCGGCCCCTCGGCCTATGTGGCCGAGAACCCCGATGTGGTGGCCACCTTCCTCAAGGTGACGGCAGAGGCCAACGCGATGTGGGCCGACCCGGCCAACCGCGACAAGATGCTGCCGGTGATCGCCAAGGATAGCGGCATGGATGTCGAAGCAACGGCGGCGACCATCGACACCTTCGTTTTCCCCACCGTCGAGGATCAGCTCAACGCCAAATGGCTCGGCGGCGGCGCGCAGGACTTCATGAAAGGCGTGGCCGAGGTATTTGTCGAGGCAGGCAGCATCGACTCGGCGCTCGCCACCTATGAAAGCCACGTCAATATCGGCCCGCTGGCGGCCAGCAAGGGGATGTGATCCCCTAAGCGCGCAAGGGCCTGTCCGGCGTGACCGGGCAGGCCGCCTGCGTCCGCGATGCATCGCAATACAGAGGGGGCGGCATGTCGACACTGTCGATTGAAAACATATCCATGCGGTTTGACCTGCCAAATGGCGATCATGTGCAGGCGTTGCAGGATGTCTCGCTTGATCTGCAAACCGGCGAATTGATGAGCGTGCTTGGGCCGTCGGGCTGCGGCAAGACCACGCTTCTCAACATCCTCGCGGGCTTTCTCGCGCCGACCGAAGGGCAGATCACCCTCAACGGGCACAGGGTGACCGGTCCCGGTGCCGAGCGGGGCATGGTGTTTCAGCAAGGCGCGCTGTTTGAATGGATGAGCGTGCGCGACAACGTGAGTTTCGGGCCGCGCATGGCGGGCAAGCGGGAAAAGGACTGGGCCGGCACCGTCGATCATCTGCTCGACGTGGTGGGCCTTCAGGATTTCAAGCAAAAGGCGGTGTATGAGCTGTCCGGCGGGATGCAGCAGCGCGTGGCGCTGGCGCGGTGTCTTGCGAATGACCCCGACGTGATCCTGATGGACGAGCCGCTTGGCGCGCTCGACGCGCTGACGCGCGAAAAGATGCAAGGGCTGGTGCTGCGGCTCTGGAAGGAGACCGGCAAGACCATCATCCTCATCACCCATTCGGTCGAGGAGGCGCTTTTGCTGGGCGAGCGCCTGCTGGTCATGGCCCCACGACCGGGCCGCATTCACAAGGAATACCGCCTACCCTTTGCCGATGACGGCGTGGGCCGCGACCTGCGCGAGGTCAAGAAAAACCCCGAATTCGGGGAAAAGCGCGAGGAAATCCTGTCGATGATCTGGGACATGGAAGAGGAAATCATGGGCCGCACAGAGGAGGCGGGCGCATGACCATCCTCCTCATTTATATCGCGATTTTCGCGGCGGCGTTTTTCGTGGTCCGGTTCGGGGTGCGCAAGGTCCGGCAAATGCAGGATTTGACCTCGCTCAAGACCGTCACCTTCGGCGATGAAAGCGCGGTGCGCCCGGATCGCTGGGCCTCTGTCATCTCGGTGCTGACAATTTTCCTGCTCTGGGGGGCGTTCACCGGATCGAAATGGGTGCCCGTTCACGCCCCCGGCCCGTTCGTGGGCGATGCCGAGTTCACCTATACGCTCGAGGCCCCCGACGGCGCGCGCGACGATGCCACCGTGTTCGTGCGCGTGTTCAATGTCGGCGAAGAGGTGCAGCGCCCCGACATCGCGCCGGGCGACGGCATGGCCAAAAATGACGCTTCGGCGGTCGGCGCGTGGCGGTCGGACCTGATCCTGATGGACAAGAACGACGAGGTGAGCCGCAAGGAGGGCGCGCGCGTCGTGGCAATCGACGGCACCCCGGTGAGCGCGGGCGGCACCGTCTCTGTGGCGGCGGGAAAGGTCGTGGTCACCGACAAGGGCGCGCTCAACTTCACCCCCGCCAAGGGGATGCAGATGGAGCCGATATGGCTGCCCCCGCCCGAGGCCGTGGTCACACGCCTGGGCGAGATCGCAAGCGAGGGCTATCAGAATTTCACCCTGTGGGAGCATCTTTACTGGTCGCTCTACCGCGTCATCGTGGGCTTTGCGCTTGGGGCCGCCGTGGGCATTCCGCTGGGCTATGCGATGGGCCTCAGCGACTGGTTCCGCGGCTGGTTCGATCCGATCGTGGAATTCATGCGGCCGGTGCCACCGCTCGCGCTTATCCCACTGGTCATCATCTGGGCGGGGATCGGCGAATCGGGCAAGATCATCCTGCTGTTTCTCGCCGCGCTCTGGATCATGACCATCTCGGCGCGCGCGGGCGTGTCGGGGGTGGCGATATCCAAGGTCCATGCCGCCTATTCGCTGGGCGCGTCGAAATGGCAGCTTTTGCGCCATGTCATCGTGCCCAATTCCCTGCCCGAGATATTCACCGGCGCGCGCGTCGCCATGGGGGTGTGCTGGGGCACGGTGGTGGCCGCCGAACTGGTCGCCGCCGAGAAGGGCGCGGGCATGATGATCATGGTGGCCTCGCGGTTTCAGCTCACCGATATCGTGCTGATGGGGATCATCCTGATCGGGATCATCGGCTATGGCATCGACATCGCGATGCGCAAGGCCGAGAATTGGCTGGTGCCGTGGAAGGGGCGGGCGTGAGGCGCGTGGTGTTCGGTTGAATACGGCGTGTATCTCCTGTATGCTCTTGCCATACACGAGAGGTCGGCGCCGATGTCATCCGTTCCCTACACCATCCGCCTCGATGACGCGCTCAAAAGCGCGCTTGAGCACGAAGCGGCACTGGATCAGCGCCCGCCAGCGCAGCTTGCGGTGCGGGCCATCCGCGCGATGGTCGAAGGACGGCAGGCGAAACGGGCGGCGATTGAAGCCGCGTTGGCCGAGACCGATGAAGGATGGTTCATCTCCCAAGAGGCCATGGCCGACTGGATGGATAGCTGGGACACCGATACCGAGACACCGCCGCCTGCGCCGGATATCACCCCCGCGCCGCGATGAGGATTGTCTTTACCCGGCAGAGCGCCCGCGATCTGCAATGGTTTCGCCATTACTATCGCTCGGTTTTTCCCGAGGGAGGGGCAAAAGCGCGCGCGCATGTCAATGCAACGGTCCGAACGCTGTCTGCCAATCCCTATTGCGGCCAACCGAACGAGGCCATCGTGGAGGTGCGTGAATTGTCGATCCCGCGCACGCCTTTCCTCCTCATCTATCGTGTGACACCAGAGCAGATCGAGGTGCTGCGCCTTTGGGACACGCGGCAGGGGGGCGGCATCTGATCGCGGTTTGATCCGTGTCAGAGACCTGTGATGCGCAACCGGTAAGGATTACCCCGGACAACAGGCTCGAAGGATCGCCCCATGACTGCACCGCTTGACGGCGTGACCGTTCTTGATCTCACCCATGTTCTCGCCGGGCCGTTTGCCTCGCTCACGCTCGGTGATCTGGGTGCGCGAGTGATCAAGGTGGAGCGCCCCGGCACCGGTGACGATACCCGGACCTTTCCACCCTTCAAGGATGGGGCAAGCGCCTATTTCGTCGCAATCAACCACGGCAAGCAGTCCATCGCGCTTGACCTCAAGGCCGAGGCCGACCGCGAGATATTCGACGCGCTGCTGGCGCGCGCCGATATCGTGCTGGAGAATTACCGCCCCGGTGTGATGGAAAAGCTGGGCTATGGGTGGGAGGCGCTCCATGCCCGCCACCCGCGCCTCATTTATGGCGCGGTCAGCGGCTTTGGCCATACCGGCCCGGATGCAGAGCGTCCGGCCTATGACATGGTGGTGCAGGCGCGCGGCGGCGTCATGTCGATCACCGGCGAGAAAGACCGCGAGCCGGTGCGCGTGGGCGCCTCGATCGGCGATATCGTCGCGGGGATGTATCTGGTGCAAGGCGTGCTGGCGGCGCTTCTGGATCGCGACAAGACGGGGCTGGGGCGCAAGGTGGATGTGGCCATGCTCGACAGCCAGTTGGCGATTCTCGAACATGCGGTGGCGATCACCACTACCACGGGGGTGGCCCCCGGCCCCTCGGGCGCGCGGCACCCCTCGATCACCCCGTTTGAAACATTTCATGCCGCCGACGGCCTGTTTGTCATCGCGGCGGGCAATGATGCGCTTTTCGCGCGGCTTTGCGATGTGCTGGGCCTGCCGATTGCCCGCGACCCGCGCTTTGCCACCAATCCGGCGCGCTGCGAGAATGCGCGCACCCTCAAGCGGCTGATCGAGGCGATCACGCTTGACCGACCCAAATCGCACTGGATCGAGCGGCTGGAGGCCGCAGGCGTGCCCACCGGCCCCATTCAAACCGTGGCCGAGGCGCTGCACGACCGCCAGATCCTTGCGCGCAACATGGTTGTGGACGTGCTGGGGCCAGACGGTCAGCCCGCCTTTGTGGCGGCGGGCAATCCGATCAAGCTGAGCGGGATGGCCGATCCGGCAACGCGCGCCCCCGCGCCCGCGCTCGATGGCGATCGTCAGGCGATTGTTAACTGGTTGCAAAAGGATGTGAACGACGTGTGACGCGCATTGTGCAGGGGCCGGGTCGGGCCTAGACTCGGGACATGGATGAAACAGCCATGTCACCACCGAGCCTACCCGCGCCTCCGCCGCTCAAACTTGGGGTGTTGCGCACGCTTTGGCGGCTCGCGCTTATCGCGGCGCTCGCGGTGGCGCTGCATTTCCTGTTCACATGGGCCGAGGCGTGGATCACCCGCAACGATTACGGCTGGGCCATGCCGGGCCTATTGGCGCTGGTGCTGGTGATCTATGCCGTGCTCATCGCCATTCCCTTTGTGCCGGGGGTCGAGATCGGGCTTTCGGTGCTAGCGGCAGGCGGGGCGGATATCGCGCCGCTGGTCTGGCTTGCCACGACGACGGGGCTGACACTGGCCTATGTGGTGGGCTGCACCGTGCCGCTTGGCTGGCTGCGCAGGGTGCTTACCGACCTGCACCTGACCGGTGCGGCGCAGCTTGTGGCGCGCTTCGAGGCACTGCCGCCCAAGGGGCGCGTGGCCTTTGTTCAGACCCTTCTGCCCAAGAAATATTGCGGCTGGATCGTGAAATACCGCTACGTCAACCTTGCCGTTCTCATCAATATTCCCGGCAATTCGGTCATCGGCGGCGGGGGCGGCATCGCGTTCGTCTCGGGGCTATCGGGGATGTTCCGAACCCCGCTGACGATGCTGACCATCGCGCTGGCGACGGCCCCTGTGCCGCTGGCGATCTGGCTTTTCGGGCTGCAACTTCCCTGGGGTTGATCCTTCCATGCCGCGCCCGGGCGGATTTCTGACGCTTGCGGGCTGTCGGGCGCGCGCCTATGGCTTATGTTCCGCCAAAGCGCAGCAAGGAAACCGCCCCCATGACCACCGATCCCCTCGTTGTCTTTACCCCCTCGGGCAAGCGTGGCCGCTTTGCCATCGGCACGCCGGTTCTGACCGCCGCGCGGCAATTAGGCGTCGATCTTGATTCGGTCTGCGGCGGGCGCGGCATCTGCTCCAAATGCCAGATCACGCCGGGCTATGGCGAGTTTTCCAAGCATGGCGTGACGGTGCAGGCCGATGCCCTATCGGAATGGAACAGCGTCGAGGCGCGCTATGACGAGAAACGCGGGCTGAAACCGGGCCGCCGTCTGGGCTGTCAGGCGAAGGTGATGCGCGATGTGGTGATCGACGTGCCACCCGAGTCACAGGTTCACAAGCAGGTCGTGCGCAAGGCCGCCTCGGCGCGGGTGATCGAGATGGACCCGGCCACCAAGCTCTATTTCGTCGAGGTGGACGAGGCCGACATGCACGAGCCCTCGGGCGATTTCGAGCGGCTGGCGCGCGCTTTGAGCCGTGAATGGGGGATCGAGGGCATCCGCGCCGATCTGTCCCTGCTCTCAAAACTGCAACCCGTGCTGCGCAAGGGAAAATTCCAGGTTACCGTGGCGCTGCATCGCGGCCATGCGGGGGACGCGGCGCAGGTGCTGGAGATCTGGCCGGGGCTGCACGAGAGCGGGCTTTACGGCCTCGCCATCGACCTTGGCTCCACCACCATCGCCGCGCATCTGACCGATCTGGTGACCGGCGAGGTCACGGCCAGCGCGGGCATCATGAACCCGCAAATCCGCTTTGGCGAAGACCTGATGAGCCGGGTGAGCTATGCCATGATGAACCCCGGCGGCGACAAGGAGATGACGGCGGCGGTGCGCGAGGCCATCGACACGCTGGCAGGCGAGATTGCGCGCGAGGCGGGGATCGAGCCGTCGCTCATCGTCGAGACGGTGTTTGTCTGCAACCCGGTGATGCACCATCTTTTGCTGGGCATCGACCCGGTGGAACTGGGGCAGGCCCCCTTTGCGCTGGCCACCTCGCAGAGCCTGTCGCTAGGCGCGAAAGAGCTGGACCTGAACACCCTCAACCCGCGCGCGCAGGTCTATATCCTGCCCTGCATCGCGGGCCATGTGGGGGCGGATTGCGCCGCCGTCGCGCTCAGCGAAGAGCCGGGGAAATCCGAGGATCTGGCGCTGATCGTCGATGTGGGCACCAACGCGGAAATCCTGCTTGGCGACAAATCCCGCGTTCTGGCCTGTTCCTCGCCGACTGGCCCAGCCTTTGAAGGCGCGCAAATCTCGTCGGGGCAACGCGCAGCACCCGGTGCCATCGAGGCGATTCGCATTGATCCGGTGACCAAGGAGCCGCGTTTCCGCGTGATCGGCTGCGACAAGTGGTCGGATGAGGCGGGGTTTTTCGACGAGGTGGGCGTGGGCGGCATCACCGGCATTTGCGGCTCTGGCATCATCGAGGCGGTGGCGGAATTGCGTCTTGCCGGACTGCTGGACGAAAGCGGGCTGCTCGGCTCGGCCGAGGCCACCGGCACGGCGCGCATGATCCCCGAGGGGCGCACCCACGCCTATCTGATCCACGATGGCAGCGCCGAGGGCGGGCCGCGCATCACCGTCACGCAAGGCGATATCCGTGCCATTCAGCTTGCGAAATCCGCGCTTTACGCGGGCGCGCGCCTGCTGATGGACGAGCGCGGCGTGGACCGCGTTGACCGCGTGGTGCTGGCCGGGGCGTTCGGCGCGCATATCTCGGCCTTGCACGCGATGGTGCTGGGCATGATCCCCGATGTGCCGCTCGACAAAGTGACATCGGCGGGCAATGCCGCTGGCACGGGCGCGCGCATCGCGCTTTGCAATGTCGCGGCGCGGCGCGAGATCGAGCGCGTGGTGGGCGAGATCACCAAGGTGGAAACCGCCATCGAGCCGAAATTCCAGGAGCATTTCGTCGCCGCCAACGCGATTCCGCACAAGACCGACCCGTTCCCCGAGTTGCGCAAGATCGTCACCTTGCCCTTGGTCGGCTTCAACACCGGCGGCGATGGGGGCGCGGAGGGTGGACGCCGCAGACGCCGCCGGTGACGGGCCTGCAACGCACGGAAAGGCCGCTCAGCTTGCCTCTTGCACGGCATCCACGAGCCGCGTCATCACCCGGTCGAGCATACCGGGATCGACCGCCTCGGCCATCACGCGGATGAGCGGCTCGGTGCCCGATTCGCGGATCAAGAGCCGCCCGTCGCTACCCAGGTCGCGGGTGGCCTCGGCCATTGCGGCCTGCACCAGATCGGTCTTGAGCGGCGTCTTGCCCTCGGCAAAGCGCACGTTGACAAGGCGCTGCGGCACCGGCTCGAACACCTGCGCCAGTGTGCTGGCCTTTTGCCCGGTCTCGACCATGGCGGCGAGGAATTGCAACGCGCCGATGAGCCCGTCGCCGGTGGTGGCATAGTCGGTCATGACGATATGGCCGGATTGCTCGCCGCCAAGATTGTGCCCGCCCGCGCGCATCGCCTCGACGACATGGCGGTCGCCCACCGGCGTGCGCTTGAGCGCGATGCCCTGTTCTGCCAGATGCCGCTCCAGCCCGAGATTCGACATCACCGTGGCCACCAGCGTATCGCCCGCCAGCCGTCCCTCGCGCGCCCAGCGCGTGGCGATGAGCGCCATGAACTGATCGCCATCGGCGACGCGGCCCTGTTCGTCGATGAGCACCACACGGTCGGCATCGCCATCAAGGCAGATGCCGAGATCGGCACGCGTCTCCAGCACCTTGCGCGCGGCGGTCTCGGGGCGGGTGGAGCCGCAATCGAGGTTGATATTATAGCCATCGGGTTGCACGCCAAGCGCGATCACCTCGGCCCCCAATTCCCAAAGCACCTCGGGGGCGGTGCGATAGGCGGCCCCGTTGGCGCAATCAACGACGATACGCAACCCGCCAAGGCGGCGGCGGTCGGGAAAGGTGGTCTTGGCATATTCGACATAGCGCCCACGGGCGTCGTCCACGCGGCGGGCACGGCCGATATTTTCCGGGGCCGACGGGGTGACGCCGTCATTCAGCAACCGCTCGATGCTCGCCTCTGCCTCATCGCTGAGCTTGAACCCGTCGGGGCCAAAGAGCTTGATGCCGTTGTCTTCGGCGGGGTTATGGCTGGCCGAGATCATCACGCCGACATCGGCGCGCAAGCTATGGGTGAGATAGCCGATGGCGGGCGTCGGCACCGGTCCGAGCAGGAACACATCCATGCCGGTCGAGGTGAACCCGGCGGTGAGCGCGTATTCGAGCATGTAGCCCGAGCGGCGCGTATCCTTGCCGATCACGACGCGGTGCTCTTTCTTGTCGGTGCGAAAATAGCGCCCCGCCGCTGCGCCAAGGCGCAGCGCCATATCGGCGGTCATCGGCCATGTGTTGGCCCGCCCGCGCACACCGTCGGTGCCGAAAAGTCGCTTGGCCATGTCTGACCTCCTGAAAATGACTGGCTTTAATGCTCTCGGCGCATCTCATACCGCGCGGGCGCGCGCCTGTGCAAGCCTGTCATGCCGCGCAGTCAGCGCGCGGGCGGCGCGATCTGGCCCCAGAGGTCATAGTCGCCCGCCTCGTCCACCTCGACGGTGACGATATCACCCACTGAGAGCGCGCCGGTATCCTCGTCGATGAAAAGGTTGCCGTCGATCTCGGGCGCGTCGGCCCAGGTGCGGCAGGTGGCGATGCCCTCGTCGTCGATCTCGTCCACGATCACCTCAAGGGTGCGCCCGATCTTGGCGGCAAGCTTCGCCTCGGAAATCGCCTGCGCCTTAACCATGAACCGTTCCCACCGCTCCTGCTTGATCTCTTCCGGCAGGTGGTCCGGCAGGGCGTTGGAGCGGGCCCCGGCGACGTTTTCATATTTGAAACAGCCGACCCGGTCGAGTTGCGCCTCATCGAGCCAATCGAGCAGCGTCTCGAATTCTGCCTCGGTCTCGCCGGGGAAGCCGACGATGAAGGTGGAGCGCAGCGTGATATTGGGGCAGATGCCGCGCCACGCCGCGATCTCGTCAAGCGTGCGCGCCGCAGCCGCGGGACGGGCCATGCGTTTGAGCGTGTCGGGGTGGGCGTGCTGGAACGGGATGTCGAGATAGGGCAGCACCAGCCCCTCGGCCATGAGCGGGATGAGGTCGCGCACATGCGGGTAAGGGTAGACGTAATGCAGCCGCACCCACGCGCCGAGCGACCCCAGATCGCGCGCCAGATCCGTGATATGGGCGCGGTGGCCATTCGCCTCGGCATGTTTGATGTCAACGCCATAGGCGGAGGTGTCCTGAGAGATCACCAGCAATTCCTTCACGCCGCTTTCCACCAGCCGTTCGGCCTCGCGGATCACCGCATGGGCGGGGCGGCTGACAAGTTTCCCGCGCATATCGGGGATGATGCAGAATTTGCACTTGTGATTGCAGCCCTCGGAAATCTTGAGATAGCTGTAATGGCGCGGGGTAAGGCGCACGCCCGAGGCAGGCAGTAGATCAACGAACGGATCGGGCGAGGGCGGCACGGCGGCGTGCACCGCGTCAAGCACCTGCTCATACTGGTGTGGGCCGGTGACGGCGAGCACGCGGGGATGTGTGCCGGTGATATAGTCCGGCTCGGCCCCCAGACAGCCGGTGACGATCACCCGGCCATTTTCCGCGAGCGCCTCGCCGATGGCCTCGAGGCTTTCGGCCTTGGCGCTGTCGAGGAACCCGCAGGTGTTGACGATGACCGCATCCGCGCCGGAATAATCGGGCGAGATGCCATAGCCCTCGGCCCGGAGCCGGGTGAGGATGCGCTCGCTATCCACCAGCGCCTTGGGGCAGCCCAACGAGACCATGCCGATGGTCGGCTGGCCGCTGCGGGGCGTGTCGGTCAGGCGCGCGCGCGGCGCGAGATCGGGGCGGAGGTTGGGCGGGTTCTGCGACATTTCCGCCTCATACCGCCTGCACGGGGCAGGGGAAAGAGAATTGCGCAGGACCGCGATGGAGGCGCGGCGACTTGATCTCGATCAAGCCGACGGGCGCGGGGCCGTGCATAGTGGCCCCGCTCCACAAGAGATATTCCTCATGCGCTGCCACGGAGGACCGACCGCCGCAAATGCCGCGCCACAACCGACCTGCCCGCATCTGCGCCCATTGCCGCCGAAACCCGTCCCGCGACCGGACCGGGTGTCGCTGCTGTCCTATTTCATGCGATTCCGCGAAGATATCCTGTCGGCACAGCCCGCGAGGCTCTGCCGCGCATGGATGGCCGAGTTTCGGACGCCGTTTTTCACCTCTTTCCTGTGCAACGATCCCGAGCTTTTGGACATGGTCCTGAACCGGCGGCCAGAGGATTTCCCGAAATCCGCCCGCCTTGCCGACGGGATAGCCCCGCTCTTGGGCCATGCGATCTTTATCACCAACGGCGCGCAATGGGCGCATCAGCGCCGCATCAGCGCCCCGGCATTCGCCAGCGGGCAGCGGCGCTGGCCTGGACGCTCTATCTTGTGGCGCTCTATCCCGAGTGGCAGGACCGCGCCGCCGCCGAGGCGCGGGCCGTGATCGACCCCGAGAAGATCTATTTCTCGACCGGCTCAAGGCTGCGACAGGCGCGCGCCATCTTTCGCGAGGCGATGCGGCTTTATCCGCCGGTGCCGATCTATCTGCGCGAGGCGGCGCGCAAGGCGTATGTCCCATTTTCCGCCGGTCAGCGCGTGTGCCCCGGATCGGCCTTTGCCATGATCGAGGCACCGCTGATCCTGGCCATGATCCTGCGCAACTATCGCCTGCCCCCCGCCCCCGACCGCAGGCCGGTGCCGGTGGCGCAACTAACGGTGCGCGGCAAGGAGGGCATCTGGCTATGCCTCACCCCGCGCGACAAGGAGGTATCATGACCCACCCCAAAGCCCCCGCCGCCTGGCCCTACTGGATCACGCTGAGTTTCGTGCCGCTGGTCGTTCTGGCGGTGCTCAATGGCGGGTGGTGGATCGCGCTGATCCCGCTCTGGGGATGGGGGGTGATGCCGCTGCTCGATCTCGTTTTCGGGCGCGACCTGAGCAATCCCGACCCCGACACCCCGGATGCGGATCTGTTCTGGTTTCGCCTGCTGACATGGATATGGTTCCCCATCGAGGCGGTGCTGGTATTCATGACGATCTGGTATCTCACGCAGGTCTCTGCCGCGCTGGTCCTTGAGAAGCTGGCGGTGACGTTCGGCATCGGCGTGACCACCGGCACGGTCGGGATCGTCTATGCGCATGAATTGTTTCACAAGGCGAACCGCGCCGAGAGGTGGCTGGGCGATCTGCTCCTGGCGATGGTGCTTTATTCGCATTTCCGCACCGAGCACCTGCTTGTGCATCACCCCCATGTCGGCACCCCGCGCGATACCGTCACCGCGCGCTATAACGAGGGGTTCTTGCGGTTTTTCCCGAGGGTTCTGGTGCAGGGCCCCCGCTCTGCCCTGCGCGCGGAGCGGGCCTTGCTGCGCCGCGCCGGACGCAGCGCCTGGGACCGGCGCAACCCGTTCTGGCGCTATGCCGCCTTGCAGGGGGCGGCGTTAGGGCTGGCCTATGCGCTCGGGGGCTGGGCCGGGGTCGGGCTCTTTGCCTTTCAGGCGCTGGTGGCGGTGTGGCAACTGGAACTGACCAATTATGTCGAGCATTACGGCCTGACCCGGCGGCACCTGGGGGGTGGCCGATACGAGCCGGTCGGCCCGCAACATTCGTGGGATTCGACGCATCGTGTCTCGAATCTTCTGCTCATCAACCTGCAACGCCATGCCGATCACCATCTGCACCCGATGCGGCGCTTTCCGCTGTTGCAATTCTACGATGCCGCGCAGGTGCCGCAATTGCCCACCGGCTATCCGCCGATGACGGCGCTGGCGATGATCCCGCCCTTCTGGCGGCGGCTGATGAACCCGAAGGTGCGCGCCTGGCGCAAGCGCCATTATCCCGATATCACCGATTGGGCGGCCTACAAGGCCGGCACGCTGCCGGTGCCCGAGGGGGCGGTCATACGCGCAACCGTGTCGCCAATCACGGATAAATCCTTGTGTTTGGTAGGCCCGGAGGGATTGAGCATATCCAGCGGAATCAATCGTTTGCGCTGGCGACACGTCTATTCCCTGCCATTGAAAACATTGGCAAAAATTCCAGTTTGGCGAACCTTTTTAGACATGCCGGGGGCATGGCATGAGCGGCGCGGGCGACAACCGCCTGCCCACCTTGGCCAAAGAGGTGGCGGGGCTTCACCGCGAGATCGGCCAGCACGCCAACGCCATGGCCGAGAAGGCATTGCAGGCCGGTGCGGCGCTATCCGAAGCAAAGGAGCTTGTCAGGCACGGCGGCTGGGCTGGCTGGCTGGCCGAGGCTGGCATTAACGAGCGAACCGCGCGCCGGTATATTCGCGTCTGGCGATCCGGGCTAAATCGGACACTGGTGTCCGATTTGGGCGGCGTTACGGCTGCGCTGGCTTTCCTCAAACAATGGCAAATGCCCGGTCCCGATGAGGCATTGCACGTGGAGGTGGGCGAGGGTGAAAGCTGTAATTTCGCGTTCGTCTGGCGCGATGAGGGCAACCCCGACCATGTGGTAATTGCCGCGTGCATCGGGGACCAGAGCATCCGCACCAAGCGCCCCATGATCCCATGGACAGACGTGCCCGGACACCAGCCCGTTGATACCGTTGCGGCTTGGCTGGAGACGCATGGGCTTGGCCCCGCGTCGGACTGGCAAGTCTCAACATGCGATCTGCGCTTGGCCCGGACTGTCATCAACCCGCTGGTGTGGTTCGCCATGGTCGATGAGAACAAGAGCCGCACCGCCAACTTGGCGGACTGACCCACCGCGCCCCAGCATCATGGGCGTGGTGCTGGAGCGTCAACCCACCGGAGCAGACCGGCCAGACCGGGCATATCCCACCGACCTGCCCTAGCCTTTGACCGTTGAGCGACATCAACGGGCTTATGACGATCCGGGGACTTTTAACCCACCCCGAGCGGCAACGGCTCCTGCTAGGCCCGCTCAGAAACGCGACACTATAACCCACGTGGCACGCGCTCAGGAAGAAGGCGCATGACCCGGGACCGCACCGGCGCAGAGCTGCAAAGGGCGGGCTGAGTGAAAAGCTCAGGGGAAGGCAGGCTGGCCCCCGATACAGGGCATCGCGTGGATACGGATCGAGGCAGCGCAGGGCCTTTCCCCAAGACAGGCCGCAAGGGCTTGTTCGCTATGCGGGGGGAAGGAGCGGGTGCAGGTCGTTTCGTCATTGCCAAACTAAACCGTTTAGTTTAGATTAAACACATGAAGCTGATCGAGCGAAACCACATTGCAACGGGCAGTCCGGTTGACGCGCTGGACTTGGCCGATCACTTGCGCGTCGAGCTGGCCGAGGCGAGCAACGCCATGCGCTACGCAAGCGCGGCGGCTGACGAGATCGAGCAGCACGCGGCGCTGGCCCTGCTGGCGCAAGAGATCGTGGCACTGTCCACCAGCTGGCCCGGTGCTGTCCTGTCCCTGCCCATTGGCCCGGTGGACGCGGGCGAGGTTCCCACCGTCGAGCAGATCGAGCTGGACGGCAGCGCCACCGCGATCACCACGGGCTGGACGCTGCAACACGGGCGCTTCCCCACCATCACCTTTGAGACCGAACCTGTCGGCCCTATCCGCGTCACCTACACGGCAGGCTATGGCGCAGATGAAACGGCACTGCCCCGCGACCTGTCTCTGGCAATCCTTGATCAGGCAATCAGGCTCTATGACAAGCGCGGTGACATGGACAACTCCCCCGGCTTGGCCCCGTCCACCGCAAGGATATGCGCGCGATACAGGCGCGTGAGGATGGCGGCTTGATGCAGCGCGCGGCCACACATCAACGGCACTGCGTGGCCCGCTCTGGGGCGCTGTGTGCGCGTCTGGTCCCAATGCCGAGACTTTCGCCTCAGACTGAAACCGGTGGTGATACTTTCCTTTTCGCGCTGTGCGGGCAGGTGACGCCATGAAGGATAGCACCCTCGCAATTCGGTTTCTGGAGACGCTGGAGGTTCCGCAAGGCCCAAAGGCGGGGCGCAAGTTGAAACTGGCACCCTTTCAAAAGCGGTTCGTTCGGGGCGCTCTGGACAAGAGCGTCAACACCGGCGTTCTGTCTGTCGGGCGTGGCGCGGGCAAGTCGGCCCTGTCGGCTGGTCTGGCGCTTGGGTCATTGCTGGGGGAATGGGACGATCAGCCGTCGCGTGAGGTTCTCATTGCGGCGCGGACGCGAGATCAGGCGCGGATTGCGTGGGACTTTGCGGCGCAGTTCGCCATGGGCTTGCCCGAGGATATTCAGGAGCGGTTGACGTTCCGGCGTTCCCCGCGTCTGGAGATTGAGTTCGAGGACGAGCGCGGCAGTCATTTCCTGCGCGCCATTGCGGCAGAGGGGCGCAACGCTCTGGGCACTGCCCCCACACTGGTCTTGATGGACGAGCGCGGGCACTGGCCAGCGGATCGGGGCGACGATCTGGAGCACGCTTTGCTGTCGGGCTTGGGCAAGCGCGGTGGCCGGTGCCTGATTATCAGCACATCGGCCCCGGATGATAGCCACCCGTTTTCGGTTTGGTTGGACGAGGAACAAGAGGGCGTTTACCGGCAAGAGCATAGGCCACCCCCCGGCTTGCCTGCGGATGATCTGGAAAGCCTGAAACAGGCCAACCCCGGCGCGGTGGCGGGCATCGGTTCATCGCTGGAATGGCTGCAAGGTCAGGCGCGGCGGGCCATAGCGCGGGGCGGTTCGACCCTGACGAGCTTTCGCCTGTATAACCGAAACGAGCGTGTGAGCGGCGAAACCCGCGACCTGTTGCTGACGGTTGACGAGTGGTTGAATTGCGAGGCGTCGGAGCCACCCCCGCGCGAGGGGCAATGCGTGATCGGCATCGACCTGGGCGGCAGTGCCAGCATGAGCGCGGCGAGCTTCTACTGGCCGACCAGCGGGCGCTTGGAATGTCTGGGCACCTTCCCCAGCACCCCGTCGCTGGCAGATCGTGGCGCGTCGGATGGCGTGTCGGGCCGGTATGTCGAGATGAGCGAGCGCGGCGAGCTTTCCACCCTTGGCGAAAAGACAGTGCCGGTTGCGGCATGGCTGGGCGAGGTGATGCGCCACGTCGAGGGCGAGCACGTCGCGGCCCTGATCATGGACCGATACAAACAGGCCGAGCTTGCCGAGGCTATCGAGAAGGCCGGTATCCATGCCCCTCTGGTCTGGCGCGGCATGGGTTTCAAGGATGGCGGCGAGGATGCGGAGCGATTCCGGCGCGCGGCCTATGACGGCAAGGTCAGGACGGCCCCGTCGCTGTTGCTGCGTTCTGCGTTCGCGGATGCGGTCTGTCTCAGAGACCCGGCCAACAACATCAAGATTGCGAAGGCCCGGAGCAAGGGCCGGATTGACGCGGCATCGGCCACCGTTCTGGCCGTGGCCGAGGGGCAGCGGATCATGTCGCGCCCCACCAGACAAGCGAGGATGGCATGGGCATGACACGGGCTATCGGTTCGGCGCTGGACCGGCAGATACAATTTCAGCGGGCGACGAAAACCCCTGACGGGTTCGGCGGGTTCGTCTGGAGCTGGTCAGATTACGGCGATGTGATCCCGGCGCTGCGGCAGGATGTGCGCGACCGTGAGACCATGGAAGCGGGCGTGTTTCGTGAGCGGTCCCTGATCCGGTTTCAGGTGCGCAGTTCCGAGTTCACGCGGGGCATCACGGCAGATGACCGGATCGAGCACGAGGGCCAGCTCTGGGGCATCGTCGGCATAAAGGAGCCGATGGCAGGCCAGCGGCGGCAGTTGCTGGAGATCACCGTCGAGGGGCCATTGCTATGACCAAGCGACCGGGCAGATGGGCGCTTGTGCGCAGGGAATGGCAGGCGGTGCGGCACGCGGTGCTGGAGCGTGACAACTGGCAATGCCAGCACTGTGGCGCGCGGCGTCGGCTGGAGGTTCACCATGTCAAGCGCGTGGCCGATCACCCCGAGCTGGCGTTTACCCCGTCGAATTGTCTCACCCTGTGCGGTCCCTGCCACACCAAGGAAACCAACAAGGAATTGGGGCGCGTCCCTGATCCGAAGCGCCAAGCGTGGCGCGAAGCGGTGGCCGAGCTGGCCACGAAACCGATCGAGCGAAAAGGAGAAATCAATGCTTGATTCAGTGAAGATCCAGCGTCGGCAGTCGGAAATCCGGCAGGCGCTGGCCGAGCTGGCAGGGGCTGAAACCCTTGACCAAGAAACCCGTGGCAAGATGGACGCCATGGATCAGGAATATCAGGACAATGAGCGCAAGTTTCGCGCGGCCCTGATCAATGAGGATGAGCAGCGCCAAGAGGCCAAGGGCGAGTTGGAAACCCGTTCCAGCCGCGAGTGGTCCGAGATGATGGCCGGATTCGAGATGCGCCAAGTTGCGCTCTATCTGGACGAGGGAAAGCAGATCGAGGGCCAGACGGCAGAGATCGTGCAAGAGCTGCGTTCGGCTGGCGGGTTCCGTGGCATCCCGGTTCCTTGGCAGGCGCTGGAGCAACGCGCGGGCGAGACGGTGGCCGG